>CANLQR010000540.1 GCA_947492135.1 Deltaproteobacteria bacterium | reverse complement strand
CAACGAGTTGCTCGCACGTGACGGCGCGCGAGTGTTCTCGCAGCAGCTCACGTATCCCAGAGCCCCGAAGGTTCTCGCCACCGAGCTGCATCCGAGCTTCACCGAAGGTCCGCTGCAAATGCACCTGCGCCGCCAGGTCGCGCCTGGCTTCTCGCGGCAGGCCCTGGCCCCGCACCTCGCCGTGATGAGTCGTCACCTGCAGCAACACGTCGACCGGTGGACACCGGGCCAGCACTTCAATGTGACCGAGCAGACCTCGCAGATGGGGCTCGATTGCATCTCGTTGTTCGCGACCGGCAGGCCGTTGGGCTTCGATGCCGGGCAGCTGCGCAACTACGCGACGATGTTCACCGGCGTGGTCGCGATGAGCTGGCCGATGGCGCTGATGCGGTGGCCCTCGGTTCGCCGGGCGAGTCGGGCGCTCGACGGCATGATCGAGCAGCGTCTCGCCGAGCATCAGCACACCGCGTCGGACCTCGACCGCCCGCGCGACTACTTCGATTTCTTGCTCGAGGGCACGCTACCCGACGGCAAGCCACTGCCCGACCGCACGCGCGTGGTGTTCGGTCAGATTCCGTTCAAGAACATGGGCGTCTATGCCGGGCGCGTGATCAATCACGTGCTCTACCAGCTCGTGCACCGACCCGAGGTGCTCGAGCGCGTGCAGCCCGAAATCGACCGTGTCCTCGGTGACGAGGCGTTGACGCTTGCCGACCTCGACTCGATGACGGCGTTGCGCGCTACGATCGCCGAGACGCTGCGGCTGCTGCCCATCGCGGTGGCGTTGCAGCGCACCGTGTGCGAGCCGTTCGAGTTTGGCGGCTACCGCTTCGAGGTCGGCGATCGCGTGTTCACCCCGATCTCGGCCACTCACTTCCTCGAGGAGCACTTTCCCGATCCTCTGCGCTTCGACATCGACCGGTTTCACGGCCGACCGGCCCCCGAGCCGTACACCTACAACCCCTTCGGTCTGGGTCATCACAGCTGCGTGGCGCGTACGGTGTTCGAGCCGATCGCGATGATGATCGTCGGCACGGTGCTGCGGCGGTGGCGACTCGCCGCGCGCTATCGCCTGCGCACGATCGTCGACGCGCTGCCGGGGCCGTGGCCCTTCCATCGCATGCAGGTGCTCGAGCGTCGCGCCGTGGCGCCCAGGCCCGCGCGGCAGCCGTCCCCGATCACCCTCGACGCACCGGCAGTCGGTCGGTGTCCGTTCGCTGCCGCCCACTCGATCTAGCGAGGTCATCGTCATGCTCATCAAAATACTTGGCATCGAAGACAACCCGCTGGCGATCCTCGCGGTGCTCTCGGTCACCGGCCTGCTCACCTACTTCGCGCTCTCGGGCCTGTTTTACCTGTTGATGTTCGTGTGGGGACGGCGCCGATTCCACCCCGACTTCGTCGCCGATCCGGCGCACAATCGCAGCGCCCGGTTCTGGGGGTCGATCTCGATTCTCGGCAACGCCACGCTCGCGGTGCCGTTTCATTGGCTGCTATCGCATGGCTACGGCAACCTCTACTGGGACGTCGACGAGCATGGCTGGCCGTGGCTCGTCGCCAGTTTCGGCCTGTATCTCGCGTTCACGGAGACCGCGGTCTACTGGGTTCATCGCGCGCTGCACAGCGATCTGCTGTATCACCGGCTACACCGCCATCATCACCAATTTCGCGTCCCTACGCCGTGGGCGAGCACCGCGTTTCACCCGCTAGATTCCTTCGCTCAGGCGCTGCCACACCACCTGTGTGCGTTTCTCTTTCCGGTTCACGCCCTGCTGTACTTGCTGATGCTCGCGTTCGTGACGCTGTGGTCGGTCATGATCCACGACCGCGTGTCGTGGATTCGCTGGAAGCTGATCAACTACACCGGGCACCACACGTTGCACCACTGGTACTACCGCTACAATTTCGGACAGTTCACGACGGTGTGGGATCGGTTGGCCGGCACCTACAAAGACCCCGAGCCTGCGTACGCGGACCTCCCCGCTGGCGTGGTCGTGCGGGCTGCGGGCGACCGCCCGCGGTCGCCGTCGACGCGACAATGGGCGGATGCTAGCGTACACCGGCCTGATGGCCCGCCCCGCTCGGTCGCGCTCGAGTCCTCGTGACACGGTTGTCGCGGCCCAGGCCGCCGCGACTTCCAACGACTTCGCGCGTCAGGTCGGTGAGCGATTGCGGGCAATCCGTCGGGCACGGGGGTACTCGCTCGACGAACTCGCGGTGCTTACCGAGGTGTCCAAGGGCACTTTGTCGCAGATCGAAAGTGGCGGCACCAATCCCACACTCGGCGTGTTGTGGCGGATCTGTGACGGCCTGGGGCTTCCGTTCGCCGCCATGCTCGGCGAAGGCAGAACCGAGGGTGGAACCATTGTTCGCGTCGCCGATGCCAGCGTGATCCGTTCGCGCAGCGGCGAGCTCGAGAGTCGTCCGCTGACGCCCGAACGAGCTCTGGGCGACACGGAGGTCTATGAGCTGAGACTCGCGCCGCGGTCGATCCACACGGCCGAGCCCCATCAGACGGGCACGCGAGAAGGCGTGCTGGTGATCAGCGGCGCGGTGCGGATCCGTGCTGGCGCTGCGACGTACGATCTCGCCGTTGGCGATGCGCTCAGCTTCGCCGCCGACGTGCCCCACGAATACGAGAACCCCGGCAAGTCAGAGGCGAGGCTGTACAACGTGATCGTCTACGGTCGGCGTTGATCGATCGGGGACGAGGGCGAAAGATCAGATCCCGCCGCCGTCGATCAACAGCTCGCCGAGCCCGAGATGGATCCCGCACTCGGTCTTGCCGCGGCCACGCCAGCGACCCGACCGCGGATCTTCACCGACACCGACCCGGCTGGTACACGAATAACAGCCGATCGACGGAAAACCGAGAGCGACCAATGGATGCGCCGGCAGCCGATGGGTCTGCATGTACGCATCGAGGTCCTCTTTGCCCCACGCGGCCAGCGGGTTCACCTTCAGATGTCGACCGTCGGCCTCCGCGAAGGGCACGTTCGCACGCGACTCGGTCTGGTGGCGCTTGCGCCCCGAAATCCATGCGTCGAACGGACGCAATGCCCGCAGCAGCGGCTCGGACTTGCGCATCCGGCAGCAGCGATCCGGATCGCGCCCGAAGAGGTCCTGTTCGGGATCTTCGTTCAACACCCGCAACGGATTGGGCCCGACGACGCGGACCTCGGTGAGTCCGAGATGGGCGATGAGTCGATCGCGATACGCCAGGGTCTCCTCGAAGTGTCGTCGTGTGTCGATGAAGACCACCGGGATCGTCGGGTCCGCAGCGGCGACCAGATGCAACAGCACTGCCGACTCGGCTCCGAAGCTCGACACCACAGCGAGCCGTTCGCCAAACTGATCGATGCTCGCGCGAACCAGCGACGCGGCATCCTTGCCTGCGTGATCGACAGCGAAGCGCTCGACGAGCCGCGCGGTTTCCCCCTCGGCATCGGCAACCGTGGCGGTGCTAGCGACTTGCATCGCCCACTCCCGACCTCGCCCGGTCAGGGCCGGACCCCAACCCCACCCCCACCCTGGAGCCCCAGGGGTTTCGCACGGTCACCATAATGACCTGCAGTATAGTAAAATGGACCCCAGGGACAAGCCAGGAATGAGGCCCGGATTGCGCGGTGCTCGCCGATCCAGGCGCAGTGCGGCTAAAAATGGGCTCAAATCGGTGGGTTTTCCCGCAGCCAGTCCTCGGCGTCTTCGCGTGTCTTGCCGCTGCCCTGCTGTGCGGCCATGCGCACGAACGCCCGGCCGCGCCATGGGTCGAGGCCAGACCGCGACAACGCCAACCCCAGTCGCAAACGGGCGACGTGTAGCGTCTCGCCGGCGTCGCTGTCGATCAGCAACAACGCTTGCTCGAGTGGCAACAGGGCCTCGCGAGATCGTTTGCAGTCCGATCGCACGGAACCGAGCGCGCTGAGACTCTGTGCGATTTCAGGGTCGCCTGGGGCCAGCCGCGCGCGACGGATCTCGAGCGCGCGCAGAGCCGCTGCCATCGCATCGTCGCACCGGCCGGAGAGAATCAGTGCCCCGGCGAGGTTGTTGAGGGCCTCGGCGACCGCGGGGTGTGCCGGCCCGAGGGCCTGCTCTCGTAGCTCCACCACGTCCTGGGTCAGCAGCGTGGTGGTTTCGAACTCCTTCAGACGAAAGTGGGCGGTGGCGAGGTTGTAGTAGGCAGTCGCAACCAGCGGGTGTCGGGGACCCAACGTACGACGGCCGAGCGCAATCGCCTCGGCCAGCACGTCCTTCGCCAGATCCAACGCACCCAGGCGCGAGTAGGTCACACCGAGATTGATGAGTGACTGCAGCACGTCGGGGTGGGCATCGCCGAGGGCCGCGCGACGGATCTCGAAGGCTCTCTCCGCGGCTGCGACTGCCTCGTCAGGGTCGCCGAGCTCGGCGTAGTCGGCCGAAAGGCTGTTCCACGACGATGCGATCAAAGGGTGGCCGGGACCGAGCCAGCGTTCGCGGATCGCCAGCGCCGCCTGGTCGGCCGCGAGGGCTTCTTCGTGCCCAGCGGCATTGCGGGCCAAGCGTGCCTGCGCCGACAATACCGTCGCCTGGTCGAGCGACCCGTCCAGCCCGAGTCGTGAGCACAGTCGAGTGGCGAGGTGCATCCACCTGCGTGCCTCGTCGATGTTGCCGCGATCGTCGAGCCACACGGCCGTCATGGCCAGCGCAAGGGTCTGGGTGAGTTCATCCTCGCCCTCGGCGAGGGCGCCGAACGCTGCGGTTTCGATCCAGCGACCTGCGCCCACGGGGTCGCCGCGCCGTGCCATCTGCCGCCCTACCCGGAACGCCGACTCGTGTACCAGGGGCGGCCAGCCCAGGGTCTCGGCCCGAGCGTGGACCTGTCGCGCCAGGTTTAGCGCGTCGTCGAACTTCCCCCGCTCGGACAGGGCCTGGGAAGCGATCAGCTGCCGGCGTGCGGCATCGATGTCGCTCCGCAAGGCGTCATCGGCTGGGCGCTGCGCTCGGATGTCAGCTCTGCCGTCCCGACACCCGCCGAGGTCGAGCGCCTCGATCACGAACCCAGGCGTGTAGGCAAAACCACCGAGATCGGCGCTCGCGAGCACGTCGGCGGCCGCCGCCATCGTGCTGAGCCGTTCGGCGAGACATTCGGTCACGTGCGCGTTGTGGGTGTCGCCGGGTTGCGCGAGTTCTGCGACGCAGGTCTCCATGCGGAGTTCGGTCCATGTACTCGCAAAGTCGTCGAACCACCGTTCGGTGTGTTCGAACCCCGTGCGGTAGTGTGCGTCCGCCGGGAGAGTGGCGAGGATCCGGTCGCGCGCCTCGGGGTTCCACACCGCGGTGACAGCCTCGGCCTCGAGCTCGCAGGCCCGCAAGCCCTT
>CANLQR010000539.1 GCA_947492135.1 Deltaproteobacteria bacterium | reverse complement strand
CCGGGCTGCACTACAACCGGATGCGGTACTATGACCCGGATGCCGGGCAGTACATCTCGCGGGATCCGCTGGGACTGCGCGCGGGACTGCGGGTGTATGGGTATGTTGGGGATCCGGGGATCGCGAGCGATCCGCTGGGGTTGTCGCCGCAGGCGGGAGCGGGGTGTGGGGGGGATGCGCCGCGTGGCGCCAACAACCCGCGGACTCGCGCTGCGGCGATCACGGGCCAGGAGGCGCATCGGCAGATCGAAGCTGAGCTCGAAGCCATGGGGATGAAGGCAGAGTATCCAATCGACACGGCACTCGGCCCGGTTCGAAAAGACGCGTTCGAGAAGCCACTTGCCGATCAGTCCCCCGACGCCCTTGGTATGGTGGTCATCATCAAGCCAGATACACCAAGCGGTCGGCGTTCGGCTGCACGGCGCGAGGCTCTCATGCGATCCGAAAGATACGACACGGCAACGATCTTCTACGACCCATCCGATCCCCGTTATCAGCCTGGATCACCGACCTATGTCGGCCCAAGTTGAGAGATTCATGCGCCGCCGCGACTACGTCATCGCAATAGAGTCGCAGGTTCGTGATCTCGGCCTTGCATTCGCCCCGTTCGCTAGCGACGCCAATACGACGCTGCTTTGCGGTCGCGCCGAAGGTCTGGTGTTGTGTCTCGCGATCGAGTTCTCGGTTCGACGAGCATCTCGGGTGACGGCCTCGTGGTTCATTGGCTCGACGATGCGATGGGCCTATCGCCCCCGCGGTGTGCCGTCGAGTGCGCTTGTCCGCATTGCAGAACTCCTCGAGCTGACAGAACGAGAGGTTCTGTGCGGTCCCGAGGAGACCATCGTCGAGGGCAGCTCGGACTACTGGTGGTCCCCTGCGGATGCCCACTCCGCCGAACTGATGTCCAAGGCGATCCTGCTCACTCACCCGCGCTTTCTCGGCAAGGCGCCGCTCGAGGCCATCCGCCGCTCCAGGGAATGGTCAGAGCGCAAGGCGATCTGCCGCGGCATTGCTGACGTTGTTGGAAGGACGCCGTCGCTTGAAGAGCTGGAGCAGGGGGATACACTCCTCCAATGGGTAGCCGCGGCAGAGAAGGTCCTCGGACCTTCGGGCGAGAAGCAGCATCCGAAGCATAGAGATGGAGCGCCGGAACTTGCCAAAGAGGCGTCCGTTTCCGCCGCGTTAGGGGTGCTGTGATCCGCAGCTCGCGCTCCGGACCTGCAAGGTGTTCTTGTGGGAGCGGTTGCTCGAAGAGATGACACGCGCGCCGAGAAGTCGGCCGGTCCGCCCACCTCAGCGGCCGGACAGGCGGTGCCAAAGCTCGCCCTCGGGCACCGACTCCGTCAGAATAATCCGGATTCTCCTGGTGTCGTTGCCGCCCTTTGTGCCGGGTTTCTGGCCGACTTTCTTCGTTGCGCTGCCGATCGCGCGGGCGAGCGACGCATGGTCTTGCTGGTCTCGCATGCGCCAGGGGAACGGCAGGCCGGGCATGACGGCGGTGCGCTCGCTGGGGGAGAGGCGTTTGATGCCGGCGTCGTCCGTGTCGACTTCGATGCGCTCGATGTCGAGTTGGGCCGCGGAAAGTCGGCACAGGACGAGCGTCAGGCCTTCACGGTACTGGGTGTTGCGTGCCTGCGCCGACCCGGCGGCCTCCCCTCGGGAGTGGAAGACGATCGACGTGCGATCGAGATGTGGCTCGACGTCAAAGCGAGCGTCGATATCGACGTCACCGTTGCGGATCGGAGGGAGCCTGGTAGCGTTCTTGTTCGCCTCTTCGAGGTAGGACGTGAGGCGATAGTCGGCGATTTCTGTGGCAAGTGTACGGAGCGCCTTGGGGTGCCTGACAGCCAGCCGCGAGGCGTCGATCTGCTCTGCACGGTTGGTGAGGTAGGCGCCATCGGCGATCTTCGCGAGGCGAGCGAACGCATCGGTCTCGAGCAGTTGCCGGATCGCGTGCGGATCGGCTCCAGCCTGCGCGAGGTCGCGCATGATCGCAGTGCTCTTGCGCGCGCGCGTGGATACCCACTCGGAGATCTCAGCCTTCTTCACGCGACCCGGGAACGAGCCGAGCTGCACCATCGCCAGGAGGACCAGCATGGTGTAGCTCTTCACAGGATCGAGCGTCTCGACGGCGTCGAAGAAGGGGCGCAACTGCAGGAATGTCTCGGCCTCGTCGGTGCTCAGGTCTCCGTGCGCGTGAACGTAGGCGAGCCAACCGCCGCCGCGCTTGACAAGCGCCTTGAAGTGCCCGGCCCGCTCCGCCTCGAGCGCGGTGGGACGAACGCCGTAGACCACCCGAAACTCTCGATACCACCGCTCGGGCTTGGTCCCCGAGGCGGCCGCATGGCGCTCCAGAATCGCGAGAATGTCCTTCGCGCTCAGATCGAAGTCGATCTCGACCCCAGGCGGGAGTTGGGCGTCGCGGAGGGCATGGATCCCCCGCGGCGTGTTCCGTTCGGACTTCAGTTCAAGCGCAGCGAAGAGCATCTCCGGTCGGCGCAGGAACACTTCGTGGTTGCCGATGTAGTCGAGCACCGTCAGCGTCTTGCCTTCGACATGGCGGAGGCCACGGCCGAGTTGCTGCAACCATACGATGCTGCTTCCCGTGGGGCGCAACATGATCACCGTGTCGATCGTCGGTACGTCCACGCCCTCGTTGAACATGTCGACGCAGAAGACGATCTCGATCGCGCCGTTGGCAAGCGCCTGGAGTGTGGCGGTCCGCGGGGCTCTGCTTCCGGAGTAGACCGCTTCGCACGTCCGTCCCCGTGCCCGGAAGTAGGCTGTCATGAAGTCGGCCTGGGCCTTGCTCACGCAGAAGCCGAGGGCGCGTACCGGGCCGGACGTATAGGTACCGAGGGTGGCAAGAACGTGGGCCGCGCGAGCGTCGGTCGCCACGACAGCAGTGAGCATCTCGTCGGTGTACTCGCGCCATGGCAGCGCGTTGTCGAACTCTGCAACATCACCGATGCCGTAGTAGTGAAATGGCGCGAGTTGCTTGTCCGTGATCCCCCGCGGGATTCCGGCACGGTAGACCTCGTTGCCGTCGCACAGCGAGAGAAGGTTCCCACCGTCGGTGCGATCTGGTGTTGCGGTCAGACCGAGCATGAACTTCGGCTCGAAGTAGTCGATGATCCGGCGGTACGTCTGGGCGGCGGCGTGGTGGAACTCGTCGATGACGAGGTAGTCAAAACGCTGCCGAGCGAAGATTTCGAGATGTTCCTGCGACGACAGCGTCTGGACGGATGCAAAGAGCAGATCCGCCTCCGGGTCTTTCTCTTTGCCGTGGTAGAGGCCGAGGCGCGCGTTGGGACGAACTCTTCGAAAGGTCTCGAGCGCCTGGCTCAGGATCTCTTCCCGATGGGCGACGAACAGGACTCGCTTGAAGTTCCGCGAGTCGAACGCGCTGAGGTAGGTCTTGCCCAGACCGGTGGCGAGAACGACCAGGCCCGCGCGCTCACCGAGCATGCGGGCCTGGTCGAGTTTGAGTAGCGCCTCTCGCTGGACGCCAGGCCGAGGTTCGATCTCACCGAGGCGGGGATCCTCCCGCGCTGGGGTCTCGACCGGATGATCGAGCCGGGTGGGGGCGTGTCGCCGTCGCTCGTAGTCTCGGATCCAGGCGTCGTCGACCTCCACCGCCGCACGATCGTTCCACAGCCGGTCGAAGGCCTGGTGGACGCCGTCGATGGCCGCCGCCTCCACGAGCTGGTAGTTCCACTCGATCCCGGTGACGAGGGCGGTCTTGCTCAGGTTGGAGCTCCCGATCCAGGCGACCTGGAGGTCGGGCCCGCGCACGATCCAGGCCTTGGGGTGAAATGACCGGCCCAGTAAGGAGGCGACTTCGTAGACCTTGAGTTCGAGCGTCGCCCCGTGCGTGGCGGCGTCGGTGATCGCTCGGAGATTGAGGAGGTGTCGCAGCGCGGCGGGTTCTGTGACGTCCTGATAGTCACCCGTGAGGATCCGGACCCGCGCGCTCGCGCGACGAAGGACGTCGACCAGGCGGTCATGAAGCGCCTCGACGCCGGCGTCGAAGACGAAGGCAAGCGCGAGATCGACACGCGTCGCGCCGTCGAGCGCGGGTAGGAGCTGGTGTAGCAGAGGATCCGCGCTGCCACCGGTCACCACTCGAGCACTTCGTGCGTCGCGGTCAATTCCGGGTTCCGTCGTCGGCGCCGCGGGGCCTGCGTGCACGGCTGCGGTGTAGTCGGCCTTGCCGGGGCTCACCGAACGCACTCCTCCACCACGCGGGTTGGGCACGTCCCCCGCGTAGCGAGGGATCACGTGCACATGCGCGTGCATTATCGTCTGCCCCGCCGCACCGCCGGCATCGAAGCCGACGTTGTAGCCTGCAGGCCGAGGATCGAGCGCCGCGTCGAGCTGTGCCTTCACCTGTGCGGCCAGTCGCCAGATCGCCGCCTGCTCGGGCGCCGTGGCGTCGAAGTAGTCGGCGAGGTGGCGGCGCAGTACCACCAGCGTGTGCCCGGCGCTGACCGGGAAGCCGTCGCGGATCGCGAACGCCAGTGGTTCCGCGAGTACCAGTCGGTCGTCCTCGACCGTGCAAAAGGGGCAGCCGGACACTGGGTCCGGCGATCATGCTCGAGATCCTCGACGAACTCGAGCAGCTTCGGGTCGGACGGAGCACGCGGAGGTGGGGCCGGGATCTGGGCAACCGCGACGGGGGCCGTGTGTCGCACGCGCTCGCCTGCCATTGCGAGCCTGACCTGGCCAGTCGTCGCAGGTTTCGCCGAGGCGGGTGGGGCTCTCGGCCCGGGACGTCGTGCACGTCCAGCCCGCTGGCCACCGGCCCGCCAGCGGCCCGCCGGCTGGCCACCTGCTCGGGGCGACACCGCGGCACCACGCGCGTTTGGCATGGCACGTCGCTCACAAACCGCAAGCCCAGGGATGCGATCCACCCGATCCGCCGACCATGCCGTCCGTCGAACACGAGCTACTGGTCGCAATCCTCCGCGAGCACCCCGAACTCGTGCTCGATTTGATGCGATCTGCATTCGGGATCGACTACCGCGGCGACGTCGAGGTCACCCCGTCCAGCGAAAATCTCACCGACCTCCAACCACCCGAGCGCCGTGCCGACGCGGTGCTCGTGCTGCGCACCCCCGGCGCCGCACAACCCCACGCCGCACTTGTCCTCGAGGTCCAGCTACAGCCCGAACGCCCGCAAGCGCTTCACGTGGCCGGTCTACCTCGCGGTGATGCGCGCGCGCCTCCGCTGCCCCGTTACGCTCGTCGTGATCGCCCTGGATGCCGCCACTGCACGCTGGTGCGCGACGCCGATTGGACTCGACGACAACGCTTCAGTGCTGCGCCCGCGCGTCATAGGCCCCGCACACGTTCCGATCGTCGACACCGAG
>CANLQR010000538.1 GCA_947492135.1 Deltaproteobacteria bacterium | reverse complement strand
GCCGCCGTGGATCTGGGCGGGCGGCCCTACCTTGTGTTCGACCTGCCGGTCATTGCCGGCCGCTGGGTGGGCACGTTCGATTGCGATCTGGTCAAAGAGTTCTTTGGCGCGGTGGCGGTGGCAGGGCGCATGAATCTGCACCTTCACCTGCGCACGGGCGGCAATTGCCATCACGTCATCGAGGCGGCGTTCAAGGCCTTTGCCCGGGCGTTGCGCATGGCCTGCCGGCCGGACGGTGCTATCACCGACGTGCCATCGACCAAGGGCGCGCTCTGATCTACTCTCGCGCCGCCGATGGTCGATCCCAAGCGAGATCCGCGAGCAGAATTCGAAACCCGTGAGCGGCTGGCCGACGTTGGTGCAGGTCCTGGCGCCACTCGCGATCCTGCTGTCGCCGCGCAGGCCGCGAGTACGCACGCCGCGGTGACCGAGCGGCTCCATGCCGGCGGTCGCATGAACGCGCGCGAGCGGATCGAACTCCTGCTCGACCGCGGATCGTTCGTAGAGCTCGACCGTTTCGTGACCCACGCCACCCATGACTTCGGGATGGCCAGCAAGCAGGTCTACGGCGACGGTGTCATCACCGGCCACGGGACCGTCGATGGCCGCACCGTGTTTGTGTTCGCGCAGCAGTCGGAGGTGTTCGGTGGCAGCCTGGGCATGGCCCACGCGCGCAAGATCTGCAAGGTGATGGACCTCGCGATGGACGTCGGTGCGCCCGTCATCGGACTCAATGATTCAGGTGGCGCTCGCATTCAAGAGGGCGTCGAGTCGCTGGCGGGCTATGCAGAGATCTTCAAGCGCAACGTGCTGGCCTCGGGCGTGGTGCCACAGATTTCGGTGATCCTCGGCCCGTGTGCCGGCGGTGCGGTCTACTCGCCCGCGCTGACCGACCTCGTACTGATGGTCGACGACACCAGCTACATGTTCATCACCGGGCCCGATGTCATTCGCGCGGTCACGCACGAGGAGGTCACCAAGGAGCAACTCGGCGGCGCGGTGACCCACAACGAGCGTTCGGGGGTGGCCCACTTTCGCTGCGGCGACGAGTCCACGGCGCTGGCGATGACCCGTCAGTTGCTGGGCTATTTTCCCTCGAACAACCTCGGCGTGGCGCCCGCGATGCGGTCCTCGGATCCTGCTGATCGCCGCTGCCCCGAGCTTCGCGACGTGGTCCCGGTGGACACGACCAAGCCGTACGACATCCGTCAGATCATCACGGAGGTCGCGGACGGTGGACAGTTTCTCGAGGTCCAGGCCGGGTTTGCCCGAAACATCGTCATCGGCTTCGTGAGGGTGGATGGCCGGAGTGTCGGCGTGGTGGCCAACCAGCCGCTGGTGCTCGCGGGCTGCCTCGACATCGACGCTTCGACCAAGGCGGCGCGGTTCGTCCGCATGTGCGACGCGTTCAACATTCCGCTGCTCACGCTCGTGGATGTGCCGGGATTTCTTCCGGGCACCGAGCAAGAGTTCCGCGGCATCATCCGCCACGGGGCGAAGCTGCTGTACGCCTTCACCGAGGCGACGGTGCCCAAGGTCACGATCGTGACGCGCAAGGCCTATGGCGGGGCGTACGATGTCATGTCGAGCAAGCACATCCGCGGCGACATCAACCTCGCCTATCCGACCGCAGAGATCGCCGTGATGGGGGCTGAGGGCGCGGTGAACATCATCTTTCGGCGGGAGATCGCGGGCGCGGTCGATCCCGACGCCACGCGCAAGCGGCTCGCCGACGAGTATCGCGAGCTGTTCGCCAGCCCCTACAAGGCCGCCGAACTCGGCTTCGTCGATCAGGTCATCGACCCCGCGGACACTCGGGTACGCGTGGCACAGAGCTTCGCGATGCTCGAGAACAAGCGGCAAGACAACCCCCGCAAGAAGCACGGCAATATCCCGCTATAGCGGGGCGCCCGGCGGCTACTTGCCTGCGACGGCGTCGCCACTGCCGAGCCGGGCTTCGAGGCGCTTGGCCGGAGGATAGTCTGCCGACAGCTCGAGTGCGCGCCGCACCGACGCCAGCGCCCGGGTGCCGTCGCCTGAACTCGCTGCGATTTCTCCACGCACCGTCCATAGCTGGGGGTCGCGCGGATCCGCAGCGATCGCGGCCTCGATGAGCGCGGCGGCCTCGTCGAGCCGCGGCGGAGTCGCATCGAGCGCAAGCCGACAGCGCAGGTACGAGACGTACGCGGTGGTGGGTGGTGGTGGCGAGTGGACCACCTGGCCATCGATCACATGCAGCGCGCGGTGGCTCGGGCCCCGTGAGGCACACCCAGCGGCCACGACCGCGGCGAGGAACAGCGAGAGCCGCATCACAGGAACGTGCTCAGATACACCGCAAGGCAATACCACGGGGTGCCCGCCAGCAGCAGCCCACGCCGGGCGCGGGCGAGCTGCCCGCGAGAGCCGCCCGCGAAGATCGCTGCGACCGCGATGCACCAGACCGCCGCCGCGGCGAGTACGGCAAGTGCGAAGCTCTTGAGGATGAACGGAGCGAGCGTCGGAACCAACGCGCCCAGCGCTGCAACGGTGGTCAGCGCCACCGGACCGTAGCTCGTCCAAAGTGCCAAGGTCGCGAGCACGCCGCTTCCCGTGGCGTTCGCCGTGGGGCGGCGCAGGTAGGAGAGCACCCATGCGAGCACGAACAGGCAGCTGACGCCCAGTGCGAGCGCCACGCCGCCGAGCGCCAAGATCTCGCGGACGCGCTCGAGCAGCTCGCGGAGTCGGTCGAGGTCGGGGAGTGCCGCTGCCACGGCGAAGTGTGCCCACATGCGGAACAGCATAGCAGCGCGGTCCTCCTGGGCCAGTTTCGCGGCGCCCCGGCCGGCGACCACGTCTTTGAGGCGGCTCGTTCGCCGAGCGGGCCCCTTGTTCGGGGGGCGGCTTGGGGTCGCAAGTGGCAGGTGCGATCGGGCTTGCGCGTGTGGGCTTGCGCGGGGATGACCCCGCCTGTAAAACCGTCGCCGCAAGCGCGCGTAGCTCAGCTGGATAGAGTGTCGCCCTCCGAAGGCGAAAGTCGGGAGTTCGAATCTCTCCGCGCGCACCGCCCAAGGACGGGCTCGAAATCCACCGCGGTTTTATCGACAGCGAACCCCGGCGTTCTCGACTGTACCGGCCCAGTCTGGTCCATCGACGTCACCGATGTGGCGGCGGCGCGGCCCCCGAGTGGCGGCGCCGTCCGTCAAAGCACTGACGAGCGTTGATCGTTCACGAGTTCTGCCGCGGCACCGCGCTTGCTGAGGTGGTCTACCACCATGGCCGAGCCTAATTCTTCCGCGCTCATCGAGGACCTCGAGTCGATGCTCTTCGGTTGGGATCCCGGCGCCTCCACACGACAGGCCGATGCGTTCGTGCGCGGGCTGTTTCGTCCGCAAGCGAACAGAACCCGGCGCGACACGGGGTCACTGCTGCGGAGCACGGGCGCGTACGCGTGTTCGGGTGGGGAGACCCTCATCATGCGCCCGTGCGAGCCGCCACCGCTCCGGCCGCGACCCGCTCGCGCGGCCTGACCAGCAAACCCCGGCTTGCCGCGCTCGCCCGGGGGGCACAGCGGCTAACCAGCGACCCTGCAGGCCGCACGCGCTGGCGCTTTAGATCGAAACCTCGCCCTGTGCGTGGACACGTCGGATCTGGAGGTCCGATGTCGAAGACACTCGCTGCGCTTGCCCTGTGCGTGACCGCCGTCTCGAGTCTCGTCCTGCCGAGTGCAGCGGCGCACGGACCGACCGAGCGTTCGCCGTGGCGGGCACCCGTCGCGACGCCTGCGGTTCGCGTCATGATCGACGCGCCCGAGGGTGGCGCATTTTCCACCGTCGAGCACCGCGGCTCGACCTTCGTCGCGGGAGAGCTTGGCGAACGGTACGCCGTGCGTCTGATCAACGATGGTCCAGAACGCCTGGAGGTCGTCGTCACGGTCGATGGTCGTGATGTGTTGTCAGGGCGCATCGGTGACTTCAAACGCCAGCGCGGCTATGTCCTGGATCCGTTCAGCGAGGTCGTCGTCGACGGATTCCGGCAGTCGCTGGATCATGTGGCGGCCTTCCGTTTTTCCGCCGTGCGCGACAGCTACACCGCAAGGCGGGGCACCGCGCAGCATGCCGGCGTCATCGGGGTCGCGGTGTTCCGTGAGCGCGCGCCGGTGCACCGGCATCACCACCCGATGGCCGCTACGGAATCAGCGCCGTCCAAGAAATCGTCGAGCACCACGCGACCCCACGACGACGCGCGACGCTCGAATCGCGACGAAGAAAAGCTCGGCACCGAGTTCGGCGAGACCCTGGTGTCGCAGGTGATCGAGGTTCCGTTCATGCGACGCAACGCGACGCGACCCGATGAGTTTCATCGCGTCACGTATGACTCTGCCCAGAGGCTGCGGGCACGCGGCGTTCCGATCGACCCGGTGTTCGAACCCGAGCCGTGGTCTGCCGATCCCAGCCCATGGCCGGCGGCGCGGCACGACGATCGCTTCGCCCCTGCGCCACCACCTCGTCGATCCTGGCGGTAAGAGCCGGGCGCGCGAGCCTGCGCTAGGCCAGGCGTCGCCGCCGGACGAGCCGCCCTGCGGCGAACGCCAGGAGCCATGGCAGCGTGATCGACCAGGCCGGTCGATCTGTGGTCGAGCAGGCACAGGTCGTGATGGCCTCGTCGCCCCGTGCGCCGCCGAAGCCGGGGGGCAGGGCACCGGCGGTTTCGAAGCCGCCGTCGTCGTTGCCCTCGGAGTCGTCACCACCCGCGTCGCCGTCGGAGCCATCGCCAGGCTCGGTGGGGTCGTCGTCGCCGCCGTCACTACCGGCTCCCGATCCGCCCCCAGCACCCACGTGCACGCTGACAACGTCGCTGGCGCCGATGTTGCCCGCGAAGTCCCTGGCCTCGACATAGAACTCGTAGTCGCCATCCGGCGTGTCCGCGGCGGGCCAAGGGCCAAACGGTGCGCTGTCATCGGTGGCCTGCGCATCGCCGTTGACGTAGAGCGTCACCGAGATCACATCGATGTCGTCGCTGACCTCGACGCTGATCTCGAAGTCGGCGCCGGTTTCATACTCTGCACCGTCGTTGGGGCTGGTGAGCGTCGCGGTGGGTGTCTGGAGGTCCGGCGCCGAGGCTCCGAACAACCCCAGGATGTGCTGGTAGGAGTTCTGGGTGTTGCCGCCGCAGGAGCACTCGCGTTCCTGGTACTCGCCGCAGGCGTAGTCGCCATCCTGGAACTGCACGTCGCCGCACCAGCTGAGGTACGTCATCGGGTCGTCGCACTTGTACTCGTGGTCGAGTCCCCACGCGTGCGCCGACTCCTGGCCGACGACGATCGCGATCGCCTCGGGGTTGTTGCCCATGGTCTCGGCGAACACGTAGGTGATTGCAGCGGGGATCACCCCGCAGCTGAACGGGGCGACGCC
>CANLQR010000537.1 GCA_947492135.1 Deltaproteobacteria bacterium | reverse complement strand
ACCACGACCGAGTGCGAACGCGCTGAGATCTTCGGCATCGACCACGAGCCGACGCGGCGCAGTCGGATCGCCGACGACCGTCGCTCCGAGGCCAGCTCCCGCCCATGACGTGAACAAACGAGCGCCAAGGATCTGCGAGCCCGCGAGGTCGCCCGCGAGCGTCTCCAGACCCACCACCGCTGGTTTCTCGAGCAACGAACCGTGGAGTTCGGCCCCGGCTTGGAGGCCACTGCGGCGTCGATCCAGATCGAGTCCGTTGGCCCAGCCGCGTACCAGGCTCCCGTGACCAAGAGTGACGTCCTGCTGCCCACCCAACACCACCGCGACGCCGGCGTGTCCCCGGCGACCCAGCGCATGGTCACTGTGGTACTGCACGAGTCTCACGACGGCGAAGTAGTCGCCGACTTCGTCCCAGTCGCGACGGCGCAAGGTGCTGGGGTCGTCCGGGGCGCGGTCGAACATTCTCAAGCGCAACGGAACGGCGAACTCCAGGCGTAACGGCGCGAGCGCACGGAGGTCCAGCGCGACGCCCGGCACGATCGCCACTGCGGGGTCCTCCGCGACCACGCCAAAGCCGAGTCCCAAACGCGCGTGCCCATGCACGCGACGACGCGACGGTGGGCGCAGCGGCGCGCTAGCGTCGACGAAAACCTCACCCCGCCCGACGCGCGCCTTCGCGGCGACCTCGTCGGGAGCCGATCCACCGAGCAACGCCGCGAGCGCGAGCGTGAGCGCGACGCTCACCAGGTTTCGCCGTCCGGCTCGAGGGTCTCTTCCATGGCGGGTCGCCCGGGCGCGTCGGCCTCGGCCGGATCTTCCTCGTCGCTCGGCGACCATCGCATCCGCGGCTCGGCCACCGGCTCGTCCACCGGCTCGGGGAGCGGATCGGGTTCGGCGTCCTGCCCGTCACCCAGCAAGCCACTGAGCGCCCGCTGACCGCCCTGCGCTGACAGCAGCGCATCAATCTCGGCCAGGCACGCGCCTTCGCTTCGGAGATCGTTGCCATCGAACACCAGCGGCGCGTCGCGCCAGATCTCGTAGTCATGGGCGGACAGACGGTTGCGCTCGTGCATGATCCCAAGAATACGCGCGAGCTTGATCTGCATCGACGGACCCGGGGCCCCGTGGCAGTAGTGGACATGCCGACGGACCGGACTCGGCAGCATCAGCGCCAGGTACGCTGCCTCAGGCGGGGTGAGTTCCTCGGGGTACTTGCCAAAGTAGTGTCGGGCGGCACGGGTGACGCCGTAGATCCCAGGACCGAACTCGATCACGTTGAGATAGATCTCCATGATCCGGTCCTTCGACAGTGCGGTCTCGACCCACCACGTCAGGAACAACTCCTGGAACTTTCGCGACACCGTCCGCTCATGCGCCAGCAGGACGTTTTTCACCATCTGCATCGTGATGGTCGACGCCCCAAGTCGGATTTTTCCGGCGGCGAGATTGCGCTGCATGGCGGTGCGAAACTGCGAGGGCAAAAAACCATCATGGCGGCGAAATCCACCATCTTCGGTGGTGAGCACGGCCTGCACCATGTACGGCGAAATCTGCTGCAGCGGGGTATACGACCCCGAGCGCGAGAAGAGCTGGACGGTTCGCTCACGGCCGTCGCGCATCGTCACGCGGTGGGTGAAGCCACCGG
This sequence comes from Deltaproteobacteria bacterium, assembly GCA_947492135.1. Lineage (GTDB taxonomy): Bacteria > Myxococcota_A > Polyangia > Nannocystales > Nannocystaceae > Xiheibacterium. The sequence goes on along the minus strand of CANLQR010000537.1, from coordinate 3,754 downwards.
CCAGCCGCTCGGTGGATGCGTGTGCAGGCACCCCGGTGGCGACGCACTTCGAGAGCCCAACGTGACCATCGAGGACGAGTCGATCGAGATCCGCATAGTCCGCTTCGAAACGGACATCGAGATCAAATTCGCCATCGAGCACGAAGCCCTGAAGGCTCGGGATGAACTCCAGCGGGATCGCGTCGAGCACCGCCTGACACGGCACCGGTGGCACGCGCACGTGCGTCCGGTAGCGGCGGTGCCGGCGCTCCGGGGGATGCAGCAACTCGGCCTCGAACTCCATGGTGATGCCTTGGCGCTCGAGCACCGCGCGGTCCACGACGACGCGATGAGCCGCAGGATCGATCTCTGCCGAGAATCGCAGGTCGAAGCCGAGGTCGCGGACGGGGTCTCTCGCGAGCATCCGATGATCGACGTTGAGCCCCTCGACGGCCACCTCGCCCTGGACCCGCGCGACACCGCCACCGAACACGACGCCCAGCCTGCCGCCTACGCTGGCCTGCTCTGACTCCACCAGGGGAAGGCGTTTGAGAACCTCGGGTACACGCCCGAGCTCGAACTCCGCCATGTCGACCCAAAGTGATCCTGCCGAAAGATCGCGGCGCACTCGACCGGCCACCGACCACAACCGTGCATTCGCTGCGACTTCGTCGGGGCGGTCGGAGAATCCACCCGAGATCTCGACCGCGACCTCACTGATGGAGGCGTCGGCCAACTCGACCCATCCGCTCACTCCCGAGACCGCGATCTCGGGGGTCACCGGCGCGCCAAAACCTGCGAGCTGGATTCGCACAGGAAAGACCGGGCGCCTTCCCGCCGCGGTGGGTTCGGTGTCGAGGTGGCTACGGAGCCGCTCGACGGTCACCAGCGGTGCGCCGCTCACCTGCAGGCGTACGTCCGCGAGCTCGGCGTCCGCACTCCAGTTCTCGGGGTCGATCGCCGCGGTGGCACGCATCTCCGCGTGGCGGATTCTTTCGGTTGGCTCGGTCTCGTGAATCACGAGCCACAGATCGCGCACCAGGAGAGTCTCGAGCGCGATCTTCAGCCGGCTCGACTCGGGCGCCGGCTCGCCATCCTGCGCGCCGGGTTCGCCCGGTTCGCCACGAAATCGCCGCGCGAGGTCCGTGAGTTCGGCGCGCGTCCCTTGGAGACGCCCGCCGTCGACGACCACGCCCCGAAGTTGGGCCTGCCCGTCCCACAATGCGGACGGGTCGAGTGCGAGGTGCAGGGTTTCGACGCGCAGGAGCGGAACCTCGCCTCCGCCGATGGTCACGCCCGAGAGTTCGACATGGTCGAAGTCCAGGGTCACCGCGTCGATCGAGACCGGCAAGTCCAGGCGCCGCTCGAGCTTCTCGACCAGCGTCCGGTGCGCCCACCCGCGAACCCAACGAGGCGCGATGAGAATCACCGCGACTCCGATCGCGGCCCAGAACCCGACCGCCGACAACAGCCAGATCCAGGCGCGAGATGCAGGCTTGTGATTCGGAGAACGCCGCATCATCGGTTGGCCGGCGGGCCCCCTACACTACTCGTTTCGCCCGCCGCTCGACGAACAACGCGTAGCCACCCCAGGTGCCATTCCAAGCGGGGCCGCCCAACGAAAAAAGGCAGCCCCTTTGTTTGGGGCTGCCTCCGTTGACGTCAACTGGCAATCCGGCTAGCTCACCCGACCACACTGGATCGCGAAGAACAGCTTGCCAGAGCGCTTTTCGTCACTGTAGGCGCCCGCCCCGATCATCAGAAGACCATTGTCCTCGATGCTGTAATCCGTGGAAAGCAGCGACTTGGTCGCGTCTCGACTCGACAGATCGGCGTGCAGCTTGAGCCGGGTTTCGTCCCCACCCAGTAGGGTGAGGCCGACACGATGACCGCTGGTGAAACTCGCCTCGGCTTTGGTGTCGAGCGCGAGCTTGAGTTCCTTGCGCTCCAGCAAATGGAAGCCCTTGTACGCGGCGAACTCGTCGTTTTGCAGGGTCGACTTCATGAAGTCGAGCTCCGACGGGATGGTGCCGTCGCCATCCTTGGACAACAGCACGGCGTTGACCTGGCAGCTGGCCTTGGCGACCGCGGCCTCGGCGGCGCCAGGAACGGCGAGCACGGTCACGAACGCCGACAGTGGGGCGAGCACGGCGGCGAGCGCGGGGATGAGCAAGCGGGTCTTGAGACTGCGGCGTGTCATAGCGAGCGTTCACTCTTCTGCGGTGTGGCGTCTTCCTCCACGTAGAGCACCGTAACGACGCCGGTTTGCGAGATTCGACCTTGCTTGCCACCAAACTCGATCCCGTGGATCTCGGCTTCGGCAGCCCGGGGAGACGGGAAGGCCTCGGCAATCGAGGGCGCTGGGGTCGGGGGTGCGACTTGGGGGTCGTGCGACAAGGGCGATGCGGTCCTCGGCACAGACGCGACGCCCCCGTCTTGATTCACAGGGCCAGACTGACCGACCTGCATCACGACGACCGCTATCGCCGCCGCGCCCACCGCTGCCATGACGGGGACACGAAATGGGCGAAACGCGACCCAAACCCGCTGCCAGAACGAAGCTGGGAGTTCCGCCGGGCGGCTTGCGTCCTGGGTAATGGTCCGATCGATCTCGTCCCAAATCTGCTCGAAACGGGCGCGAGGCACCTGGGTTGCCCGCATCTCGAGGCTGCGGCCGACCAAATCGCGCATCACACCCATCTGGTTGAGGTGCTGACGCAGTTGAGGATCCTGATCGATCGTCCGGGCCATCCGCTCGGCGCCGGCGTGGTCGAGCTCGCCGTCGAAGAACGCCTGGAGATCTCCGGCTTGGGTGGGGATGTCGTTCTCGTGGTTCATGGCAACGCAGCCTCGGTCTGGAGTTCTTCGGCGCCGTCGTCGCCGGGTTCGGGCAGGTGCTCGAGCCGTTCTCGCAACAATTTCTGCATGTTGCGACGAGCGTGAAAGAGCCGACTCATGATGGTGCCTTTGGAACAGTTCATGGCTTTGGCCATCTCGGCATAGGACAAACCTTGGAGCTCTCGCATGACGATGACGGCTCGGTGCTTGTCACTCAGGTACTTCAGGCTCTCTTCGACGGCGGCGAGTATCTCCTTGTTCTCTACTGCATCACCTGGACTGCCTAAAACTGACGCGGGCAAGGCGTCGACCGGCGAACTTTCGTCGCCGTCGTGTCGGATCTTGTCGTCGAACTCCACATCTTTCTTGCGCGTGTTGCGGCGCAAGTGGTCGATGCAGAGGTTCGCCGTGATCCGGTACAACCAGGTGTAGAAGCTCGATTGCCCCTCGAAGTTGGGCAAGTAGCGGAACACCTTGATGAAGGCGTCTTGCACGACGTCCAGCGCGTCTTCTTGGTGTCGCAGAAACCCGTAGGCGACCGCGAAGACCTTGCGCTCATAGCGCTCGAAGAGGAGCTGGAACGCGCGCCGATCCCCGCTTTTTGCGGCTTCGACCAGCGTGTGGTCGTCGGCATCGGTGGGGACCACGACTGTTCGTCCTTCGACGACCGCGAGGGGCCGTCCATTTAGGCACCTGGTCCCCCCGCAGGCCCAGCACAGCTGAGACGAGGATCGACCATGACGCATGCGCGCCGGCCGGTTATACCTTTGACCGAGGCCCGCTGTGCACCCCCGCTCGTCGAAAATGGACCAAAGATGAGAGAGGGCGCCCAGTTGCGCCGGCTGCTCGACCGCGCCCGGTGGCTGGCGGCGGGGCGCGCGGGACTCCGCGCGGCGTGGGACTCAGGGCTGGCGGCTGCCGTCCTCGCGCTGGCGGC
>CANLQR010000536.1 GCA_947492135.1 Deltaproteobacteria bacterium | reverse complement strand
CGATGCCGTCGGGTGGCTCGACGCAAGCGACGCAGGTGCCACCGTTGTACGCATAGCCGTCGAAGCACGAGCACACCGGCTCGCCATCGTCGCCGTAGATGCACTGGCCACCGTCGCCGCACGCAACGTCGCATTGCGGTTCAGGTCCGTCGGTTCCCTCATCCGCACCGTCCGAATCGCTGGCCGTGGGTCGGCCCGTTCCTCCGGCCGTAACGCCGTCATCTTCACCTGTCCCTGTCCCTGTCCCTGTCCCTGTCCCTGGGCTCGGGTCGAACTCTCTCGTGGTGTTTTCCTCGTCGTCCGCCCCCGGCGAGGTTCCGTCGCCGGCGTCACCGCCTGCAACGTCGGAGCTACAACCCACGACGCCACCGAGCGACACCGCCGCAAGAACCCACTGCAACCGTCGCACTCTACAAACCAACATACGGCTTGGAGCTTAGCACAGGATTCACGATTGGGCGGTGCGGCGGTGATTTCGGTCGCACCTTGTGCGCGTGCGGTGTTCGAGACCGGGCCCGTCAGCTCGACTCTGGCGTCCGACCGCACGCGCGCCGATGCTCATCGCAGGTGTCTGCGATTCGACGCGCCCAGGTCAAGCGCCCTACTCGACGCGCCAGCAGCCGAGGTTTGCGTTGGCGTTTTCGGGGACGAGGCCCGACGAGGTCGCGACGCGGTAGAAGACGAGGTAGTCGCCCGGGGTGAGGGTCTGGGCGTAGCCGGCGTCGTAGGTGCTGCCGAGATAGAGCTGATCCTGGGTGAGGGCATCGACCAAGAAGATGTTGCCAACGTCGAGCGAGTCCATCGGTGCCGGCTGACTGTTGACGGTGACGGCGCCCGCGAGCTGCACGGTGGGGACGTCGAGCGCGAGCACGACGGGTTCGCCGGCCACGATGCTGACGTCATCGATCACGGCGCCGGTGTTGATCGGCAGTGGAGCGCCCGCACTCTCGGCGACGTACACCACTTCGTAGTCACCCGGGACCATGGGTGCTGCGTAGACACCGGCGCGGGTGGTGCCGAGCAGGACTGAGTCGCCCGAGTCCATGTTGCGCAGGAACAGGTGGCCGTTCTGGTAGTCGGAGTCCGGCGGCGGTGCACCGGCGAGGGTGATCGTGCCACTGACGTCGACGCGCGGGACGTCGATGTCCGCGGGCGTGCCAGGATCGGCGACCAGTTCGCGGATGAACGCGTTGGTATTGCGGGGCGCGTCCTGTCGGCTGGTGTCCTGGAGATAGAACACCTCGTAGGGGCCGGCGACGACTCGGCGGGCGTAGTTGCCGTCGGACGTCAGGCCCAGCAAGACCTCGTCGCCACTGGGGTGACGCAGCACGATGAAACCGTCGTCCGTGGGATCCGCGGGCGCTTGGATGCCGTTGAACGTCAGCGCGCCGGCCAGCGGCGTGGTCAGGATGTCGATGTCCTCGACCATGGCAGGGCCGGCTGCGGCGAGCGAGTGGACGGTCGCACGCTGGTTGGCGGGCGCGATGTTGCTGCTCGACAGGCTTTCGAACACGACGTCGTAGTTGCCCGGTAGGACGCGCACCTCATAGTGTCCCTCGCGGGTGTTGCCGAGGTGGATCAGCTCGTCGCGCGAGCGAAGGGTCATGCGTCCAGTGTCGAGGCTCGAGTCGGGGGCGGGAACGCCGTCGAAGTTGAAGGTCCCCGAAACCAGGACGGTGGGAATGTCGATGTGCGTTGCGAGCTCGCTGTCGATGACGTCGATCTTTGCGACGTGCCCGTGGGGATTGACCGGGGCACTGCTACCGCCCGAGATGACCTCGTACTCGACGTCGTAGGTACCGGGCACTGCGAGGACAGAGTAGTGGCCGGCCGAGGTGTCGCCGAGCAGGATCTCGTCGCCGGTTTTTGCATTGCGGAACCACAGACGACCGCTGTCGTTCACCGAGGGTGAGGGAGGTTGGCCGTCGAAGGAGAAGTCGCCACCGACGCCGACCACCGGGATGTTGATCGCGAACTCGGCGTCGGGCCCGGCGTCGAGGTCACCGATCTTGACGTTGCGGTTCCCGGGGACGACGGACGAACCTGAGCGATGCGAGAAGTAGACGTCGTAGGGCCCCGAGAGGACGCTTGCGCTGAGCACCGGGCTGCGGGTGTCGCCGAGCACGATGATGTCGCCGGTGTCACGATGGCGCAGCGAGATATCGCCGAACTCCAGCGAGCTGGCGGGCGGGATGGCGCCGTTGATCGTGATGCGGAGCTCGACGTCGGCGAGCTGCAGGTCGATGCCGTCGGGTGGCTCGACGCAAGCGACGCAGGTGCCACCGTTGTACGCATAGCCGTCGAAGCACGAGCACACCGGCTCGCCATCGTCGCCGTAGATGCACTGGCCACCGTCGCCGCAGGGGTTGTCGCACCGGGCCCCGTCGACGCCACCGGTGTCCTCGTCCGCTCCGGTACCGCTCGGACCGCTGGGATCGGTACCAGTCGACGAGTCGGCCGAGTCTGAGTCTGAGTCTGAGACGTCGGACCCGCCGGACCCGGCGGTCTGCGAACTCATGGCCTCGCCGGTGCTGCCGTCGCCGTCGCCGTCGGTACCAGCGCCCAAGTCATTGGCGGTTGCGTCCGAGGTGCTGCACCCCGTCGCTGGGCTCAGCAGGCAACTCGCGACGAACCAATCCAACCGGGACAATCTACAAACCAACATAGCCGTGCCAGCGTAGCACAGGATTTTCCATCCGGCGGCAATGCGGCAATTTCGGTCGTACCTTGTGAGCGCGTGACGTGCATGACACGGCTGTCATCCCGACCCCGACGCGTCCTCGGGGTGATCGGATGCGACCGTCACACCGCTTCTAAGGATCGCTCAGCAGCAGCGACACGCCGCCTTGCCCCGCGGCGCTCCCCACAGCGACATCGCCGAGTCCATCCCCATTGAAGTCCGCGATTGCGAGGGCGCCCGGCCCTGGCGGTGTTGCCACCCACTGCGCCGACAAGAAGGCGCCGCCGTCGCCCTGCAGGAAAATCGCCACCGCGTTTGCGCTCTGCAAGGACACCACCAGGTCGGCGCGGCCGTCGTTGTCGATGTCGCCGGTCGCGACCGCCCGCGGCTGCGGACCGGCGACGTAGATCGCGGCGTTGCCAATTCCGGCCGCCCCACCAAAGGCCACCGATGCAGAATCGCCGGCACCATCGGCGGTCGCAAGGTCGTCCAGACCATCTCCGTCGAGGTCCGTCACGGCAACCGCACGCGGCCCATCACCCACCAGCACGCTGTCGGCGATATCGAAGGAGCCCGCGTTGAACAGCAAGACGGCGACCGAGGTGCCTCCCAAGTTGGGCACGGCGACGTCGGGGGCGTCGCTGCCACCGAGCCCACCGACCCCGATCTCGCCGGGGTTGCCGCCGATCGCGATCGACAGCGGCGCGGCGAATCCCCCGCCGGGTTCTTGCAGCCACAGGTGGAGCTGCGCGGCCGACTCGTCCACGGCGACGACATCTGGGCCGTCGACGCCATCGAAGTCTGCGATGGCGATGCTGGAAGGTGAGGGGGTGGGCTCGACGTCGAACGGAAGGTCCTGCGCGAACGCGAAACCACCGGGATCATTGTAGGCGATCGAGACCCGCCCGGAATCGCCATGGGCGGCGGCGATGTCACCAAGCCCATCACCGTCGAGGTCGGCCACTGCGAGTGCGGCGACACTGCCGGTATCGAGCTCGGCGAGGTTCTCGAATCCCCCGCTGCCGTCGCCCGCTAGCACTGCGATGCCGGTACCGTGGCCAATCACGAGGTCTTGTGCGGCGCCTTGCTTTGGCGCCACGGTGGCGGCGACGAGCGCGGCCACCGGTAGGCCTACGAACACGTCTACCGGCGGCGCGAAGCACAACTCGCCCGCATCCCCTCGGCCGTCGCTGCATTGCAGCCCCGAACCGGTGCTCGCATCGGTGTCGAGGGTCGACGTCCCGGTGCTGGTGCCGGTCGTGGTGGTCGACGTGGCCGCCGTCGATGTCTCGGTGAGTGTCGTGCCCTCTGCGGGTTCGCTCGTGGCGGTGCCACCCGACGCCTCCGATGAGGACGATCCGTCACCGTCAGAATCGCTGCCTCCGTGGCAGCCGGCTAGACCGAGCGCGACCGCAGACGCGAGACCGCCTCGCCGCCATGCCCACACAATGCGACATCCAAGATTCGAGACAAGCATACCCCCTCACCGTAGCACGATCGGGATCGGGTCCCAAGTTGGCAGACCGCCGGACGCAGGCTAGGATGCTGGGACACGTGGCGTCGTTACTTGGGCTTGTTGAAGTTGGTTTGCGGGGCGGTTCGAGGCCGAGATCGATGGCATCGCTGGCCGCGGCCGTGGTCGTCGCCCTGGGCGGTGTGGTTGGTTGTTTCGACGGTGCTGCGGCGACCGGGTTGCCGTGCAACAGTGATCTCGACTGCGGACTTGCCGATCGTTGCATCGACGGTTTCTGCGGCGGACCGCCGGCGACGTCGACCACCTCGACCGATCCGACGAGCGAGTCGTCGGGCACCACCGATCCGGGCACCAGCACCGGCGATTCGTTCTGCGAGGGCCCGCCGATCGGATCATGCACCCCGCTCGTGCCGGGGCAGTCCGACGCCAATTGCGACCGCGACTGCACGTTCCCGAGTTGTGGTGACGGGTTGTTCAACGAGGACGCACTCAACAACGAGCTTCGGCCCCCGGCTCCCGAACAGTGCGACGATGGCGTCGATGGACCGAGGGATTCGGAGACCTGTAACTTCGACTGCACCGAGCCCAAGTGCGGCGACGGCTACTTCAACCCGAGGGCCAACGCCGTCGAGGAATGCGAAGACACCAACGAGGAGGACCTCGACGCGTGCACCAACGACTGCCGGGTCCCGCTGCCGACGGGAGCGTTCGAGGCGTGGACCTCGGAGCCGTACAATCTATCGAACTACGATACAGCGAGCTCCGACTGGGTATACGACCCCCTCAACCCGGGCGAAACCGTGGTCACGGGCTGGGTGTTTTCCAACAACGACTGGAACAGCGGAGCGATGCCCTACCCCGGCACGCTGGAGATGACGATTATCGAGAACTACGCCGGAGTCACCCGACTCGTGGGGCCCGCGATCACGCTTCCCGCGGTACCCACGGGCTTTGGGCTCGAGCTGCGATTTCGCCACTCGTTCGAGCCCGAGGCAGACTGCGTTGGCGACGCGTTTCGCGACCGGGGTGACGGCGGGGTTGTCCGCTTGATCGACATCACGGCCAGGGACGAGGAATACAAGCTCGTGCCGGACAACGGCTATCCCAGCAGCTTGGTGGATGAGTGCTCGTCGATCGGCATGGTTGACTTCAAGCCGAATCCGCTGGCTGTCGACATCGAGGGGCCCGAGGCATTCACCGGCGGGGTGATCAGCGACCAGGAAGTGCACATCGATCTGAGCGCGCACGCGGAGAAGCAGAT
>CANLQR010000535.1 GCA_947492135.1 Deltaproteobacteria bacterium | reverse complement strand
ACCGTCGGCGACGCGGCGAATTCGCTCGAGTTCGGGGAGTACGTCGAGCCCGGACGGACGCTCAAGGGCGAGCTCGAGTTTCCGGTCGAGACCACCCTTGCCCAGGAGGCTCCCTACGCCGGCGCGCTGCTCGGCAGCGTCACGCGGTGCAGTACGTGTCACGGCGACGACCGCTTCGCGGGCATGGTCGGCGAAGTGCCGTCGTACACCTCGAACGCGCTCGCGCCAGAACCACAGCGCGTGGTCCCGGTGGGCTTCGTCGAGCAGCACGCGCGGGATTGTCAGGGCGAAGACGAACCGTCCGATCCCGAGCGGTGTGCGCTGCTCGGCGCGGTGTTTGGACACGGAGACGTCGGAGCCGGCGGGTTTCGGATCGACGATCGGATCTGCGTGACGCCCTAGGCTCTGATCGTTTGCTCTCAGGAGCCGGCGACTACGCGTTGGACTGGCAGGGTCTCGGTCATTCGCACGGCCACCACTACGCCCGACCCGAACGTCAGCGCGGTGACCGTCCACATCGCCGCGGGCAGTCCGAGCGCGTCGGCGACGATGCCCGCGAGCAGGGCCCCCAACGCATAGCCGAGGTCGCGCCACAGGCGGTAGACACCGACCGCCGAGGCCCGCCAGGACGGATCGGCGACGTCGCCGATCGCCGCGAGCAGCGTTGGGTACACCATTGCGGTGCCGACCCCGAGCAGCGCCGCGCCGGTGGCGAAGCCGCCGAAGCCCGAGGCAAGCACGACAGCCGCGATGCCCACCGCCTGCACCCACATGCCGGTGGCAATCAGCCACTTGCGACCGACGCGGTCAGACCACGCTCCGGTGACGAGTTGGGCGACGCCCCAGGTCGCCGGGTAGATCGCCGCGAGTATGCCGATCTGCGCGAGGTCCATTGCCGCGGCGCCAAAGAAGATCGGAAACAGGCCCCAAGCCATGCCGTCGTTGAGGTTGTTGACAAGGCCGGCCTGGCTGACGCTCGACAGGTTGCGATCGCCCAGCGAGGTCCGCCAGAACACCTCGCGCTGGGTCGGCATGGCCCTCGTCGCGCCGCCAGCGTGGAGGTGCGACTCGGCGGCCGCGTGGTGGGCAGTCTCGCGGACCGCGAAGATCGAAAGCAGCAGGCCGATCGCGACGAAACCAACGCCCAGGTAGAACGGCTGCGGTCGCAGGCCGTAGTGCGCCGCGACAAATCCCGTGGCCAGGGCGCTGCCTGCGACCGCGAAGTACCCGGCGAACTCGTTGAGCCCCATCGCAAGGCCACGCTTGTTCGGCCCGGCCAGATCGATCTTCATGATCACGGTGGTCGACCACGTCAGCCCTTGGCTCACGCCCAGCAGCGCATTGGCAAACAGCACCCAGTTCCACGAGGGCGCCCACATCAACAAGAACGGCACGGGTATCGCGACCAGCCAGCCGGCAACGAGCACGAGCTTGCGACCGAACCGATCCGACAGCCGACCGGCCAGGTAGTTCGTCAGCGCCTTGGTCACGCCGAACACGACGATGAACGCCAGCACCGCGGTCTTCGCCTCGAGGTGGAACTCCTGCTCGGCGATCGGTGGGAGGATCGTCCGTTCCATCCCGACCATCGCGCCGACGAAGGCGTTGACGACGACCAGGAGGGTGAACTGCGCGAGGTTCTCCCGAATACCGAGTCGGACGCCACTCATCGTCGCACTATGCCGTGGCTCGGCGTCGATCTGCCAGCCGCGCGGGCTCGTCGACGAAGCAGGGAGGGCGCCTCAGGCGATCAGCCCATGCCACACGGGCCGCATTCCCACGTCCGCGGCACCGGTGGCGGCGCGACCGGCTGCACGACGACGGGTTGCGGCGCGATCGGCCTGGCCATCACCGGCTGCGGCTGCGGCTGCGGCTGCGGCTGCGCGGCCGGCCACGCACTGGGTGGCGCCGGTTGCAGTGCCGGCCTGCCCGGGTTCGCGTGGCTTCGCATCCCCGCGAACGGTGCCTGCGCGCGGGGAGCGTCAGGCTGAGTCGTCGCACAACCGGACACGGCCGTGGAGATCAGCGCCGCGGTTCCAAGGCTACGGAGTTGTTCGAGCAAGGCTGGCGGGAGGCGCATGCCACCCGAACGCCGCCGACGTGTCAGGGCTTTCAGCCGATTTTTTGTCAGCGCCCGCTGCTCGGCGCCGCTGGCGGCAGCGGCGGCCGTGGCTGCATGGCGACCCAGAGCAGTCCACCGGCGGCCAGCAGCGCGAGGGCCAAGACCGCCACCCCCACCAGTCGAGCAGAGCCCTGCCGGGCGGGTGATCCCGGGCCTGCCGGCAAACCTGGTGTTGGCTGCTCTCTCGCGTCCATCGGTGATGCCTGCGGTTGTAGCACGCGCGCCCCAGGCCGCCCGGACCTAGCGCGACTTCGGCAGCACACACAGGCCAGTCGCGATCACGAACGACAGCAGCGTGATCGGCGGCAGTCCGCCGGGCCAGCCCGCGGGGTTCATCCACACCGACGCGCCCAGCAGCAGGTTGTGCGCGGCCACCAAGGCCAGCACGATGCGTCCGACGCTCGGCAGCAGGCTCGAGCCTGGGCGTTGATCCTGGAGCGGCCGGGTCGTGGTCGCGTAGGCGAGCCACAGCAGCAGCACGGTAGCGATCGCTCCGGTGAGCATCGACAGCTCGCCGAACCACTGCATCTTGCCGTCGGCGAGGTAAAGCTTGGCGAGGTAGGTCGGCTGCAAGACCAACAGCGAGAGCATCACGTGCAGCAGCGCCAAGGCCAGTCCGATCAGGCCCAGGTGCTTGCGTCGGGGCTTGTCGATCACAACCCGCGACACCCCGAGCAGCACCAGACTGCCGACCGAGATCGCTTTGTTCGTCACGAACACCGGCAGCTGGTCGGCACTGACCCCACCGAACACGTTGTAGCGCACGACCGCGTAGCCAAGGCTTGCTGCGAGCACGCCCGCGATCAGCTTGCCGTCCGGCACCGCGGCAGAATACTTAAGAAGCGACCCCAACGGTGTCACCAAGCTGGCGGGACTTCGACAAGCGCAGTGGGCCCCGCAGCGGCTCCCATCGCGGCTTTGTGCCGGGTTTTGGCGGGCGCGCGTGGGCCTGGCGGCCTCGCCGCAGCCGGACGTATGCTGTCGGCGAGTGCTCTCGGGCGGACAACACGTGCTGGTCGTGATGCTCGGGCTGGGCCCGGCAGTGTTGGGAGCTTGTGGTGGCTCCGTCTTTGTCTGCGAGCAGGCCTCGGACTGCCGAGGTGCGGGCGAGAACGCGGTCTGCGAGCCGACCGGATGGTGCTCGTTTCCCGACCCGTCCTGTGCCTCGGGGGCGCGCTATGGCGGGCTCGCGGGCGATGGCCTGGCGGATCGTTGCGTGGAGGTCGGTGCCACGAGCGACGGCAGCAGTGACCCGACGACGAGCCCGGGCAGCGCCTCGACGAGCAGCGCTTCGGCCACGGAGGTCACGACCCTCGACACCTCCGCGAGCACCACCAACGACACCGGGACGCCGACCTGCGGCAACGGCGTGCTCGACGACGCCGAGCAGTGTGACGACAAGAACCTGACCGCCGGCGATGGCTGCAGCCCCGAGTGCGAAGTGTCGGGCACGGTGATCTGGGCCCGCACGATGGACGGCGACACCTCGGGCTCGGGACACTCGCTCGCGCCGTTCACGAACGGCGATCTCGCCGTGGGTTTCGTCGTCGTGCTCGATGGCGCCGCAGTCCCCGGGGTGTGGCGCATCGATCCCGACGGCGCGGTCGTGTGGACCTGGGCATTTCCCGACGCAGGATGGACGAGCGCGTACACCTGGGGTCTCGACGTCGCGGGCAACGGCGCCAATCAGCGGATCGGCGTCGCGGTCGACGGCGACACCGGTGGCTCCAACGCAGGCGTCGCGATGCTGGACGCGCAAGGCAGCCTGCTGTGGAGCCTCATCGAGCCCCAGGTGGTGTTGTTCGCCGCCGCCCTGCAGCCCGCAGGTCCGATGTACGTTGCGGGCTACGACGTCAGCCAGGGCGGCGTGGTCATCGAATACAGCCTCGACGGCGATGAAACCGGGCGGACGTTCGGCGAGCCCTACACCCCCGAAGGTGGCTTCGCCTTCGATCTCGTCGTGGACGGTGACGTGGTGTACACGGCGGGCCGCTATGGTGCCCCCGAGCCCCAGCTTGCGTTTCTCGGCGCCGTGGTCAACTCGATCGGTCTGCGCTCTGACTTTGGTGTCAGCGACTACAACGAGGGCCTCGCGCTCGCACTCGACCCCAACTCGGGGCAGCGGTGGATTTCCGGCTACGCCGAAGCGGTGGGTGGTTGGGTGGGTATCGCGGGTGCCGCTGGGATCGCGCTCGAGGCCACCGTGGTCACCGACGCATTTTCCGCAAACGTCCACGGCATCGCGATCGACCCCAGTGGTGCCGCCATCGCGGTGGGCTGGGACTCGGCGCTGGGCACCCGCGATGCGTTCGTGGTCAAGGTCGCGCCGGACGGGACTCGGATCTGGGCGAGCGCGTTCGAGACCGCCAGCGGGGACGACGATCTGCGCGACGTGGTGATCGCCGAAGATGGTTCGGTGTTCGTGGTCGGCACGCGGCTGGACGATGCGGGCGTTGCCGCCGGCTGGGTCGCCCGGCTGGTACCGTGAGCGTCGGTCTGCGGGCGCTACTTGCGACGCCGCGGGGTCGCGAACGCGTGCTCGAAGTATCCCGTCAGCGCGAATCTTCGACTTGCTCGGCCACGATGGACGCAGCGTCCGGCAGAGCACGCAAGGCAAAGAGCGGAGGCGATCGTCGAGTGGTACTTCACATGGCGACGAAGGGATCTGACCCGATGGTGATGAGCAACAATGTCAGGTCGCGTTCGCGTGCGCGTGATCCATGACGGAGACGGCAAGCGCCGGTTCAGCCCAACATGATCTACATCAGCGCAGTCCACGTCGAAGGCGCCGAGTATCACGAGCACATCGCGAAGCTGAAGTGGCGCAACCGCGAGACTAACGTCGAGAATGTGTCCACGCGGGCGCCGCCGCGGGGCTCGAGGGACTTCGAACCTCTTCGACAGCGCGGCGGCTCGGCGCGAATCGACTTCGGACACCTTCGCGACGGCGCCGCCGCGCGGGCCGATCAACTTCGAACCCTGCGTGACAGTGCGGCGGCGACGAAGCAAGTGACTTCGAATCGTCCGTTACGGTGCCCCCGCGCGGAGCGATCGACTTCGAGTCGTCCGCGACAGCGTCGACGCTCAGCGCGATCGACTTGAACTCTCCGCGACTACACCCCTGTGCGCCGAGGCCGATAGACGACATAAAGGGGTCCTGTACTTTACATAATGGTTAAGCGTTTGGGCTGCCACGCGAGGCAGGATGGCCGTTCTCGGCGACGGCGCACCTCGAGCGGGGCGGGGCAAACGTCTGATTGAGGCAAGCCGCTCACTCAGGCGCGCGTCGGAGCCGCGGTCTGTATGGG
>CANLQR010000534.1 GCA_947492135.1 Deltaproteobacteria bacterium | reverse complement strand
GTCCCCGGCGTCCGCGGCACAATGGCGATCCGCGCCCTCGTCCTCTCCGACCGCTGGGACCTCGCTTGGGAACACTATGCCCGCTCCAAAATCGCCATCGTCAAGCCATTGCAGGCGGCCGCGTGATCAGAATGGCATCCACACCCTTTAGGAACAGCGACATCATCCAGCAGGTGAACGGTCTCGCGTTCAAAACGACAGCGAATTTCCTCACCGTGTTCCAGGAACTACGAACGTCCGAGACAGCACTCGTGCAGATCAAGCGCGGCGGGAGCACGATCACAAAGAGCTTCCAACGCGAGCAGCCCTGGCCCTGAGTTCCTCGAATAGGGCGTGCGCACGCTCAAGGATGTGCTCGCGCCGGCCGATTCGGTCACCCAGATCGGTGAACGTCCGTCCGGCGTCTCGCTCTGGGCCTGCGCCGAGTGTGGGGACGCGAAGCGGTGGTGTCCAAGATGCGAGCAGGGCTGGCTCCGTCGCGTTCGTGTGACCCGGATCGAGCAAGACCTGTTCTCCTGCGACGAGTGCGACGCGACTTGGACCGACGCCGGGAGCATTTGCTCGCCGGGGGTCGACCTTCAGACCTTCTTGGTTGCCCGTTTCCCAGATTGGCTCAAAGGGGATTCCTCCGACCTCACGATCGTGCGTGAGACGGAACGCGATCTGTTGAGCAACCGGGATGATCGGTAACACTGCGCCGCCCAACAAACCGTTGCAACGGACGGCCCACACGAGCTACGCTCACGCGCGCCGCCGCTGAACGCCTACTCGTTGGGCGGACGCGGGGCACGGGACGATCAAACTCCCGAAAGGTCGGGTCCTGTGCCCTTCACTGCGCCCCAGACGGCGACGACGAGCACATGGTCCACGTACTCCACGTAGTAGACGTGGTTCCGCGTGGACCGCAGGATCACCCGTCGGACCAGGGCACCAGGATGCGGATAGCGCTTGCCGACTCCCGGCGCCGTGGACAGCATGCGGAACGTGAGGGCCAGTTCCTCCTCGAATAGGTCGGGCGCCTTGTCGCGATTCTCCCGCCACCACGCATCGACCTCCAGCATCTGGAGGTCAGCCATCGGCGTGGTGAAGACCGGCTTTTCCATCAGCGGCGCCGCGCGCGGAGGCGTCCAAGGACTTCCTCTGCCGGCGCGACGTCACCGTTGGCCGCCTGTCGGAGACTCGCGGCAATCGCCGCGTCGAGAGCTCGGCGCTGCTCGTCATCGAGCCCGTCGCCCTCGTCGTCGAGCACCAAGTCGAGGACGGTGCCGTCCGGCAGCCGCGTCTCCTCGTCGACGATGAGGCGGCCGTTGCGAACAGTGGCTCTGACACCCACGGGCTAGAAGCCTAACGACGTTGCTCGGCAGCGGCAACCTCGGGCCATAAACCGACGTCCAACGTCCGCATGGCGCTCCGCATGCACCGGTTCGGCGACACCACCGCCGTGCTCGCCGGGATGTTCGTCGACGCATTGCACGGGGCAGACCAGTTCGCCGCAATCGTGGCGACGGCGTGCTGGGACTCCCTGCGGGCGAGTGCTGCGGCGCTGCGGCGTCTGACTCGAGTCGGGCGCTGCGGGAAGAAGCAACTCAGCCGGTGAGATGCCCTACCCCGCCCTACCCCGACACGCTGACCGATCCCGCCTCACCATCGAGGTCCGCCGCGAGCCGCTGAGCAATCGCCTCGCCCATCGAATCCGACGGGCTCTCGAGCACGCGATCGCCCGCGCACAGCAACAGCACGCCGATGATCCGCGTACGACCATCGTTCGTGCACGCGATCACCGAAGTGCACCAGCCCGTGGACGGCGCATCGTCGATCGGCTCGAAGCCCAAGGCCGCGGTATCCGGTGAGCCTCGGGCCCGCGCCAAGCGTGATACCGCAGCGCGCAGCATCTCGGCCTCGGGTTCGTTGCCGTGGGTCGGCGCGGCGAGGCTGAGTCGGCCACGGCGTGCGAGGTACAGCAGCCCGCGCTTGGCCCCCGCGGCCTCGACAAACATCTCGAGCGAACGCTCGGCCCGCGCATTCGCGGTCCGACAGTCGCTGAGAATCGACAGCACCTCGGCCTGGGTGTCGTGGTGCGCGGTCTCGGCCCCGATCATCTCGGTGATGATCTCGTTTGCGCTGGCTTCGGAGGTCGAATCCGGGGCCGGTCGCAGCAGCCGATCCAAGCGTTCCCACCGCGCAATCAACACGGGGTTGCGCGTGGGTCGGTACCAGAACTCGACCTGCGAAGCCGCGTGCGCCGCGACGACCTCATTGCCGACCGCAATCGCGACCTGCGCGCGGGCCTCGTGCAGCGACCCCAGAAACAGCGGATTGAGCAGGCCCTCGGCCTCTTCGATCGCGCGATCGAGACGGGCCGCGGCGATGTCGTGCTCCCCAGCGGCCGACTCGCACGCCGCGAGCGTACGAATCGCGCGGAGCTTGAACGCGATCTGGCCGTGCTCGCCGTCGTCGCACAGCGCGATCGTGGCCTCGGCCAGCACCCGCGCGGCATCGACCTCGCCGCAGCCGAGCAGCGCGTCGGCCTTCGCCGTCATGGCCCACGGCCGGATCAACCCCTCGCCTTCGGGGGTCCCCGCGAGACCGGACTCGGCCGCCTTGGACGCGCCGGCGAAGTCGCCACGCAGCCGCGAGTACTCCGATCGGGCGATGTCGAGGTGCGCCCGATAGTTGAGCCCCGCGGCGACCTGGCGGGCGAGGGCCTCGATGTGGCGCTTGAGGCCCAGCGCGTCGCCACTCATCGCCGCGGTCACACACGCCGACGCATGGTGCACGCACTCGAGCTGCCACAGCGAACCCATGCGGACGAACTCGATCTCCGCCTCGGTCCAGATCCGTCGCGCCTCGTCGTCTTCGCCGCGCCACAGGTGATAGTGGGCACGCAGCTGCAGCGCGCCCATGTCCCATAGCTTGGTGTCGAGGCGTTCGAGCGCGGCGATCTCGGCCTGCGCCTCGGGACTGCCACTACGAACCGCCGCCAGGCCGCGCTGGAACGTCGCCCCGCCGATCACCAGGCGGCGCTCCGAGAGGCTGTAGTCGCCGGGGTCGGCGAGAAACGCCGCGAGCTCGGCAGCGCCGGAGGTGCGCACCGTGTGGATGCGCCCGAGATTGAACGCGAGCAGGTTGACCACAAACCGGCGCGCGTTGGCCACATCGGGCCGTCGCTGCCGAGACATCGGCTCGAGCCACTGCACCACCCGACGCAGACGCTCGGTCTCGAACGAAAACCCGGCGACACCGGCGGCATAGACCGTCGCGCGCAGCCACATGCGCAGCGCTGCCACGGGCGCCGGACCCCTTCGCCCGCGGGGCAAGAAGCTTCGCAGCAGCCACGCGGTGGCGATCCCGAGATACAGCGCGAGGTTCAGGCCGAGAAAATGAACTCTTCGCGCGATGTGGAGACCCGCATAGCGCGAGAGCAGCTCGATCGTCGCATCGCCGTACTTCATCGCGGCGTCGCGGTCCGAGTAGAAACCCGCGGTGTGCAACATCTCCAGCACGCGGACGCGGGTCGCCGGACTGGCGTTGGTCTCGTCGTAGACCTCGAGCGCCGCCGCCAACGGAGCGATCGCGTCGGCATAGGAAGTTGCCTCGTAGAGCCGCTTGCCGGCCCGGGCGAGCAATCTCGCCCCGTTGCGCCGCTCACCCCCGCGCAGAAGGTGCCAGCCGATGCTGGCCTCGTGTTCCGCCGACACCGGCCCCTGGGCGAGTCGGGTCATGCCCACATGCAACTCGAGCCGAATGCGCTCGATCGGATCGATGTCGCGCAAGAATGCCTCGCGCAGCCCTTCGTGGCGCATCGCCCAACGCCCGCCGGAGCCAACCAGGACGTCTTCGTGTTCGAGCTGCGCGAGCGCGGCGAACGCCTCGTCCTCGCGCAATCCGATCGCGAGTGCGACGAAGGTCGGCAGTGATACCCGGCCGCCATGCACTGCGATCGCTCGACCCAGCGCGCGGGCGTCGGCACCGAGCGCTCGGACCCGCGCGTCGAGCGACTCGGCGAGCCCGCGCGGTAGCCCCTCGTCGTCGAGGCGCTCGGGGAACGACCACACGCCATCGCGCACGCGGATGGACTGCAGCTCGACCATGTGCCGGAGGATCTCGTTGCAGTGCAGCGGGCTCCCGCCGGCCTGACGTCGCAACCATCGCGCGAAGCGGGCGATGTTCGGCGCGTCACCGAACATCGTGCGCAACAACTGCTCGACCTCGGCGGTGCCCAGGCCCCCAGGATGCAGCACGATCGCGTGCTCCCGGATCTTTGCGACCGCGCGACGGGCATTGAGGGCTTCGTCGGTTCGCAGCGCACACACCAGCAGCACCTTTTGCTCGCGGGCGCCAAAGGCTAGCGAGGCCAGCGTGGCCGCCGATCCCTCGTCGGCGCGCTGCAGATCGTCGATCATCACCACCAGCGGCGCGCGCTCGGCCAGACTCACGACCCGCTGCGCTAGCGCCGACTGCAGCGCGAGTCGTTCCTCGCGAAGGTCGCTGTCGGCCGGCTTGTCGGTGCGCGCCGCCACACCCACGAACGTGGCGCCATCGTCCGCCACCAGCTCGTCGCCGAGCAGGCGACCGATCACGGAGTGCTCGGGGAGCGGACCCGACTCGCCGCTGGTGCGACCGTCGAGTCCCAGTGCTCGCAGCAGCGCATACGGTCCGCCGTTTTGGGCCTGCGCGCGAAACACCTGCGCACCAGCGAGCTTCGCCTCGAGCTCGATCTCGTGCAGCAAGCGGGTCTTGCCCATACCCGAGCGGCCTTCGATCACGATGGTTCCGCCGCTGCCGGCGAACGCCCGCATCATCCGTTTGCGCACGACCTCGAGCTCATGCTTGCGTCCGACCAGGTCCGCGCTGCGAATGTAGCCCTGCGCGACCTCGAGCTCCTCCGCCGCTGGCAGCGAGGCGATCGCGTTCAGCCTGTCGATCACATGCGCCGCCGTCGTGGGCCGGCCCAGCGGCTCGTGGCTGAGCATGGACAGCACCAGATCGTCGAGTTCTGCGGGCACCTCGGCGACGATGCTCGAGGGCCGCGGGGCTCGCCTCCGGCCCTCCCGAATGAGATCGTTGAGATTCCGCGCGCGCCGAGGGTGACGTCCGGTCAGCAGCCAGAATGCAATCGCACCGAGCCCGAACAGGTCGGCCCGACCATCCATCGGAAATCCGAGGATCATCTCGGGCGCGATCGAGTGGATCGTCCCGACGATCTCGCTGGTCGTGCCCATGGTGGCCAGCATCCCGAAGTCGAGCAACTTGGCCCGGCCATCGGCAGTACACCTCGCATTGCGCGGCGCGATGTCCCGATGCAGCAGCGAGCGCGCGTGCAAGAACGCCAGCGCCGAGGCGATGTCGCGCAGCAGGGCACAGGCGCGTCGCCAGTCGAGCGGGGCGAGATCGCCGAAGTCCTGCCCGTCGAGCAGCTCCATCGTGTAGT
>CANLQR010000533.1 GCA_947492135.1 Deltaproteobacteria bacterium | reverse complement strand
TCAGCGCCGCAAGCTCGTCGCGCGAAAGAATGCGGCTGGCGTCTTCACCGAGAGAGTGGTCGACCGCGTGCTGCAACGAATCGATCTCGTCGCGCGTCCAACTGCGCGCGCCCTGCACGGGCGGCGTCGGGTCGCTCGCGACCCCGCGCCGGTGCCTGCGGGCGCTCTGATCGAGCGTCAGCCTTCCGGTGCCTTCGTCGAACGGCACGAACGCGGCTTGCGACACCGAAGGTGCGGCCGAGGGCGCGGCCACACTCGCGGGCGTCGGCGGGGCACTGGGCTGGGCTGCCGGCATCGATGGCAACGCGACCGGTGCCACGGTCGCGGTCGAGACCTCGGGCGGCGCGTGCTCGCCAAAGCGCGCGGCCGCAGCGTCGAGGGCCGCCGCACGCTCGCCGAGACCACGCTTGCGGCAAATCGCGGCCAGCGTCCGTGCCGCCACCGCAGCGCTCGAGAGGCCAACGCCCACCGGCGCGGCCTCGGCGAGCCCGACGGCCTTCGCCAGAAACGTGATCGCTTGCGGCTCCATCCGCAGCTCGAGCGCGGCCTGCCCCGCGAGCCGGCTGCCCTCGATCGCGAGCATCGAGCTTCCACTTTTCTCAGCGGCGAGTGCCGCATCCGCGTAGGCGACCAGCGCGGTATGTCGCTCGCCACGCACGGTTCGCGTCGCCGCGAGCCCGAAGCCCGCGGCCGCGGCCTTGTCATGCATCCCGCTGGCCCGGGCGGTCTCGATCGCGCGCAGAAACGACAGCTCGGCCTCGCGGGTCGCTCCGGCCGCGACGAGGTGGCCACCCAGCGCGAGCTCGAGGGTCACAGCATCGCCGGTCCAGCCGGCCTGGGCCGCGAGATCACGGGCGCCACGCTGCGCGGCGACAGCCTCGGCGCCGCGACCACGACTCGACGCCAGCGCGGCGCCCAGCGACAGCCGACCGATCTCCCGGCGGCGTTCGCCATCGGCGTCGGGAACCCGCGACAGCACGTCGGGCCGCGAAGGTGGCGTCGCCCCACGCGGACCCGCGGGTGGCCGATCACGGATCAACGCCTCGAGCTCGGCATCCGCGCCCGCGGCCGGCAGTCGGGTGTCGATCCGCTGGGCCCGCACACCCAGGGTCGTAACCAGCGGCCCGGTCGCGTCACCGTCGGCCTCGATCACGATCCACCGCACCGGCGCAAGCTCGCGCCGGCCGAGCAGCAGCGCGACGGACTCACGGAACTTCGTCGGCGCCTCGACGTGACCCGGTGCCAACACCACCACCAACCCTTCGCTGTGGGGCGGCGCAACCAGCAACAGCTGTCCAAGCTGCAGGCCAAACACCAGCCGCTCGTCACCGCCGACCGGGGCCGCCGGCAACCCAGCGATCGACGCCTCGGCGCCCTCACGTCGGCGCTGGTGTTGCCGCCGCGCATGCTCGGCGCGCTGCGACCAGGCCGGCACCGCCGCGGTGTGCTCGTGCTCGAACGCCACGAAGGGCGCGCGGTTCGTCGGCCGAAATTCCTGCGCCATCACCAGACCGACGATCGATCGCCGTAGCTCGGCATCCACCAGCACCTGCAACAATCGGCAGCCATCGTCGCGCAAGAAGCCCGCGAGGGTGGCGACGAGCTCCTCGATGCTGGCGCTGCGCCGAGACATGGATCAGTTGATCTTCACCATCGCCGACACCAAGCTCGCCACCGACACCGCGGTGACGTCGACCTTGGTGCCATCGAGTGCGGCGCCCGACGGACCCACCGTCAGCGACCCGCTCGCACCCGTACACGACGCCTCCATGCCAGCAAGCGCCGCGTTGGCGTCGAGTGTCAGCGT
This sequence comes from Deltaproteobacteria bacterium, assembly GCA_947492135.1. Lineage (GTDB taxonomy): Bacteria > Myxococcota_A > Polyangia > Nannocystales > Nannocystaceae > Xiheibacterium. The sequence goes on along the minus strand of CANLQR010000533.1, from coordinate 3,641 downwards.
CGCGCCCTGGCCGGCGGTCGCGGCGATGCTCGCCGCGTTCAAGGCCGCGTCCGCGCTGAGCTCCAGCGTTGCCCCCAGGCCCGCGGTCGCGAGCACGCCGTCGGTCAGCATGACCTGACTGCCCGCGTTCGAGGCGAGAAACGTCTGTTTGTCGTCCATCTGCAGCGTCGCACCCGAGGCCGCGTTGACCATCACCGAGCTGCCCAGCCGCATCAGCGCGCCGCGACCGGCGAGCACCACCGCGGTCTCGTCGAGTCGCTGCATCGTGCCGGCGCCGGCCTGGAACTGGATCGTCATGCCGTCCATCACGATCGAGCTCGCGCCCACCCGCAGCTCGATGCGCTCGGCCGCGTCGATGAGCACCGTGCCGAGGTCGGTCACGCGCACCTCGACGGCGCCCTTGACCGTCACCGAACTGCCCGGCAGGCCTGTAGCCCCACCACCGTCGACCGCCAGGGTCTGATTGCCCTTGATCGTCGTGTGCTGGTCGCCGTCCACGGTGATCGACCGATCGTGGCCGACCGTGAGCGTTTGATCGGCGCCGACGCTGCGGCTCTCGTTGCTGAGCACCTGGGTCCGAAGGTCGCGCTGGGCACGGACGTAGATCTGCTCGGCCCCAGCCGCGTCCTGAAACGTCAGCTCGTTGTAACCATCGCCGCCCGGCGTGCTCTGGGTGCGGATCGTGCTCTTGGTGCGATCGTCTGGCAGCGGGTATGGGTGCGAGTGCGCGCCGTTGTAGACGCTGCCGACACAGATCGGCCGGTCGGGATCGCCGTCGATGAAGGCGACCAGAACCTCCATCCCCACGCGGGGGATGAAATTCGAACCCCAGCCGTTTCCACCCCACATCTGCGCGACCCGCAACCAGCACGACGACAGCTCGGGTGGACCGTCGGAGCGATCCCAGTGCATGCGCACGGTGATCCGGCCGTTGTAGTCGACGTGGATGTCTTCGCCCTTTGGGCCGGTGACCACCGCGGTATGGAGACTATGGATCCGCGGGCGCGCGATGGTGTGCGGTGGCCGGTGCTGCACGGAGAGCGGCTGACACTCGAAGGTGTTGGTGTAGTTCGGCGCCGCGCGATGGTGGCCCCCGCCCAGCTCGACCTCGGGGCAGTCCCCGCGGTGAAGCACCGACAAAACCAGCAGCGGTTCGACCGCGTCGTGGCCCAGATCGAAGAGAAAGTAGGTACCGACCGCGAGCGCCGACACGTTGCTGCTGCCCGAGACCAAGACATCTCGGCTCGCCAGCCGTTGCTGCTCGCGCTGCGCGGAGGCCCGGGTGGCCTGCTCGATCTCCATCATCGTCATCACCTCCATCGGGCTGCCCAATCGTCGGGGATCGACCCGCTCGGAGATCGGCCCGCGCGGCTCGGCGGGGTAGCTCTGGTCGTAGACCCTGGCTTCGAGGATCCACCTCCAGTTGCGCTCGACGACCGCAGGACCAGGCGTCCGGCCAACGATCGACAGCGTCTGAACGCTCTCGAACTCGGCCTCCTCGAAGTGCTCCGGGATCACCCGCAGCTCGGGGTCATCGAGCGCGATCTGCCCGAACCCGCGGGTGGCCTCGACCAGGTGCATGACCGGCCGCGGCCCACTGAACTCCAAGAACCACGCGATGCCCTCGTCCTCGAGCAGACGCATCGCGAAGTCGAGGTCGCTCTCGCCGTACTGCACGCAGTAGTCCCGCACCTCGCGCTCGCCATCCAAGACGACCTCGAAGTCGCAGTCGCCGACCGCTCCGAGCAGCTCGCAGACGATGTCGACGATCTTGATGTCCTGGAAGATTCGATATCGGGTGGCCCGGCGAGCCCTCGCGAGCAGCGGCTCGAAGCACACCCGCGCGTGGGTCTCGCCCGAGGCAGTGGCGAAGGTCTCCACGTGGGTCACCTCGCCGACAAATCCACGCGACACGTCGTCGCGCGTGATTGTCACCCTCGCGGCGACGCCCAGGAGATCCGAAGGCAACACCATGCTCGGCGTCAGCACGCGAAGCTCCGCGCACAGCGGTTGGCTCAGGCGCTCCTCGAGAACGATCGTCCGTACGCGCCAGTCGAAGTCGCCGCACTCGAACTGGTAAAGTACGGGGGAGATCACGGTTGCCATGGCGTCATCGCCTCCCTAGCCGCGAGGCCCAAGGGCGACAACGATACCCTAGCCCCGCGGACCGACGGACCCATGGCGATCGGCCTCATTCGGCGCCCGAGGTCGGCCACCGAGGTGAACTCGTTGCACGCGATTGGGCCAAACGCCGGCGCAACGCGCAACGAGCACTACCCACCGGTGCTGGTGTCGGGATCGGGCGCGCCGGTCGTGGTGTCGGCACCACCCGTGCTGGTGTCCGCGCTGTTCGTCGTCGAGCCATCCGCAGTCGGATCGGTCGGATCGGTCATGCCGGAGCTGGTCAGCTCGTCGGTGTTGACGCAGGTGTCCGAGAGACAGGTCAGCCCGTTGTCACAGCCACCACCGGGCGTGCACGGACAGGCCTCGGTGCCGACCGGGCACTGCGGTCCGGGGTCGACGCAAAAATCCGACAAACACTGAAGGCCTGGATCACAGGAACCGCCGGGCGTGCAGTGGCACTCCTCGGTGCCCGCAGGGCAGGCATCACTGATACAGATGTTGAGGTTCGTGTTGCAGAAGAACCCGGGATTGCACGAGCCACCGCTGGTGCACGGGCAACCTTCGTGGCCAACGTCGCATCCACTACCGGTCGAACCGATGGCGTCTTCATAGCGTTCGCCGTCGGCGGTGATGAAACAGCCCGCCAGCAACAAGGAGGAGGGGGCAGCCATTGCCAGGACGAACACCAGACGAGATGCACGCATGATGTGATCAGCCTAGAGGGTGAAGGCCCACTGTACAAGTCGGATGTGATCGATTTTGCCGCTACGAACGCGCTGCTGTTGATCTACAGCACTGACGCGGCCGGAGCGCCAACGCCGAGGTGCGACCGCCACCGCCCGTGGCCTCGCCCGGTCGCGTCGGCTCACGACTGCAACGTCGCAGCGATGGCCCCTCGAGCGCGCTCCAAAACGACCAGCTCGCACCCAATGTGTGGTGCCGCCGACGCGTCGTGCGGCGACCCGGGCAGCGCTTCGCGGGCCACCTCGGTCCACTGCGCGGGGTCCAGCGGCGGAAAGTAAACGTCACCCTCGGGTGAAGCGTGGACCTCGGTCCAATAGATGCGGTCGGCCCGAGGTAGGGCTTCGCGGTACAGTTGGCTGCCGCCGATGACGAACAACTCGCGCTCGCCGGCTGCGGCCGCGAGCGAAACCGCCTCGTCGAACGAGTGAACGACCGTGCACCCCGGCACGACGACTGACCGGTCGCGTGACACGACGAGGTTGGTGCGACCAGGCAGTGGCCGGCCGATCGACGCCGAAGTGAGCCGGCCCATGACCACGTGGTGACCCATCGTCCGCTCGCGAAAGCGACGCAGATCGCCGGGCAGGTGCCACGGCAACCCGCCACGATGACCGATGACGCCATTGTCAGCAACCGCGACGACCAGGGCGATCTCCATCATTACACCGCCACCGGCGCACGAATCGCCGGATGTGGGTCGTACCCCTGCACCTCGATGTCGCCGACCGCGTACTCGAACAGGCTGGCGGGACGGCCGCGCAGCCGCAGCTGGG
>CANLQR010000532.1 GCA_947492135.1 Deltaproteobacteria bacterium | reverse complement strand
GGGTTGCGCGAGCGATGGTCGAGAAACCGGCGAGGCCACGGGCCCCATGCTGACCACGCTGACCCAGGGCGGCAGTGATACCGCGCCGTCGGATGGCAACGAGACCACCGAGCTGCTCGATCTGGGCGGCGGTGGCACTGCGGATGAGGGCGTCGCCGAAGGCAGTGGCGATTGCGTGCCCCAAGGGACCAACGGCACGCTGACCGGCACCGTCTACGCACCCAATCTACAGATCCCGATCAGTGGCGCGCTGGTCTACGTCACGACCGACGATCCCGAGCCCGTTCCCGATGGTGTGTACTGTGCCACTTGCGTGGGCGTGCCGTGCGACGCGGCGTTCGTGCTCACGAACCCCGACGGTTCGTTCGAGCTCCCGGTGGTCGCGGGCGCGGGCCAGAAGCTGATCGTGCAAAAAGGCGAATTCTTGCACGCCACCGACATCGATCTCGTCGAGGGCCCCAACACCGTGTTGCCGGAGCCCAGCAGCTTGCCGGGCGAATGGAACCCCGCCGAGGGCAAGTGGATCCCACGGGTCGCGGTGGTCAACACCTTCAACGACAGCATCTTCAACATCCTGGCGAAGATCGGCATGGCCGAGGTCGACGCCAGCGGAGCGCTGGTGCCGGGGTCGCAGCGGTTCGACCTGCTCGAGCAGGGCGACGGCGGCGCGTTGCTCGACGATCTCGATGCGATGCGCGCGTACCACATCATCTTCATCCCGTGCATGTCGCAGATCGGCATGGGTGGGCTCACCGAGCTGCGCATGCTGAACATCCGCCAGTGGGTTTCCGAGGGTGGCAAGTTCTACGTGACGGACTGGGCCAACGAGTACGTCTACGAGACCTTCCCGAGCTATCAGACCCTTCATGATCAAGGCTTTGATCCCGACCTGGGCTACTACGACAGCACCGGGACGATCCTCGATCCCGAGTTGCTGGCGTGGTTGCAGGCGCTGCCGCCGGCACTCAAGGACATCGGCGGCGGCCATCCCAACCTGCTCTCGCTGCCACAGGTGCTGTTGATCGACAACTGGTCGGGCATCGACGCGATCCCGCCGGTCATCACCCAAGATGAGATGGGCAACGATGTCGACGTCGGACACCACTCGTGGGTCGAAGGCCCTTGCGAGGCCTGCTCGCCCAGCGATACCGCGCGGCCCATGACCATCAGCGCCGACTATGGGTGCGGAAGGCTGATGTTCAGCACCTACCATACCGACGAGGGCGAGCACGCCGGGCTGACCCCACAAGAGCTCATCCTGCTCTACATCATTCTCGAGATCGGCGTGTGCCACGACGTGGCACCACCACCACCACCACCGGTTGGATGAACGTGGATCGCATCGAGCTGCCGCGACCCGACGACTGGCACCTTCACCTGCGGGATGGCGCGGCCCTCGGCGAGCTGGTCGCCCACAGCGCGCGGCAGTTCGGGCGCGCCATCGTGATGCCGAATCTCCGACCGCCGATCACCAGCGTCGCGATGGCGCTGGCGTACCGCGAGCGCATCCTCGCGGCGGTGCCCGCCGGGCTGGCGTTCGAGCCGCTGATGACCTTGTACCTGACGCCGAAGACGACCACCGCGGACATCGACGCGGCGGTGGCGTGTCCGTACGTCCACGGCGTGAAGCTGTACCCAGCGGGCGCCACGACCAACGCCGACAGCGGCGTGCGCGACCTCGATGGGGTCGACACCGTGCTGTCCGCGATGGCGGCCGGCGGGCTGCCGCTGCTCGTTCACGCCGAGAGCATCGATCCCCAGGTCGATGTGTTCGACCGCGAAGCGGTGTTCGTGCGCGAGACGTTGTCCCGTGTGGTCGAGCGCCATCCGCAGCTGCGACTCGTGGTCGAGCACGTGAGCACCGCCCAGGCGGTCGACTGGGTGCGCGATGCCCCGGCCCACGTCGGCGCGACGATCACGGCCCATCATCTCCTGTACGACCGCAACGCGATGTTCCAGGGCGGGATCCGTCCGCACCTGTACTGTCTGCCGGTGCTCAAGCGCGCGCGCCATCGCCAGGCGTTGGTTGCGGCTGCGACCTCGGGCAACCCGAAATTCTTTCTCGGCACCGACAGCGCGCCGCACGAGCGCTCGACCAAGGAGACTGGGTGTGGCTGCGCGGGGACGTTCACGGCCCACGCCGCGCTGGAGCTCTACGCGGAGGTGTTCGATCGGGCCGGCGCGCTCGATCGCTTGGCCGGGTTCGCCAGCCGGTTTGGGCCGGGGTTTTACGGGCTGCCGGTGGCGACCGACCGGGTGACGCTCGAGCGCCAGGCGTGGACCGTGCCCGCGAGCTATCCGCTCGGCGCGCTCGGCGAGGGCGAGCTCGTGCCGCTGCGCGCAGGCGAGGAAATGGCCTGGCGCCTGGTTGCGGCCGACGCGATTCGCTGAGCTTCGTCGTCGGTCGACGCAATCGACGTCCGCAAGCCGGACTGCTAGCGTCGCCCGGCGTGGCCGAGCCCCTCCATACCGCTTTCCGATCTGTTCCCCGCACCGGCGTCATCTTCGTGACCACCGAAGCGATGCGTCGCGGCTACGACCCCAACGATCCGCTGTGGTGCAACCTGGGCCAGGGCCAGCCCGAGACCGGCGAGCTGCCCGGTGCGCCGCCGCGAGTCCTGTCGGTGTCGATCGATCCCAACGAGCGCGACTACGCGCCGGTGTCGGGCATCTGGGAGCTGCGCGAAGCGGTCGCGGCCATGTACAACGGGCTGTATCGACGAGGCCTGCCGAGCCAGTACTCCGCCGAGAACGTCAGCATCTCGGGCGGCGGGCGGGTGGCGCTGACCCGCGCGGCCGCGAGCCTGGGACCGATCAACCTCGGTCACTTGCTGCCCGACTACACCGCCTATGAGGAGCTGCTCGACATCTTTCGCGCGTTCACGGCGATCCCGATCCTGCTCGAGCCCGAGCTGGGCTACGCGATGGACCACGACCTGCTCCGGCGGGAGATCCTCGGGCGCGGACTGTCCGCGCTGCTGTTGTCGAACCCGTGCAATCCCACCGGGCGCATGATCGGAGGAGATGACCTCGCAGACTTCGTCGACACCGCGCGGCAGCTCGACTGCACGATGCTCATCGATGAGTTCTACTCGCACTACGTGTGGGCGCCGTCGGGTGGAGAGCTCGGTCTGGAGAGCGCCGCCCGCTATGTCGAAGACGTCGACCGCGATCCGGTGGTGCTGTTCGACGGGCTCACCAAGAACTGGCGCTATCCCGGCTGGCGCGTGGCCTGGACCGTCGGGCCCAAGTCGGTGATCGAGGCGGTCACCAGCGCGGGCTCGTTTCTCGATGGCGGCGGCACGCGTCCCTTGCAGCGTGCGGCTTGCGAGTTGCTCGCGCCCGCACACGTCGAGGCCGAGACCCGAGCGATCGCAACGGTGTTTCGCGCCAAGCGCGAGTGGTTCCTCGCAAGACTCCGTGAGATCGGCGTGCGGTTCGACCGCGAGCCCGAGGGGACGTTCTATGCCTGGGGCGATGTGTCGGGGCTACCGCCGCCGCTGGCTGATGGCATGCGTCTGTTCGAGCGCGCGCTCGACCTGCGGGTGATCGTCGTGCCGGGGGCGTTCTTCGACGTCAATCCTGGACATCGCCGCGCCCGGCCCTCGCGGTTCTCGGCGTACGTGCGCTTCTCGTTCGGGCCCTCGATGGACGTGCTGGAGCGGGCCTGCGATCGGTTATCGTCGCTGGTGGCCGCGTACCGCTGAGGATCGATCATGCCCAAGCCCTGGAAACGCCGCCTGATCCGCGGCCTCGGAGTCGTCGCTGCGCTGCTCGCAGCGTTCGTGCTGGTCGTGTTGGTCGACGGTTGGCGCGCGTTTGGGCAGCGGGCCCAGGGGGAACGGCGCGGCCGCGTCGAGTCGTCACCACAGTGGGGCGACGGGGTCTTCGAGAATCCCCAGCCGCTGTGGAACGACGCCTGGGGGACGATCAAGGGGATCTTCACGGCCAGTTCGGAGGGTTCACCGCTGCACCCTCTGACGTTCGAGTCGGTCGATCGCTCGCGCTTCGCGACGCCACCGGCATCCGGAATGCGCGTCACGTGGCTCGGGCACTCGACACTGCTGCTCGAGATCGACGGCCACCGCATTCTCACCGATCCGGTATGGGGTGAGCGCAGCTCACCGCTGTCGTGGCTCGGTCCGGCGCGGTGGTATCCGCCGCCGCTGCCGCTCGATCAGCTGCCCAAGCTCGACGCGGTGGTGATCTCGCACGACCACTACGACCATCTCGACTATCCCACGATCACAGCGCTGGCTGGGCTCGACACCATGTTCATCGCGCCGCTGGGCGTGACAGCCCACCTCGAGTACTGGGGTGTCCCGGCCGAGCGCATCGTCGAGGTCGACTGGTGGGATCGCACGCAGGTCGGTGATCTCGAGATCGTCTGCGTGCCGGCGCGCCACGCGTCCGGCCGGATGTTGTTCGGGATGAACACCACGCTATGGGCCGGCTATGCAGTGCTCGGCCCGCAGCATCGCGCGTATTTTTCTGGTGATACCGGCCTGTTTCCCGCGCTCGCCGAAATCGGCGAGCGCTTGGGGCCGTTCGATCTCACGATGATCGAAGCCGGCGCCTACCACAGCGCCTGGCCCGACTGGCACCTGGGCCCGGAGCAGGCCGTCGTTGCCCATCAGATGGTCCGCGGCCGCGTGATGCTCCCGATTCACTGGGGCCTGTTCAATCTCGCGTTTCACGGCTGGACCGAGCCGATCGAGCGGGTGCTGGTGGCCGCCGAATCCAGTGGTGTCGTGGTCCTCGCGCCGCGGCCGGGCCAGAGCGTCGAGCCCGAGGCGCCGGGGCCGATGGAGGCGTGGTGGCCGGAGGTGTCGTGGCGTACAGGGGCCCAGGATCCGATCGTCGCGACGCTGATGGAGTGACGGTGCAGCTCGCCGTCACTTGGCCTTGCCGACCGCATCCAGCTCGGCCTTGGCCTTCGCGATGGCGTCGGGATTCTGTGCGGGCAGCGGTAGCCCCTGCAGGGTCGCGAGCGCAGCGGTACGGGCGGCCCGCTCGCCGTCCACGTCGGCCCTCGCGTGGTGGATCTCCGCGAGCATGGCTTGGGCCTTGGCTTTGCGCGGACCGTACGCCAGCGTGATCGCCTGCTCGGCCCAACGCTGGGCTTGCTCGGTCTTGCCGGCCTGGAGATGGATCCACGCGAGGCGGTACGGTGGATCGTACTCGGCCGGCAGATCCTTCACGGACTGCTCGAGCGCGGGCACGAGCTCGAGCCCAACGCCGAGGTAGGTGTAGACCTCGGCGCGTGGCCAGTTGTACGTCATCGCGATCCGTGGCGCGGTGGTCTTTGCCGCGGCCTCGTCGAGCAGTCGGCGTTGTTGGGTCGCGGCCGCGCGGGCGTCGTCCGGGCGCGCGAGCGCGTCGAGGCCCTCGCGCAGATAGAGCAGAGCGTCGGAGCGGTCATCGACCGACATCGGCGCTGCCGCGTCGTCGACCA
>CANLQR010000531.1 GCA_947492135.1 Deltaproteobacteria bacterium | reverse complement strand
CGGCGACACCGGGTGGTTTCGGCTGAGTGTGGGTTCGGTGAGCGAGGCGGAGATCCGCGCCGCGATGCCACGGGTGGGCGCGGCCCTCGCTGCGCTGGTCTGACGGGTACGGACCGGGCGCGAAGGTGATCAGATCGCGAGCGCGGCGTCTGTCGACGCCAGCCATGCGCGCAGCGAGATCGCGTCAGCGGGAATGTCGGCGGACCGCCTTGGCGCGCTCGGGATCACCGTCGCTGTCACGCATGAGCACCAGGAGGTCGGCACCGAGTTCCTCGGCACGGAGTGCACCGATTAGGACGTTCTGCGTGTCGCGGTGACGCCCGCGCCGCGCACTCCCGGCGGCGAACCGCCCGCGCAGATTCTTCCACGGCTCGCCACCGACAATCTCCCAGCCTTCGCGTCCGTGCGCAGCCATCAGCGCTTCGGCGACCCCCGGCTCGACCCGGCCGTGGTCATCGGCCCGCCAGCTCGCGCTGCTGGCCCAACCGCCGATGTCGTGGGTACCTTCGCCGCACAGGAAGACCTTCTTCACGGGCTGTCTCGCGGCTCGTAGGGTGTTCCGTTCAGCAGTGGTGCCTCGTCGTCACCGTTGCAGTACGCCAGCCAGAGTTCCCCGAGCTGGTAGACCTTGGAACGCTCCGCGAACTTCGGCGTGCTCGCGATCGGCGTGACGATGGTGCCGCGGTCGCCATCACGGGTCACAACGCTGACCTCGTGGGGTTGAAGCTCGTTGATGACCAGCGGACTATGCGTCGCGAGGATGACCTGGCGAGTCGTCGAGATCTCACGCAGCACTCGCATGACATCGGCGATACGCGAGGGATGGAGCCCTGTCTCGGGTTCCTCGATCAGTAGGATCGGTGTAGGTCGGAGGTACTGCATTGCGGCGTAAGCGAGGAAAAACAGCATGCCTTCGCTCATGTGGGGGGGCCAAGACGCGCGTCCCGTCCACAAGCTGGACACCGATGATCTTCCCACTGCCAGCATTCTCGTTGATGATCGCGGCGACCGTGGGATGGAGCTCACGGCACAGTCTCTCGATGGCATCGAACCCGGCCCGGTCTTGCGAGAGAAGGACGTCGTACACGGCCGGCAGTCCCCAACCGCGCTCATCTGCGAACCATGCACTGGCTATCGGCCCGGGGATGAGGGGGGCAGTCTGCCGGAGGCGATCAGGATCGAGGCGGACGATCGGTGCGGGGGCTTCTCCAAGCGCACGGAACTCCGGCGGATTGTCCTGCACGATCTTGGCTCCGCGACTGGTCGTGTAGGAGCCGTCGGCGCGAAATACTCGAAGGTCGCCGGCAAACGAGAGGGTCCACCCGCTCGGAATGCGGCTCGAGATCGGGGTCGAGGCCACCTGAATCGCCTGCAACAAGGTGCTCTTGCCGCTGTCGTTGGGCCCGACGAACGCGTGCAGGTCCGTCAGCTGGAACTCCACGTCCTTGCAGCACCGGAAGTCCCGGACGTGCAGTTTCTCGATATGGCGCGCCACGGCCCGAAGTATCGCCCAGCCGTCGAACCAAACGCAAAAGCGCCTCGCGGTGACCGCGAGGCGCTTCGTCGAACACAGTCGGCGTGGGCCTTCAACCCCCCGCGCGGCGGCCAAGCCCGAGCACGTCGGTCATGTCGTACAGGCCGGCCGGTCGGCCCACGAGCCAGCGCGCGGCTCGCAGTGCGCCACGGGCAAAGATCGCGCGATCGGTGGCGCGGTGGCTGAACTCGAGCCGCTCGCCTTCACCGAGAAACATGATCGTGTGTTCGCCGGCGCTGTCGCCTCCGCGCAGCGCGCTGATGCCGATCTCGGCGGCGGTGCGCTGGGTCTCCGTGGTGTTGCGCGAGCGCACTGCGACCTCGTCGAAGTTGCGCTCGGTTGCCTGGGCGATGGCCTTGCCGATGCGCAGCGCCGTACCCGAGGGTGCGTCGCGCTTGTGGCGGTGATGGAGTTCGAAAATCTCGGTGTCGAACTCGGGACCCAACGCTCGCGCCGCCATCGCGGCGAACTGGGTCAGCAACGTCACGCCGACCGAGAAATTCGCCGCGCTGACGATCGGAATCTCTTTGCCCGCGCGCTTGAGCAGGTCGCGGGTCTCCGCGGAGATGCCGGTGGTGCCGAGCACCAGCGGAACCCCGAACTCCACGCAGTGGGCGATGTTCGCATCGGCTGCGCCGGGCAGCGAGAAGTCGACCACGATGCTGCCTCGCGGTGGGCGCAGCTCGTCGGTCAGCGACACGCCGCTTTCACGCATGCCGCACAGTCGGCCGGCGTCTTCGCCCATGCCCGGTGATTGGGTGCGGTCGACCGCGCCGGCCAGGGTCATGTCCTCGCTGTCGAGGACCGCACGCAGCAGGGTCAAGCCCATGCGGCCGTGTGCGCCGACGATCACTACAGAGACGAAGCGTTCGGTCATCTGGGGGTTTCCTTGCTCGAGGGTCATCCAAACAGGTTCAGCGCCTCGAGCTCGTGGCGCAGCGCGGCGAGCTCGGGTCGGTCGTCATCGAGTGCCACCAGCGGCGTGCGCATTTCGACGCTCATGCGGCCGAGCATCGCGAGCGCGTGCTTCACTGGGATCGGGCTCGTGGTCGAGAACAGGGCCCGGGTCAGCGGCAGATGGGCATAGTGCCGAGCGCGAGCCTCGTCCCAGCGACCGGCTCGCGCCGCATCGCACAGCCCGACAAAGACCTCAGGCACCACGTTGCTGCCCACCGAGATCACACCGTCGCCGCCGACGGCGAGAAACGGCATGAGCGAGAAGTCGTCACCCGAAAGCAGGGCGAAGTTGGGCCCGCACAGCTCGCGGATCCGACTGGCGCGGGTCATGTCGCCGGTGGCCTCTTTGACACCCACCACCAGCGGGTGAGCGGCGAGCTTGGCGACCGTCTCGGGTAGTAGATCGACGCCGGTGCGGCCGGGCACGTTGTAGGCGACCAGTGGCAGCCCCACCGCGTCGGCGATCTCGGTGAAGTGGGCGATGAGGCCCTCTTGGGTCGGCTTGTTGTAGTAGGGCGTGATCTGCAGCGTGCCTGCGACCCCGAGCTCTTTGCAGGCCCGCGAGAGCTCGATCGCTTCGCGCGTGCAGTTCGAGCCCGAGCCTGCGAGCACTGGGACCCGGCCCGCGGTTGCGCGCATCACCACCTCGATCACTTGGATGTGCTCGGCGTAGGACAGACAGGGCGACTCACCGGTCGTGCCGCAGGGCACCAGGCCGTTAATGCCGCCGCGGATCTGCGCTTCGACCAGGCGGACGAGCGCAGGGTCGTCGACGCGGCCGTCGCGAAACGGTGTGACCAGAGCCGTAAATGCACCGCGAAACATCGAATCTTGCCTCCTGCTCGCCTTGCCCGGGGCCAGCGCCCGGTCCCCGAGGGCCGCGCCCGGTGTGGACGAGTGCTCGAGGCGGCGACGGTAACACGGGCCGTGCCCAGTGGTGCGAGTCGCCAGCGCGAGAACGTCCCGGATGATGAGGTTTGAAAGCCCGCAGGCCGCTGGGCCAGGATGTTGGCATGGCGCGACTCGTGCTCTGTCCGTCGTGCGCCGAGTTCGTCGTGCGGACGGATCGCGTCTGTCCGCACTGCAACGCGGTGTTTGCCGACGACCGGCGTGGCATCGTCAACGCGGCGGGCGCGGTGCTGCTGGGCTTGTCACTCGCGGCGTGTCCTGCGGATGACGACGACGACGGCAACAGCAATACGAGTCTGGAGCCCGAGTACGGCGTGCCCGCGACCGAGTCGACCACGGTGGGCATGACCTCGACCACCGCGGGGACGACGGTGTCGACCACGGCATCGACCACCGGCAGCGAGACCAGTACGGTCGGCGAGCCCGAGTACGGCGTGCCGGAGACCGACAGCTTCACGACCGAGGACTCCGGGGGGACCGGGGATGCGGGGACGGGGACCGGCGGTGGTACGGATACTTCGACGACGATCGAGCCCGACTACGGCCTGCCCGACAGCGGTTGAACGGGTCGGCTGAGCGCGCGAGACTCAGATCGCGCCGCGTCGCCGCCGACATCGCGCGAGCAACAACAACCCCAGCCCCCACGCACCGCCTCGCGGGTCGCTCGCACACCCGCAGCCGCTGCTGTCGTCATCGCCGCCAGCGCCATTCGACGTCGACTCGCCAGTGCCCGCATCACCGGCCGTGGTCGCAGTCGTCGGTCCAGTCCCATCGGGATCCGTGGTCCCAACGGTCGTCGCCGCCGTCGTCATCGAGTCACCCGCAGAGGTCTCGCCAGGCTCCGTCCCGGTGTCCTCGCCGGTCGCTCCGGTGTCCTCGCCACCCGAGGTGGTGCCACCCGGCGGCATCAGATCAGGGTGCACATCCTCGAGGTTGTCGCCCTCGACCGCGTCATCGATGAAGATCACCGCCACCTCGTCAAACTCCACCTGCCCGCGCAGCAGGCCGACGTGGGTGAAGTGAGGGTTGTCGTCGGCGAGCGTCTGCGCGGCGGCGGCGACCACGACCTGCTCACCATCGAACCACACGTCCACTTCCCCGAGGTTCACATCCTTGGACCAGGCGACGCGCATCGCGATGCGATGCCACTCGCCGGCCGTCAAAACACCGTCTTGCTGCCACTGGACCACGTTGTTCGGCCGCCGGGTCGAGAACGACAGGCTCTCGCCACTGACCTGGAACGCCATCATCTGCTGATAGCTTTGCTCTGATTCCCAGTAGCCGATCTGCGTGGTTGGATCGGTCGCCAAGACCTCGGGCAGATAGAAGCTCCACGCGAAATAGGTGGTCGCACCTTCCGCGGTGCGGCCGGCCTCGGGGCTGTGCTGAAGCTCGACACGCTTGAGACCGTTGGGCCACACCGCGTCGTTGTGAAGCTCGACTCGGGCGGCGTATCGGCCCTGCACCGCCATCTCCGTGGTCGCCTGGGCATAGGTCATGCCGTTGACCTCGGGGTTGAGCAGGTAGTCCCACTGCGAGAGGTCGGCGGACTCGATGTCTCCGACCCACACCGGTGCCGCGGACGCTGTCGGGGCATGGCCGAACCCGGTGAACAGCAACGCAAGGGGAACGAAAATCCGCATGGGGCAATGCGACGCTGAAAACCCCGCGGTGTCAACCAAGCCTCGTGCGGGTCGACGCTCGCGGCGGACGCTTCACACCGGCCACGACAGCGGCCGGGCCACCGCGCGCACGTACCAGCCGCGAGCGTCGGCGCCACCGATGCATGCACTCACCGATCCGCGAGGGAACGGCACGGTGCATTCCCATGCGCCGAAGGCAGTTCGTGCGCGGGTCGAGGTGACCCACGTCGCCGCCGTGGATCCGGTCTGCGTGCTGGCGACGATCACGATGTGACATGCGTCGGCGTCGGCGAGCGCCGTCCACTTGATCGACAGGCGATCACGGGTGAGCGTGACCACCAGTGTTGCGTCGCTGCGGGCTTGCAGGCGTCGCACCAGCGCCAGGGCGTGGCCGTCGTAGGGGTCCCGTCGCAAGCAGCCGTCGAG
>CANLQR010000530.1 GCA_947492135.1 Deltaproteobacteria bacterium | reverse complement strand
AGGCGGTGAGCGCGAGCGAAGCGGCAAGCAAAGCGTGGGGGATCCGGTTCATTGCGGCGATCCTTCGTCGGCGGGTTCATTGGGGGCGGACTGGGCCGCGGGCGCGGACTGCCCGGCAGATTCGCCCAGCGACGACCGGGCGGAGTCGGGGCGCTCGATCAGACGGATCTCGACCGGCCCCACGGCGCCGAGGGTACCGTACACGAGGTTGCGCGGATCGGAATCATCGCCGGCCTTGTCGAGATCGAAGCGAGCGCAGATCTCGACGCGGTCTCCGAGGTACAGCGCAACGACGCGGCGATCTTTTGCGGAACCGCGTGGATTGGACGCGGGCTCAGCTGGCGCAATGACGCGGGCGAGCTCGAGGTGTTCGAGCGCTGCGCGACCGCTGTCATCGGCGACGAAAACCAGTTCTGCGCCGATCGCTCGGGCGGCGTCCGCACCCATGACATTGCGCCAAACACACGCGCGCTCGGCAGGGCCGCCCAATGCCAGCGGTGTCGCCGACAGCGTTGCAATCACGCAGATCTCGCCGGGTTTGGCCTCGGCGATCGGTGTTGGCGAGGCCCGGAGCAGCTCGACCTGTGCGCGCCATTCGGGCTCGGCCCAACCAGGGCGGCGCTTGCCCGAGCTCTTGGGCCGCTTGCCTGCGCGCCGCGACACCACGACGACGAGGATCGCGACGACCCCCAGCACGAGCATCAACCCGAGTTGCGGACCCAGGCCGCCGAACACCGCGAACGGATCGTCAGGCACCGCGGGCCCGGCCGGTGCGACCTCGAGGGTCCGCATCACCAGAACGCCTCGGCCAGGCCGAGGGTGTAGTGACCCTTCGAGTCACCCTTGCCGTCCAGCGTCGCGCGGCCTTCGACCAGAGAGCGGCCAATCGCGCCAGGTGCGATCTCGTCGATCGGTTTGCCGCGCAGCACCGGCCCATCGGCGAACTTCACCACCGGCGTCACGTCGAGAATCGGCACGCTGCCGCGGTTGTGTACGCGAACCACCCAGCGGACGCGACCGAGCCATACCTCAGCAGTCCCCTCGACCTTGAGATCGACGACCGGCTCGACATCGTACGCGCGATTTCCCCGAGCCTGGGGAACCCTCGGCAGCAACACCATGCGCTGATTCTTGAAATCGATCTGCGCATAGAACTCGCGCATCACGTTGTGGCCGAGCAAGCCGTGGTGGCGCTCGTTCACGCAGCCATCGCAGACCGAGACCAGAAGGCCGCGGATCTGGACGTCGCCGATCCACAATGAGGGCAAGTAGACCATCCGACTCTCGCGAGGCCCGCTCGCGGTGTTGAACGTCAGCAGCGGGGCGGCGTCGGGGACGGGAATCCCGAGCTTTGCCGCGGTCGCGCTGCTGATCGTCGTGAACGAGGCACCGGTGTCGAACAGATACGGCAGCGTGACCCTGCCGCCGAGTCCATCGAAGCCCACATCCATCAGGATCGCCGTGCCCTCCTCGGTGAACGGAACCGCGATCGCCTTGTTGCGCTCGACCTGACCGTCACTCTGCGCGGTCCATTCGTCCAGCGTCGAGCCCGCGGGCATCACGACACTGGCCGGATCGAGGCGGTCGGCGGCGTCGTGACCCAGCGCAGAAAGCACCCGCGTGGCGGCATGAGAATCACCCAAACGATCCACCGCAAACCATGCGCCCTGGCTGCGCAGCGCCGAACCCAGGATGTCGGGGATGACCTGCGAGGCGAGTGCGAGTCCGCAGCCGTTGACGGCAAGCGGCAGCCACACCATCGCGCGGCTCAGCCGCCGCGGCTCCCCGTGGTGTTTCCACATCGCGAGTGCGAGCGGCAGACCGAGGGTGGCGAACAGCGCGAGTAGCCAGATCCAAGCACCTCCGGCGAGCACCGCGGCTTCGCGACCAAGTGCCGCCTTGGCGAGCGCCAGGACGATCCAAAACGCCACCAGTGTCGCGGCCAAGGAGCCCATGGCGAGCAACACCCACAGCAGCGCTGATCCAATCGCCTGGGCGGTAGATGTCAGGTCTGGTCGCATGCGGACGCCCACGATAGGGGGCCCGTCTGTCGCTTCCGCGCTCCGATTCCGCCGCGCGTGTCCACGCGTCCGGGGTCCCTCATCCTTTAAGTCCACGGGGCAAGTGTACCCACAACGCGGGGTGCAGGCGATGGGTCTGGTTGGATCAGCGGGAGAAACCCCGTAGAGTATTTGACTGGACGATTGCGGTCGGAAGCCGCGCCACCCGGTCCTCCGGTCTTTGGGCCACTAGCCATGGGTTCGTCGATTCCAACGTTCTCGGTCCGCTTCGAGTCACGCGACGACTTCGTCGTCGAGTACACCGACAGGCTACGGCACGGCTTGGTCGTGCTGCCCATCGATGTCCGATTCGCGGTTGGCACGATCGTTCGGCTGCGGATCCATCTACCCGACGAGATGGTGCTGTACCTCACCGGGTCTGCAATCAAGGCCCCGGGCGTGGGGACCGGCGATAAGGGCCAGTGGATTCGCCTCGCGCCGCTGTCGCCGGCGGATGAGGCTCGCTTGTGCACGTGTGCGACGGCGGTCATCGGCAGCGCGCAAGCGACCGAGGCGGAAGTGGCCAGGGCCGAAGCGGTGGAGTCGGACGACGCGCTGACCGTGCTGCTCGTGGATGACTCGGTGTCCATGCGCCTCGAACTCGGTGAGGCTTTGCGCGCGCGAGGTCTGCGGGTGCGGGTGGCTGACAACGGCCTGGTTGCGCTGTCCAGCGCGCTCAAGCGCATGCCCGACCTCATCCTCACGGATGTCGAGATGCCGCAGATGGACGGCTGGGGCCTGCTGCGCGCGATTCGCCAGCGTCCTGGCTTCACCCAGCTCGCGGTCGTGTTTCTCACCCGCCTCTCCGACGAGGCCACCAGGCTACGCGGCTACCGCATGGGGGTCGACGACTACCTTTCCAAGCAGATGCCAGCCGACGAGATCCTGGCGCGCGCTCGTGGGGCCATCGCGCGTCGCCGGCAGCTCCCGGTGAATCAGGCCTGCCACGGCTTGCGCGGGGACCTCGAACACGTGCGGCTCGGCAGCGTGCTCGCGTTCCTCGAGGCCGAGCGGCGCAGCGGTTCGCTGTTCGTCCGCCGCGGGGGCGAGGTCAGCACCGTGCTGGTGAGTCACGGGTCGCTCTGCGCGATCGACAACGTCGGTCGCCATCGCCATCCGCACGATCGCATCTTCGAGATGCTCGGCTGGGCCCACGGCGAGTTCGAGTTCTCTGCCCACGACGTGGCCGAGGGTGAGGCAACGCCGCTTTCATACCTGTTGCTCGAGCATGCTCGGCGAACCGACGAGCGAGACGCGGGCCCCACAGGGACCCGCATCGAGCTGGCCGGCGACGCGGCCCGTACACGAGCCGCGCGCTAGTTTGTCGGCTACTTGTCGAGCCGGCCGCACACGCCGTCGACCTTCCAAGAACTCTCGGACTGGAACGGCTCGGTGTTGAGGATGTAGAGGTTCGCGCCGTTGCTCCCGCACTGCTGCTGAGCGGTGGCCATCGCCTCTTTCACTGTGGGCGCTTGGCCGCGGAAGACACCGATCTCGGTCCATGCGCTCTTGAGGTTGTCGCGCGACTTGACGACTTTGACGTCCTTGGCCGCGACCGGTGCGGGGTGGAGCTTGTGATTGGTTTCCTTGTACATCGCGGAGTAGGCCGGCGAGCAGCCGGAAACCGCGAGCAGAGTCAGGGAAAGGCAGGCGGACAGCAGGGCAATCGGACGACGCATCGTTCGCTCCATGGGGGCAAGGGCCGGGGTTTCGGCAGTGGGGGACCGCTTTGGTCCGACAAAGAAAGACAATCGCGGGGGCTTAGACTGCGGGGGGCGGTGTCGCATTCGCCTCGGCCCCAACCCGCGATCCGGGCGGCAGCGTCACACGAAATACGGCCCCTGGCGAGTCGTTCTGCCCCAGGGAAGGTCGGGCGCCGTCGGGCAGGCAGCTCAGGGTTCCCCGCATCCTCTCGACGAGTCCGGCGCTGATGGCCAAGCCGAGCCCCGTGCCCTCACCAGCCTTGGCCGTCGTCACAAAAGGCTGAAAGAGGCGGTCGCGGACCCCGGGCGCCACCCCGAGTCCGTTGTCTTGAACCTCGATCGAGATCGGGTCGCCAGGTTCGAGTGTGATCTGGACGGTGGGCGTCGCACCGGCTCGGGCCGCCCGCGCCGCGTTGAGCAAGAGATTCTGCAGCACTTGGTCGAGCTTGGCTGGGTCGGCGACAGCGTCGAGCTTCGGTCCGACGAGGCGAAACTCGACGCCAGCGCAGCGCGGGTCGTGGCGCAGCAGCGCGATCATCTGCTCGACCGCAGCGCGCACCTCGAAACGCTCGCGTCGCGTCTCGGTTGCGCGACTGTAGTCGAGCAGCTGACCCACGAGGTTCTGGATCCGCACGATCTGCTCGCGCACGCGCACCAACATCTCGCGGGAGGCCCCATCGATCGCGGGTTCGTGGCGCGGGTCCAACAGCAGCTCGACGTAGCCGAGGATGGTCGCCAGGGGATTGCCGACCTCATGGGCGGTGCCTGCAGCGATACGACCCAGCGAGGCCAGGCGCTCGGCTCGGGCCAGATCGTCGCGATGTTGCTCGAGCTCGCGCAGACGAGCGGCGAGCCGCTCGGTCATGTCGTTGAACGCTCCGGCGAAGGCGCGGAGTTCGGTGGGCCCCTCTTGCGCGACCCGTGCGTCGATGTTGCCCGCGGCGACGTCGCGCACCCCATCGCGCAGGGCCGCCAGCGGTCTGAGCACCTGCAGCTCGAGGAGTCCGACGCCGAGCACGAACGACAGCCCTCCGACACCCAGCGCGAGCAGGGCGATTTCCTGCCAGTCCGCGGCACTTGCCCACGTGGATCGGCGGGCGACCACCCGCAGCAACAAGCGGTCGTCCCCTCCACGCGGGGCAAAGCTCCGCAGCGGTCGATCGATGCTCGTCCACTCGCCGTGCGACCCGACGGCGTCCTCGATGTCGAGGGCAACATCTGGCGCAGGGATCTCCGGCGGCAGGCCCAGCGATGCGAGGAGATCGGGGGGCGCGCCCACGCGAAGCCGGTAGACCTCGATCGCAGCGATCCCGGAGCTGCCGATGCTGGGGCGCAGCGCTTGCTCGACGGCGACCTGCTCCGCGGCCTGAGGAACGCTCTGGGCCACCAGCGGTGTGACGACCAGCGCCAAGCCACGTGCGTGCTGGCGCAGGCGCTCGGTCTCGATCGAAGTGTGTCGTCGCCCGGCCAGCCACTCGCCCGCGAGGGCGAGCGACACGACCGCCATCATCAGCACCAGCGCGAGCGCGGCGGCGAGCTCGAATCGCAACGAGTGGCGGCGCTTGGGCGCGGCCGCGTCGCGCCCCGGCTCGGGCGAGTCGCGCGTCACGGGAGAATCGTCAGTCCGCGTGCGCGGATGCCGGTTCGCGGCGGCCCAGGGCGGGGACCGCAGGCTGCGCAGGCGCGAGGACGTTGCCGCCCAAAGTG
>CANLQR010000529.1 GCA_947492135.1 Deltaproteobacteria bacterium | reverse complement strand
CGTGGAGCCTGCGTTCGTCCTCGACGGCAAGTGTCGTGATCGCCTCGTTGTGCTCGCGCTCGACGGCCATGGCCGCACGAACCCGCACGTTGCAGAGGGTTCGCGAGATCGTCGGCGACAGCGAGGGACCTCGCGAGGTGATTGCCATCGCCAACGCCGGTGACGGACCGCTGGTGACCGCGCGCTTCGAGGCCGCGCGGACCCAGCTCTTCCGCCGCGACGGCGCGACCCGCATCGTCGTGCACGAGGAGCCTGTGCGCCGGGGACAGCTCCTGGGGATGATCGACGCGGTGCGCCAATGGTCTCCCGCCACCGAGGATGACGTCGCGCTGGGCATCATGCTGCCGGGCCAGGGCACGCGACTGTCGCCGATCACGCAGCGCTTGCACGGCATCAAGTCGTTCGTGCCGATGCCGATCCGTAGCGAGCGTGGCGGTGCGTGGATGACTGCCGGCGAAGCCTCGCTGCACTCCTGGGTGCTGGTGGCGCACGCACTGCGCGAGCGCGGATTCTCTGGCATCGCCTGGAAGTGGGGTGACGAGCCCCAGCTTCCCTCGAGCTCGCTGGACGACCTCCCGACCGATCTGCGTGGGGTCGACGCCGTGCGCTTTGGCAAGCGCGCCGAGCTCACCGAAGAGCTCGCGCGCAGCAAGGAATGGCTGCTGTGCGCGCCCGATGGTCGCCTCGTCGCTCAGGTGCGACGACGCTCGGCCGCGGCTTTGCGCGAGCGGCTCGCGACTGCGGGACCCGACACCCGATCGCTGATCCACATCGGTTCTCCAGCGCTCTCGCACCGTTTCATCCGGGCACTGGTCGCAGAATTCGGCGACGTCGGCGGCTGGCTCGACATCGACGGCTATCTCTTCGAGGCCCTGACCCACGAACTGCCGGCGTGGCAGCGCGAGTGCGAGCGCGACGCGGGCCTCCAGGCGCTGCTCGCCGTTTGTCCCGACTTCTACGAGCGCGCGACGGCGGTGAAGTCCCGGATCGAGGCCGAGCGCGGCGCCCCGCTGGTGACCCTCGTGGTCGACTGCGGTAACGAGACCTGGTGGGGTGACATGGGTCAGCTCGGGCCTGCGCGCGAGGCATTCGCCCGGCTGGCGGTGCCGGGGCCTGAAGGTGAGTTCGCGCGACGACTCGCGCTCATCGCCGACGTCGTGCCCGATCGTTTCGGCAATCGCATCGTCAGCTCGCGCGTGCCCGATGATGGCAGCGTGCGCGACTCGGTCGTCATCAACGGCTGGATCGGGGCCGGGGGCAGCGTCACGGGTGCGGTCGTGCTCGACAGCGTGCTCGGTGCCGCAATCCTGGGACGCGGCGCCGTGGTCGTCGACAGCACCATCGACACGCTCGACGCCGGCGTCGACACCTGGGTGTTCGGTGCGATCGCCGAGCAGCTGTCCGTGGCCGCGTACGCCGTCCACACGACGCTGCCGAGCGACCCGCTCACGGCTGCAGCCGGTGGCGCAGCGGCGGGGCTCGAGCAATGGTCGCTCGACGCCCGGGCCGACCCGAGCGCGCCACCGCACTGGACCGAGCCGCAGGCCGCCAACCCGAAGAGTCTTCACGACAAGGCCGCCCAGATGCGGCAGCGCGAGCGACCGATCGAGGTCGTCGAGGCCGAGATCGAAACGAACTATCGTGCGCCGCTGGCCGCGCGAATCCGGGCCCAGCATTGAGGAACTCCGGCCCGCGAGGCCAATCCTCGTGAGGGCCGCAGAAAAGCGTGCGAAGCTGAGTGGGCCGTGCCACGAAGCTTCCTGCTCGCCCTCGCCGTAGTGTCCGCGTGCGCCGACGACACCACCGCACTCGGTGAAACCACATCCACCACCACCGCGACGGCGACCGAGACCTCGGGGGCTCCCGGACTCACGCTGGGCACGAGCACCGCTGGGCCCACGACCACGGCCGATACGACCACGACCGCGGGCAGTTCGAGTGGCACGACCGGCGCGACGAGTGCCACCGACAGCACCGGCGGCTCGTCCACCACGGGTGACTCCGGTCATGGTGCGATCTTCGACCAGTGCTTCGCGGATCAGTTCGTCAACAACCCAACGCTGGGCGCCGATTATGATCAGTTCGCACCGACCATCGGCAGTCATTGCCTCGGCACCAATCATCAGGACATCACCGACATCGAGCGCGTCGTGTTTCTGGGTGACTCGGTCACGGTAGGGACCCCTCCGACCCTCAGTGCCGACTACTACCGCTCGCAGGTTGCTGACGGCCTGGCCGAGTCGTTCTCGCTGGCGTTTGGCGAGGGCCTGCAAGCCGAGCTGATCTGGAAGCTCGTCGACCTGCTCAACGGCGTGTCGCTGACGCGCGACTCCGGGGCTTTTTCGAGCTGTGCCAAGTGGGGCGCGCGTACCGACGACCTGCTCGCACCGGGCCCCCAGATCAGCGACTGCTTTCCACCCGAGACCCGCGAACTACGCACGCTGATCCTGATGACCACCGGCGGCAACGATCTCTCGGCCCTCACACAAGCCGCGATCGACGGGGCCACCGAGGAGATGCTGTGGGCCGAGATCGAGCAGGCGGTCGAGCTGCAACGGGCCGCCGTCGAGTGGCTCAAAGACCCGGTCAACTTCCCGAACGGCGCGTTCGTCGTGTTCGCCAACATGTACGAATTCACCGACGGCACCGGCGATGTCGCGGCCTGCAACGTCTCTGGGCTCGCCGGCTTCGACCAGCCCATCCCCTCGCCCGCGACGCTCGCCGACATGGTGCTGTGGGCGAACGAGCAGTTCATGTCGATCGCCGTCGACACCGATAGCGACATGTTGTTCTTGCTGGAGTCGTTCTGCGGGCACGGCTTCAACGCCGACGACCCGACGACACCCTGCTACCGGGGCCCGGACACCGAGACTTGGTTCGACCTCACGTGCATTCACCCCAACCCGATCGGTCACGACCAGGTCACCAACATGTTCTTGTCGGTGGTCGCCGAGTGACCACCGACCAGCTGGGCTACTCACGGCGTTCCGACGAGAAGCTCCGACCGACGATCGGACGCCGCGACGAGAAGCCAGCTTCGGTGTCGTGGTACCAATCCACAGTGTGCTCGCCGATGCGCCAGCACAGCAGCACTTCGTGTCGCCCATCGAGCCACGAGGGAAAGTCGACCAGACCGCGCTCGACGTCCTTGATCTGGCCGCCCAGGGCCTCGATCTCGCGCATCGCCTCGCGCACTGCATCGTGAATGCCCCGGGCATGGGCCAGTCGCAGGCGCGCGCTGCCGACCGCCTCGATCCGCTCGCCCCGTGCCAGCCCGTCGGGCGTGACCCGCACGCCTTGCTCAACCAGCGCGCGACACGTCGCACGCAGGTGGACATGGAGCTGCAACACGAGGTTCATGCTGGCGGCCAACTGGGGCACCAGCGCGTTGACTTCCTCGACCGTGAAGTAGCGATCGTTCATCGCCCCTTGGTGCCGGAGTTATCCGGTTCCTTGCACACCGTCAAGCCCGGAGGTCGCCACGTCGACCAGCACAGGGCGAAGCACACGCATCGCTTCGGCGGGATTGATCTCGACGAGCATCCCGCGGCGACCACCGTTGAGATACACGCGCGCCAAGCTCGCGATGGTCCGCTCCATGTAGATCGGCATTGGGCGCCGCAGGCCGAACGGCGACGTGCCGCCGACCTGGTAGCCGCTGTGTCGATCCGCCGTGGTTGGTTGACAGGGCTGCACTGACTTGACCCCGAGCAGACGTGCGAGCGCCTTGGTCGAGACCTCGCGATCACCGTGCATCAGCACGACGAGCGGCCGCTCGTGGTCGTCCTGCATGATCAGCGTCTTGATCACCTGGTGCTCGTCGACGCCCAGGCACGCTGCGCTGTGCGCGGTGCCCCCGCGGGGCTCGTAGTCATAGACGTGCCGAACATGGCTGACGCCATGCTCGCGCAGCACACGGATCGCTGCAGTGACAGGCAGGTTGTCCTTCGCCACGGTGCTCGACTCTAGCCTGCCGGACTGCACTCGGTACCGCCGATTTTTTGGCAGCCCCCGAGCTTTGTGCCTACGGTGCCGCGATGCAGGTCGTGCTGTACGTCCACAACCACGGTGAGCGAACCGACCGCCGTCCGCCCGGCCGCGTGTGCGGGATGGCGGTCGGTGAGGACCCCACCGCGCATCCCTGGGACCCAGATCGGGCAGTCAGCTCGTTCGCGGAATTTCGTTGCGGGGCCGATGTGGAGGATCCTGCGACCGAGGTTCAGCTCGCCGTTGCCAAGGCGTTCGCCCACGCGGGCGCGTCGGTGAGCGGACGAACGATCGAATTCAACACGCGACGGTGCACGCTGCGGCTTGCGCTCGAGCCCGGCTTCGACGACCCGCGCGCTGTACTGGAGCCGCTGTTGGCCCTCGCGCGCGCGTTCCATGTGCGTGACGGACGCGTGGTCAGTCTGCCCGTGGCTGCCGAGCCCTCGCACGCCTCCTGACCCCGCATCGACTGGACCCGCATCGACTGCTCGAACCGTGGCGTCAACGATGTCGTCGACCATCACGCGCTGGACGTTCGTCCGTCACGGGCAGAGCACTGCAAACGCCGGCGGATGGATCGCGGGCCACACCGACGCCCCGCTGTCGGACCTTGGTCGGATTCAAGCTCTTGCCGCGCGGGCGCGGATCGACGAGGTGCCCTACGAGCGCGTGTTGTGCTCCGATCTGTCGCGCGCGATCGATACTGCCAGGATCCTGACCGCCGGACCCGGACGTGTGATCCCCATGACGATCGACGCCGCCTTGCGCGAGCGCGCGTGTGGCGAGTGGGAGGGACTGTCGCTCGCCACTCTGAGCGAATCGAGCGCTCTCGACGTGCTGCACACGTTCGATGAACGGCCGCCCGCCGGTGAGAGCCTGCGGGACGTCGCGGTGCGCGTGCTCGAGTTCCTCGGCGGCCAAGCCGCTGGCGGACATGCGCTGGTCGTATGCCACGGGGCGCTCATGCGCGCGGTGATCGGAGTGCTCGATGGCACCGACCACACGCAAGTCGGCGTGTGGAAGCCCGACAATTGCGAGGCTGTCACACGAGCCGCTGACGCCCGTCAGCTCACCTCGCTCGCGGCGAGCTTGAAGGCCGACGCACCCCGACGGGGCTGAATCGGTGCGCTACTTGTCCCGCCGGCCGGCCGGAAAAAGATCTTCGAGCTCGAGGTTGTCGAGACCATCCCAGCCGTCCGAGGCTTCCTCGCCCATGGTCTCCGTCAGGTTTCCGACGTCAGCATCGGCGGCGAGCATGCGGGCCAGCGCAAGTTCGATCGCTTCGAAGTCCGCGGGCGGTTCGGCCGCGTTGGATTGGACGCCGGCAGGCTCACGAGCAGCTCGCGCCGCAACCGGCACCGGTGGCCTGGCTGGTGCCGCAGGCACAGCCGCCGAGGCCGCCGGCGCAGGACGCCCGACGGAAGGCGGCACTGCGGGCTGCTGGGGTGCGCTGGGCCGCCCGGAGACGCGGCCAGATTGCGCGGTGGGCTGGGGGGC
>CANLQR010000528.1 GCA_947492135.1 Deltaproteobacteria bacterium | reverse complement strand
GGGATAGTCGATGAAGCTGCGCTCGATGCGGTCGCGGACCGGGCCCGAGCGCAGCGAGACCAGAGGTACGCCGCTCAGCTCGTGCAGGCGCAGCTGCGCCGCGAAGCGCCCGGCCTGCGCGCGAGGCAGAATTACCGCCCACGACAGCTCACCGAGTTCGATCGCCGAGAGCCCCGGAGGCACGCGCTCGACAGTTCCGAACCCAAGGTCGACCTCGCCACTGCGAATCGCCTCCACCAGGCGAGCATCGTCGTACTCGCCGACACGCAACACCAGCGTGGGGTCGCTCGCGCGCAAGTCGGTCAGCGCCTCGGCGATCAGATCGAAGGAGCCGGGCAGTGCACCGATCCGCAGGACCCCTCGCCGACCCACGAGCGCATCGCGGGTTGCCACGCGCCATTGGTCCCAGGTGACCAGCAAGGCTCGGCTGCGACGCAAGAGCTCCGCGCCCGCGGGCGTCAACAACCCTTGGCGCTGGCCCGGTGCGCGCTCGAGCAGTGCGTCGACCTCGAACACCCGCTCGAGGCGTGCGAGCAGCCGCACATAGGTCGCCCGCGAGCGGCCTTGGCGCCTGGCCGCGGCCTGGATCGAGCGCAGCTCTGCGATCTCGACGAACGCGCGCAGATCATCGAGTTCCATCGCGACGTCGTGTGGGCTCGCCACAGGGATCGACGCCCCGCGGCGCGTCTTGGCAGCACTGGCGGCCACGGTCGTAGCGGTCGGTTTCCGAGAATGACTCACGACTGACCATATTATGCGTCACAACTGCTCATCTTGTGAACATATCCACGCGCTGCTAACCCTTGGACCATGAAGCTCTCGGGCCGAATCCTCTCGCTCGTCGATGATGCCGCCCAGGTACGCGCCCAGCTCGACGGCGTCGACCTCGCGCCGGGCCCCGAGGCGGCCTACCACTTCGGGGTCAACACCGACGCGATGATCAGCGGGGCTGCGTGCACGCTGGGCTACAGCGGCGCCATCCTCGGGCCCTACTTCCTCGAGAACTTCCTCGAGGTGGTGCGCAAGGGCGAGATTCGCTCGGGTCACTTTCAGGTCGCCGTCGGCGGCGACGCCTACGGCAGCGGGTCGAGCCGCGAGGTCGCCGTCGTCGCGCACACCGGCGCCGGGATCGAGCTGGTCGTGGCCAGGAGTTTCCAGCGAATCTTCCAGGAGAACATGGTGTACAGCGGCTTGCCGTTCACCACCGACTTCACCGTGCTGGATCGGCTGCGCGCAGGTGACGATGTCGACCTGCCAGGACTGGCGGCCGAGCTGCCGCCGTTTTTCCGCGCGGTAGCCGAAGCTGGAGGCTTGTTGCGTTATGGCAGTCAGCTTCTGGCCGGCACGCTTGCGCCTTGCTATCCGACCGACGTCGCAACGCGACCGATGAACTGCATCGAGAAGATCGTCGCGCAGCGCGCTTGGGTCGGCGCCGGTCGCCCCTTCGGGATCGGTTCCGTGCAACCCGGCGACCAGGTGCTGTGCGAGGCGGGATTTCGCGGCGTGCACGAGTACACCGGCGGCATGGTCATGTCGCTGTACGCACATCAGTGGGCGAATGCCCCCGTCACTCGGCCCGAGCAGGTCGCGGCGTTCGAGGATCACTTCGTGCTGATCGACGAGCCCACGGTCCCCGACACCGTCAAGCGTGCTCGGCTACAACCGGCCCGCCAGCTGCGCGACGAGATGGTCGTGGCCTGCGAGAGCAACGGGATCCGCTTGCACGGGCCGGGACGCAAGTACCAGGCAGGCGTGTGCCACCGCATCGTCGTCGAGGAGTACGCACTTCCGGGCGACATCATCGTGCTGACCGACAGCCACACGCCGACCGCGGGGGTGCTCAACGCGTTTGCGTTCGGGGTGGGGTCGACCGCGATGGCCTTTGCGCTGCGCACCGGCATGATCCCGGTGACGGTACCCAAGACGGTGCGAGTGTGGGTGGAAGGTGATGCCAGGGGCGTGTTGTCGCCCAAAGATCTCATCTTGCACCTCATCGGCGATCCGTACTTTCGCGAGGAGCAGTGGCGCGAATCTCCGACCGACACCTGTGTGATCCAGCTGGGTGGTCCGGGTCTGGATCAGTGGAACGTCGACGAGCTCTCGGTGCTGACCAACATGACGGTCGAGGGTGGGCTCATGACCGGGATCGTCGAGCCGTGCCGGGCGCTGCGCGATTTTCTCGCCGACCGCCGACCCGGGGTCGATCTCGAGCGGCTCTTCGTCGAGCCCGATGCCGATGCGCAGTACGTCCGCACCGTACGGGTTCAGCTCGACAATATCCCGCTCACGGTCGCGACCCCCGGCGACTCGCGCAACCGCAAGCCGCTGGCCGAGGTCGATACGGTGGAGATCCACAACGTCGTCATCGCCAGCTGCACGGGCGGATCGCTGTCCGACCTCCGGGCTGCAGATGCCGTGCTGCGAGGCCGCACGTTCAAGGCTGGAGTGCGGGTCACGGTCACGCCGTCGTCCGCCGAGGTCTATGCGGCCGCGAAGGCCGAAGGCATCCTGGATCGCCTCGCACGCCTCGGCGCGGTGGTCACCCCACCAGGCTGCGGCTCGTGCATCGGCAACGGGCCGGGAATCCCACAGACGGGGGAGACCACGGCGAGCACCACGAACCGCAACTTCGACCGGCGGATGGGCGCTCCGGGTCCGGTCTACCTGGTGTCACCGGCGGTCGCTGCAGCCTGCGCGGTCACCGGTCGCCTGGCAGATCCGCGCACGCTCGCGCCGCTGTGAGAAAGCTGAGCCCTCCGCCGGGCCCAAGCCACCGCGTGGTACGCTAGGAGCACGGATGGGAGGCGTGTGCGCACTATGCCTGCTCGTGGCTCGGCTTGCGCCAGCCCCCGACACCCATGGGGACGCGCAAGCGCCTGCGCCCGTGCAGGTGCCCGCGCCCACGCGCGCGACGACTGACGCCGCGGACACGGTCCCCACGGACGAGGCCGTGTCGACACCGGCCACCCCGCACGAAGAGAAAAGGAAGCCCGCGCCGCCGCAGGCACCGGTGGCGCTGCGGGACCCGTTCGCTGCGCCATTTTCCACGCAGCACTACCGCTCGACGATGGCCCCGGATTTGCTCGACCCGTTCACGGGAGCGCCTCACACCGAGGCTACCAAGACGCGCGACCTGAGGGACCCCTTCGTGGCCGCCGCGGCCGCGAGCCCCTGCACGCCAATGCTGCACCACGGCATTCGCGTGCAACGGCCGCAGGGGCTCGAGCCCTCCGTGGCGCGCTGCGCAGTGCTCGACCGGCCGCTGCGCAACCCATTCTCGCCGCCCACGGCCGCCCCTACCCAGTCCGGCAGGCAGTCGCCCGAAGTCACCGCTGTACCGCGACGCGAACCTTCGCCGCAGTAGGCCATCGCCGACCACGCCTCGCGCGGCGGCGAGTGGATCGCTGGGATGGCGCGACGTGGGTGATGACATCTCCACGCGAGTGCACTAGCGTCCCCTCGCGATGAAACGACTCTCGAGCGATCTCGGCGGCGCGTGGCACCCGGGGCAAGGACAGGCTGCGGTGCTGGTCAACCCCGCCACGCAAGCGCCGCTGTGCGAGGTCGCGGCCGCCAGTGGGCTCGGCGAGGCGCTGCACTGGGCGCGCACCACCGGAGGCCCGAACGTTCGCGGACTGACCTGGCGTCGTCGAGGCGAGATTCTCGGCACCCTTGCCAAGCTGCTGCACAGCGCCCGCGAGGAGTTGATCACGATCGCCGTGGCCAACGGCGGCAACACCCGCGGCGACGCCAAGTTCGACATCGACGGTGCGATCGGAGTGCTCGCCGGTTACGCGTCGGTCGGCGCCACGCTACCCGATGCCGCCGGTCATCTGGTCGACGGCGAGTCAGTCCCCTTGCACAAGGGCAGCAAGCTGCGGGCGCAGCACGTGTTGACCCCGCGTCACGGCGCGGCGATCCACATCAACGCGTTCAACTTCCCGGCGTGGGGCATGGTCGGAAAGTTTGCCGTCGCGTTTTGTGCAGGCGTGCCCGTGTTGTCCAAGCCGGCGACCTCCACCGCCATGCTTGCTGCGCGCATCGCCGAGATCATGCTCGCGTCGGGCGTCCTCCCCGAGGGCGCATTTTCGCTGCTCCTGGGCCCTGCTGGCGATCTGCTGGAGCATGTCGGGCGGCAGGACGTCGTTGCTTTTACCGGCTCGGCCGACACCGGCGCGAGGATTCGCGGGCATCAGCGGGTGGTAGCGACCAATGCCCGCGTGAACATCGAGGCCGATAGCCTCAACGCCGTCGTCATCGGGCCGGACGTGCAACCCGGCTCGGAGCTGTTCGATCTGGTGATCCGCGACTGCGCGGTCGAGTTGACGCAGAAAGCCGGCCAGAAGTGCACCGCGACGCGGCGGATCGTGGTGCCCAGCGCTGTGCTGGACGACCTACGCGACGCTCTACTCGATCGGCTGCAGTCGATCGCCGCCAAGACCGGCGATCCAGCCGACGAGAACAATCGCATGGGCCCGCTTTCTAGCGAGGCCCAGCAGCGCGACGCCCGATCGGGCATCGCGATGCTGGCCAGCCGGACTCGACGCGTGTTCGGCGACCCCGATCGCAAGGCGTTCGCAGGAGTCGACGACGGCGTAGGCTACTTCATCGAGCCCATCCTGCTCGAAGCGACGCTCGAGGCCGCACTCGAAGCGACGGCGCCATTTCACCAGCACGAGGTCTTCGGCCCCGTCGCCACCCTGCTGCCGTACGACGGCTCGGTCGAGGCCGCCGCGGCCATCGTCAGCGCCGGCCAGGGCTCGCTGGTCGGAACCGTCTACGCCGACGATCGCGACTTCACGACTCGGGCCACGCTCGCGCTTGCGCCATCTCTGGGCCGCCTGGTGCTCGCGAGCGAGAAAATCGCCGCCGCCTCCATGGCTCCCGGTTGCGTTTTCCCCGTCGCCAACCACGGCGGCCCCGGTCGCGCCGGGGACGGCTCCGAGCTTGGTGGCAAGACCGGCCTTGGCTTGTACCTGCAGCGCACGACGTTGCAGGGCGGTGCCGCCGAGCTCGCGCGGTTGCTGGGCGCCGAGTGACGCCGGTTGGCATGCGCGGGACCACGCGCCACCGCGGGATCCCAAGGCCGCGACGAGCCCGATCGCTCACTCGTCACAGGTGTCGGTCGTGGTGCTCTCGCCCGCGACGTATTCGCCCCCGACAAAACGGTAGCGTGTCGTCTCGGCAGTGCACGCCGATCGATTGATGGCGAGCACGTCTCGCACGCCTTCGTTTTCCCCGTCATCCGCGGCCAGGACACTGCTTGCCGCGAAACGACCGGCGAAGTTGTCGACGCACGCGTCGGGTTCGCCGCTGAGATAGATGACCTGTTCACGGTTGTCGAGCGTGTACGAGAGCC
The DNA here is from genome assembly GCA_947492135.1 of Deltaproteobacteria bacterium. Classification (GTDB taxonomy): domain Bacteria; phylum Myxococcota_A; class Polyangia; order Nannocystales; family Nannocystaceae; genus Xiheibacterium. The sequence goes on along the minus strand of CANLQR010000528.1, from coordinate 173 downwards.
CTGGCGACACCACGAGATCCTCGGTGCCATCGCCGTTCAGATCACCCATGGTTTCCTGGGAGACTCCGTCGGCAAAGGACGCACCGTCATAGAATCGCGGGTCGAGGGCGGACAGTTGCTCGCGCGCGAGTTCCGGGAGGTCCTCGGGCGCGCGGCAGCCAAGATTTCCACAC
>CANLQR010000527.1 GCA_947492135.1 Deltaproteobacteria bacterium | reverse complement strand
GACCCAGTCCGCGTTGCTCGAAGCCATGCAGGAGCACGCGGTCACGGTGGGTGGCGTGCGGCGGACCCTACCGGAGCCGTTCCTGGTCGCGGCGACGCAGAATCCGATCGAGATGGAGGGCACCTACCCGCTGCCGGAGGCCCAACTCGATCGCTTCCTCCTCAAGCTCGAGGTCGAGTTCCCCTCGTTCGAGGATCTGCTCGAGATCGGCTTGCGAACCACGAGTCGTTCGGAAGACGTGACCCAGCGGGCTATGGATCGTCAGACGATGATCGATCTGCAGAATCTCGTTCGTGACATCGTCGTCGCGCCGCACGTCGCCGAGTTCGCCGCTTCGCTGACCATGGCGACCCACCCGGAGTCTCCCAACGCAACCGCCGACATCAAGCGATTCGTCCGCTACGGTGCGAGCCCCCGGGCGATGCAGGCGCTCATCCTCGCTGGTCGCGCCTACGCGCTGCTATGCGGGCGCGCTTGGGTCGCCGAGGACGACATCAGGGCGATCGCGCACCCGGTGCTGCGTCACCGCATGATCCCGAGCTTCGATGCCAAGCTCGAAGGCATCACGAACAACCGCTTGGTCGACGGCATCATCGCCACGGTCCCCAACTCGCGGGCCCGCTAGAACCGACGCCAATGCGCATCGATCGCGCCGCGTTATCCCGATTCGCCGCCCTGCGCCTGCGTGCGCCGGGCCCGGCGACGGCACTGCAACAAGGCGATCGGCGATCGCCGTTTCGCGGGCGCGGGCTCGAGTTCGCCGACTTTCGGCCGTACGACGCAGGCGACGACCTCCGACTGATCGACTGGAACGTGTACTTTCGCTTGGGCGTCGCGCTGGTGCGGCAGTTCAGCGAAGAACGCAGCCTGTCGGTCAAGATTTGCCTCGACGTCAGCGCGTCGATGGGCTTTGGCGAGCCAAAGAAGTCCGACCACGCCGCACAACTGGCCGCGATGCTCGCGATGATCGCTCTCGGGCATCGCGACCCCGTGGTGCTCGCCTGTGTCGGTGGGATCGAACGGAGCCTGCGCGCTCGGGCGGTCAATCTCGACGGGCTGCCCGAGTTGTTGCACCTGCTCGAGCGCACCGAGCCGGGCGGTCGCGGCAACGCCCACACCCAGCTGATCGCACACCTGGGCAGCGCCCGCTCGGACCGGCTCTTTCTCATCTCCGATCTCCTCCACGAGGACGACGAACGCGAGGCGCTGCTGCGGCTCTGCGCCGCCTCGTGCCCGCGGCCGATCGTCCTGCACACGCTGGGTGCGGACGAACTCACGCCGGATCTCGAGGACATCGAGCGGGTCATCGACGCCGAGACCGGCGAAGAGTTCGTCATCCGCGACGGGCGCGAGGCCACCGCCGACTACGCCCGAGGATTGGCGACCTGGCTGGCGGGGATCGAAGATCGCTGTCGCGCCCTGGGGATCCAGTACATCCGCAGCGACGTCGGAGGTCGACCAAGCGACCTGGTCCACGGCGAACTCTACCGCAAGCAGGTCGTCGAACACGGCACCGGAGGCGTGGGATGACGCCGGCTCTGCCCTGGGCGTTCGCAGCACTCGCGCTCGCGGTCCCCGTCGTTGCGGCCTACCTCCATCGGCGACGACGAACGGACAAGCGCGTGCCGTCCGTGATCCTGCTCCGGGCGATCGTCGGAGCCTCGCGACCGACCCGCCGCGCATGGTCGCGACCGCGCCACGTCATCTCGTTGTTCCTGGTCCTGCTGGCCTTGGTGGGCCTGGTGGTCGCGCTCGCCGACCTGCGCGACGAGAACGACCGCCCCCGCGACTTCGTGGTGGTCCTGGACACCTCGGCGAGCATGGCCGCCTCCGACGGCACGCCTCGGCTCACTCGCGCGATCGAGGCCGTCGGCAGCGCGCTCGCGTCGCTGCACCCCGGCGATCGGGTCGCGCTCATCACCACCGGCGCCCAGACGCTGGTGCGGATCGGGCTGACCGAGGACCACACGCGAGTGCTCGCGCTGGCGCAGACCGCTGTGGCGGGTGGGACCAGCGAGGGCGCCGTCCGAGCCCTCCGCCTGGCCGATGCAATCTGCAGCGCCGGGCGCGAAGGATCGATCGTGCTGGTCTCCGATCGCGTGGGCGTGGACGTGCCTTCGACCCAATGTCCGATCGAGCACATGAGCGTCGGGCGCGACGGGCCCAACGCCGGGATTGTTGCGCTGAGCGTGCGAGAGGCCGACGCGCTGGGGCTCTCAGAGGTCCACGTCGGCATCGTGTCGGAACTGGGTCGCGAGCAAGCGCTCGAGTTGACACTCCGGGTCGATGACGCAGTCGTCGACGTGCTGTCGATCGACGTCCCCGCGCGTGGCGACGTCGAGAAACTCCACCGCGTGCCGCTGCCGCCCGGCAAGCGGGTCAGCGCGAGCATCGCCCACCTGCGTGAAGACGTGCTCGCGCTCGATGACGAAGCCAGCGTGGCCCGCCATGGCGGCGCCCGAGTGTCGGTGTTGCTGGTGGCCCAGACCCGACTCTCGTTCACCGCCGAGGCGCTACGGCTGCACCCCCGCGTCGACCTCCGCGTCATCGGGCCCCAAGACGCGCTGGGCCAAGCCGATCAGTTCGATCTGGTGGTGCTCGAGGCCGACTACCAAGCTGGGCCGCTACCGCTGTCGCCAAAGCTCGTAGCGCTGGGCACCACAGCCGCGAAACTCGGCGTCGCTGGCCGCGGCGAGGTCGAGGCGCCAGAGATTCTTCGCTGGTCGTTCGATCACCCGCTGTTTCGCTTCGTCGACCTGCAGGGCCTCGACGTCCCGACCGCGATCACGCTGCTGCCGAACGCAGAACAGACCTCGCTGGTGGATACCGAGCAAGGCAGCCTCGCGCTCGCCGGGCGTTGGGATGGCCGCGACATGGTTTACGTCGGCTTTGCGCCTCACGAGTCCGACCTCGTGCTCCGCGTCGGGTTCGTGAACTTCGTGGCAAACCTCGTGGAGTGGGCGGCGCCGCCAGTGCCCGATCGTGACGACGAGCACTCCGGCGTGTTGTCGAGCATCGAGACTCGGGTCGCCCCCCCCGCTACGCCGGTCACCGCGGCGGCGAGCCGCTTCGCGGGCAGCACCCTGGGCGGCGCCCCGCTGTGGTCCTATCTCGCCATCGCTGCACTGGGTGCGCTGAGCTTGGAGTGGCTGCTGCCCGCGTTCGTCGTGGGTCTCCAGAGGCTGCGGCGCCGCAAGCGAAAGGCGGTGTCCGCATGACCTGGCTCCCCGAGATCGGTCGCCCGCATCTGGTGTGGTTGGCTCTGCCGATCCTCGGATTGCTCGTCTACGATCTGTGGCGGCGCTGGGGCGACCGTCCGGGTCTTCGCGTGCTCGCAGCCGCGACCCGAACCCTGGGGATGCTCGCTTTGGTGGGCGCTCTGCTCGATCTGCGGTGGCACGAACGCGAGGAGGTCGGCCACGTCGTGTTCGTGGTCGATCGTTCCGCAAGCATCCCCGACGCCGCGCTCGCCGACGCCCTGGTCAAGGTGGAGCAGCTGCGCGGTGGTTTGGACGATGGCATCCGCACCGGCCTCGTGCTGTTCGACGGCCAACCGGAGCTGGTGGTGATGCCCGGCGGGCCATGGAAGCTGCCCGCGTCTTCACGCACCACAGCGGTCGATGGCAGCGACATCGACGGGGCGCTCGCGATCGCGCTGTCATTGATCCCCGACGGTGAGCACGGCGAGGTCGTGCTGTTCTCCGATGGGCGCAAGGGCACCGTCGAGGCCGGCCTCGACGCACGTGCACTCGCCGATGCTCGCGGGGTCACGATCGACACGATCGTCATCGATCCGTCCCGCAACGACCCTGCGGTGCTCGCCGTGGAACTCACGGAGTCGCAAGTACGGCCCGGATCGACCGCGAGCGGCAAGATCCAGCTCGTGGGTGGCAACGGACCCCAGCGCGGCACGCTCACCGTCAAGGTCGGCGACAAGGTCGCGCTGTCGCAGGTCGTCGACATCCCCGCCGGCGAGTCGCTCGATGTGCCCTTCTCGCACTCGCTCGACGCTCGCGCGACGCCGGGTACCACGCCGATCGAGGCCACGCTGGAGCTCGAGCAGTCCGGCGACATCGATCCGACCAACAACCGCGGGACCGGAACGCTGGTCGTCGGCGAACCTCCCAAGGTCCGCGTGATCGCTGGTGAGGACGCCGACGGCGGCGCGATCGCTCGCGCCTTGCGGGCCGAGCGGATGGAAGTCGAGGTAGTCAAGGCCAGCGAAATGAAACCCGAGCACGCGCGGCTCGAGAGCGTCGATCTGGTGGTCCTGGCGAACGCCCCAGCCGAAGCCATCGCCGGCGAACGTGGACTGCCCGATGCGTTCATGGGGAACCTCGCACGGTGGGTCGACGGCGGCGGCGGCCTGATCGTCCTGGGTGGTCCGATGGCCTACGACATGGGTGGCTATGGCGACACCGCACTCGAGAAGATCCTGCCGGTGAAGATCGATCCGGTCGAGCAAGAGATCGAGTCGGCGGCAACCATCGTCATCATCCTCGATCGCTCCGGCAGCATGTCGGCCATGGCTGGCTGGGCCAAGACCAAGATGGAGCTCGCCGACGAGGGTGCAGTGGCGTCGATGCGGTTGCTCCGCCCCTTCGACCAGATCGCGGTGATGAGCGTCACCGAAGAGGTCCGCTGGGAGGTCAACCTGCAGTCGGTCGGCGACGGCGGCGACACCGAGCGCCGAGTCCTGCGAATCCGGGCCGACGGCGGTGGAATCTACGTCTACACCAGTATGGAAGCGGCACACGAGACCATGAAGAAGGTCGACACGCCGCTGCGTCACGTGATCCTCTTCAGTGATGCCGCCGACTCCGAGGAGAAGGTCAAAGGCATTCCCTTTGGGGATGGCCCGGGCCCGCGTAGCGAAGACCTGGCCAAGCAGATGCGCGACGAGGGCATCACCACCAGCGTGATCGGCATCGGCACCGAGGATGATGTCGACACCCAGTTTCTCAAGGACCTCGCCAAGGCGGGTGGTGGGCGGTTCTATCTCACCGCCGACGCGAGCAAGCTGCGTTCTTTGTTCGTTCAGGAGACCGAGCGACTGGTCGACAGTTCGCTCAAAGAGGTCCCCTTTCGGCCGCTAGCGCTCGCACGCCATCCCGCGCTCGAGGGCATCGACTATCAGCGGGCGCCGTTCCTCAAGGGCTACCAGCAACTCGAGGCTCGGCCGACCGCGGAGATCCTCATGGCCGCCGCCGAAGGGCACCCACTGCTGGTGACCTGGCGCTACGGCTTGGGGCACGTGCTCGCGTGGGCCAGCGACGCCGGCCCACGGTGGTCGGACGAGTGGCTGTCGTGGTCGGGGTACAACTCCCACTGGACGCAGCTCGCTCGTTTTGCGCTCCGATCGGGGTCGGGTTCGGACACACAGATCGAGGTCGACGTCAGCAGCGGAGCCGCGCTGGTGCGAGTCGCCCGCCGAGATGACAAGGGACTCTCCATCGACGATGGCGCGGTCCGAGCACGCGTCGTCGATGGCACCGAGAACCGCGCCCTCGAGCTGCGCGCGCGCGAGCCAGGG
>CANLQR010000526.1 GCA_947492135.1 Deltaproteobacteria bacterium | reverse complement strand
GCCGGCGCCGGAGAACCCCGCGCTGCCGCCGTCGCCGCAAACGATGACCTCGTCGTGTTGTGCGGGCGCCGGGTCGACATCGGTGACCTGGACGTTGAACGGTTCGTAGAGCTCCCGCGTGCGGGCCATGACTTCGCTCCACGCGCCATCACCGTAGGGAAACTCGGGGAAGTTCACCGGGAAGCTGAGGATCGACGAGGTGTTCGCCGACGAGTCCTCGTTGCCCGGCGAAATTGTCACGCCGCCGGTGCAGCGGTTGAGAAACAAGATGTGCGGTGCGCCGCCAGCCTGGGCGGGGGTGTCGAGGGTGAGCGGCGGCGTATCGACCACCACATAGCTGCCCCGGGGGCTATCCGCGACGTCATCCGGGGCGGCGGCGGCGGGCGTGGCCCACAGCTGCAGCGCCGCGAGCAGGGGGAGCGAAAGCACGAGGGCGAAGCGTGGGCGGTGGTGAAGCATGAGCGTTTCGCACTTCTTTTCGAGTCCCCACGTTTCGCTACCGCTGCGCCGCTCGAGAGTGCCTGCCATCCGTGGGGGGACCGGATGGGGGAACTCATCACAGCGTGCGGGCTTGTGTCAGCGCTGGCAAGGCCTACGTCGTCGGGTGATCGAGGTCGATTTCGTACGCAGTTGGCTGCTGCAGGCGGTAATTCGAAATTCGCGTGGTGTGGCCCACGGTCGCGGCGCACCCTTGGTGCACGATCATGCACGTGGTCGCACGGGATGTGCACGGTGGTGCATCGGTGCGCACGATCGGGCGCGATCGAGTACGTCGCGATCACCTCGAGCAGACCGAGCATCGCGTCGAATTTCTTCCGCCACGGGCGTTCTCGCTCGGCGTCGAACCGATTGCGGCGCGCCAAACGTTCGACACCGCGATGATCGGGCGAACGCAGATGGTTCGATGGATGGCGAGCCTCGGCCAGGCGACCGTGCTCGTTGCGGCGCCAGCCGGATGCGGTGGCCAGGTGGCCGGCGACGTTGCTGGGGCGCCGATCGGCGCCGTGAGTCCGCCGCAGCCGCCCACCTTGGTCAGCGCGCTCGCCCCCACGGCCGCAACCGGAACGCAGGCGACTCCGGGCCAGGTGGCCGACGAGCCGCCTGTGGCAGGGGTGGCCGCAGTCGTGGAGTCTGCGCCCGCACTACCGCCGGGCCCCCATGTTCGCGTTGGCGAGTTCGTCGCCGCGCTCGAGCTCGTCGCGGTGGAGCTCGAAGAGGCGCCTGCCCTCGAGGTCGACTACCGGGCGTGGCTCGCACAACACGGCCTCTCCGCAAGCGACGCGCTGTGGCACGACTACGTTCGGGTGCGCATGGTCTTCGAGTGTGTCCGCGATGGAGGTCTGTGGCAGTTGCGCTGGGCCATTACCAACGAGGAGCCACGCTCCGATGAAATCTGGGCGCAGTGGGCAAAGCTGGAGGACTTCGACCCAGCCGCCGCGCCCGCGACCGCCACCGCCGAGTGTGACGAACTGTCGGCGTTGTTCGCGTACCTGGTGCGACGCCTCGGCGTGCGCAACGTCGGGCTGTTCTGGCCGGTGTGGAACCACGTCGTCGCGGTCTGGACGATCGAGGGCGACCACGGTCCGGTGCGCGTCGTCGTTCCGACCTCGCAGATCTTCTTGGACCGCGACGCCTCGCTCGGCACCGATGGCTTCAATGCGTGGAAGCAAAAGACCATCTACGAGTATCGACGCCGTGACGTGCGTGACGACGCGCGGTTGCCTGCGGGGCTGGCCCGGTTCTTCATCGATCGCGCGTGGTCGGGCCTCGACCGTTCGCAGGCTGAGCTCCAGACCGACCGCAATACGCGATCCGATCGCCTGGGCGGCTCGTAGGCGCTCCTAGTCGATGGCTACACCGGTGCGGTGCCAGCCCGCATCGCCGCAGCGTAGCCCTGCCAGTCCGGCGTCGGGTCGTCGGCGCTGCGGATCTGGATCACCGCGCCGGGTTGCGCGGCACTCCCATGGATCTCCGTGTAGCCCGGCAGCACTCCTGGTGCGGTCCAACCGTAGAGCCGCCTTGCGTCCCGTGGCGCGAGGTTCACACAGCCGTGGCTCTTGCGCTCGCCGAAGCTGCCGTGCCAGTAGGCTGTGTGCAGCGCGAAGCTACCGACGAAGTACGCCGTCCACGGCACGCGATCGACAGCGTACGGGTCATCGTCGTCCGGTCGAGAACTCATCGTTCGCTCGGCGACCTTGCGCTCGATCCGAAACACGCCGGTGGGTGTGTCATGCCCGCGGCGGCCGGTCGACACCAGCGTTGCGTACACCGGGCGCGCGCCGACGTAGGCGACCAGCACCTGCTCCTCGACGTCGATGTCGATCCAGCGCTCGTCGCTGGCGATCCCTTCCGGTGCCGGGGTCACGCTGGCGATCCGAACCTCGTTGCGCTGGGCCCAGCCGCCGCGATCGAGCCGGACCCACGCACCGTCGACCGAGGTCTCGACCACGCGCGCGTGGTGTCGGGCCTTCCAGCGGGTCTGGACAGCCGCAGTGGGGCTCGGGGCCTCGCGCAGGGCAATCGCACCGTCGTCGCCGCGAAATCGGGCCCACGCGAGGGGTTGCGCCAATCCATCCTCGAGATCGACGCCGCGAAACCCGGAGCTGTCGAGCTTGCGGATATCGGAGACCGCGACCAGTCCGTGTCGTGTGCGCCAGAACTCGCGGCCGTCGATCCGTAAGGTGCCCAAGCGACGCACGGTGAGCGCGGCTTCGGGCGCCCGGCCCGCGGACTTGCGGCGCACCGCATCCTCATCGTCGTAGAGTCGCGCACCGTCGCCGCGAATCTTGCCGTAGACCCCAGGCACCAAGGCGCCGGTCGGCACGCGTGGCAGAAGTTCGGTGGTCGCCGCGCGATCGGTCGCGATGGTCGGGGCGCAGATGTACCCACGCGGCTCGACAGCGCGCCACCCGTGGGTGCAGTCGTCGGCGGCGATCGCAGGGTGGAGACCGATGCGCACCGCGGGCGCGAGGATGCCCAGCAGAGCCGCGTCTTGGCTCGGGGCCGCGCGGACCTCGGTGAATCGCTCGAGCTGTACGGTCTCGACCGGCACTGCGACGAACTCGATCTCCTCGTCGACCACGGCGACGTCGAACGCCATCGAGGGCATCGGTGCGTCAGACGACTGCGGTCGGGCGATCGGTGCCGATGGGTGCGGCGGGGCGAACTCGGGCTCGCGGGTCCCCCCTGGCGTACAGCCGACGAGACCTCCGAAAATGGCAGCGAGCGCGGTCGACTTGGAGTTCACGCCCTCGCTCAAAGCACCAGGCGCGCCAAGCCCATCAGGAAATAGGATTTCCCAGGGTTCTCGACCAGATGGCACCGGAACGGACCGGCGGACCTGCGCTCGGCGTGCCCGACTTGCTCCGGGTTTGCCCAAGTCGGTCGGGGTTGAGCACCCCAGGCCGCAGTCGATTCAGGTCTCCGCGAAGTGGATCTCGAGCTGCGCTTGCAGCTCGGCCTTGCGCAGCGGCTGGGCGAAACTCGCCTCGACAGCGTTGGTCCCCAGCGTCAGTAACCCGCTCGCGTCGAGGTCCAAGCCCCGCGTCACCGCTAGAAAATTGGCGGACATGTAGCCGCCGAAGTACGCCGGATCGTCGGAGTTGACGGTGGCGACCAACCCAGCGCGCAGCAGCTCGGCGAGGTTGTGATCGGCGATGGTGTCGAACACGCGCAGGCGCACATTCGACAGCGGGCACACCGTCAGTGGGATGCGCTGCGCGGCCAAACGCTCGACCAGCATGGGGTCTTCGAGGCAGCGCACGCCATGGTCGATGCGGTCGACGTGCAGCACATCGAGTGCCTCGAGGATGTAGGCCGGCGGGCCCTCTTCGCCCGCGTGGGCGACTGTGCGATAGCCATCCGCTCGCGCCCGGGCAAACACCTCGGCGAACAAGCGTGGCGGTCGGTCGCGCTCGGACGAGTCGAGCCCGAACCCAGCGAAGCGGTCGCCGAAGCGCCGACAATCCTCGTACGTGGCCAGCGCGGCCTCCGGCGACAGGTGTCGCAGAAAACACGGGATCAGGGCAGAGCTCAGCCCCAGCTGCGCCTGCGCGTCGTCGAGGGCGGCGGTGAGTCCTTCGACCACCACCTCGAGGGCGATGCCACGATCGGTGTGGGTCTGCGGGTCGAAGAAGATCTCGGCGTGGCGCACGTTGTCGGCGGCCGCGCGCTGGCAATAGGCCCACGCGAGGTCGCGAAAGTCGTCGACCGTCTGCAGCGCCCCGGCGCCGCAGTAGTACACATCGAGAAACGACTGCAGATCGGCGAACGCGTACGCGCGCCGCAACGAGGCGACGTCGGGCCAGGGCAAGGTGATGCCGTTGCGCGCCGCCAGCGTCAGCATGACCTCGGGTTCGAGCGTGCCCTCGATGTGCAGGTGCAGCTCGACCTTGGGCATCGCCCGCACGAACTCGTCGCTTGGGCTCGGCATGCTCGTCCGCGATCCCATCGGCGTCGGTGCTTGCCGCGGTTTGGGCCTCGCCCAGGGCCTGGGCGGCGAGCGCTTCACCGCGCCGGCGGGCGCCCGCGAGCGCCAGCGCGCCACGTGCCACGAACAGGGCACCCAGCACGCCGATGCCCAACCCGGCCAACCACACGGTGGTCAGACTGAACAACCACCCGATGCAAGCGACGGTCAGCGCGATGCCGCCAACGCCGGCCCCGGCGAGCGCCAAGGCGCCTCGGCCCGCGCTGGTGTCGACCTCGATCCGCACCAGCGCCAAGCCGTTGCCGGCGTCGCCCGCGTTGATCCGGTAGGTGAGCCCTTGATTGTCGTCGACGATGTCGAAGCGACCCTCGCCTTGACCGTGGCCGGTGTGCCCCGCGAGCGTCTCGATGTTGCGGCGGACGGTCGCGAGGGCTCCGGGGGCCGCCAGGGCGATCGCGGCCTGCAGCACCACGCCCCGCGCCGGCGCGGACATCAGCGCACCACCGGAGCGCTCGGCGAGAGCCTGACGCAGCTCCACGGGGCTGATCCCCGCTTCACTGGCCGCCTCGCGCAGCTGCTGGTCGGTGAATCCTTCGGGCATGCGAACGCCTGTTCGTCAGTCGCCCGAGGGGCGCTTGATCACGCCGGCCGGCGTCGCCACGCAGTTTCTCCCACCGTGCTTGGCGGCGTACAAGAGCTGGTCGACCTCGGCCGCCATCGACTCGGCGGTGGCGTGGCGCTCCGGGACGTAGCTCAACGCACCGACCGAGATGGTGACATACAGGTGCACACCGTCGTAGACGAACTTGGTCGACTCGGTCAGCCGGCGCAGACGCTCGGCGAGCAACGTGGCTTCGACCAACGTGCCATCGCGGGCGATGACGATGAACTCCTCGCCGCCGACCCGACAGAACGCGTCTTCGGTGCGCAACGAGCCCATGATGCCGGCCGCGAGCCGCTGCAGCACATGGTCCCCTGCGGGGTGGCCGTGTTCGTCGTTGACCCGCTTGAAGTGATCGACATCGAGCATCACCAGCGACAGCGCGAGCTTGTGGCGCTGCGCGTGGCTGAAGTCCTTGCTCAGCTGCTCGTCGAAGAACCGCTTGTTGTAGGCCTGGGTCAGC
>CANLQR010000525.1 GCA_947492135.1 Deltaproteobacteria bacterium | reverse complement strand
CCGACACACGCGAGCAGCGGGAACAGCATGCCGAGCATGCCAGCGAGTCGGTCACGCCTGCGCATCGGCGGAGTCTACCTGGTCCGGCGGCGAGCGTTCGATCGCGAGAGCCGCCGCGACCCTGCCGAACGCGTGGTGATCTTCGCAGGCGATCGATCTACAACATCCCCCGTGAGCGCGTCTTCCCCGGCCGGGTCTGATCCACTACGTGAAGCCGCCGCCGCGATCCCTGGAGGGGTCGATGCGGTCGAGGCCGCGTTCGACCTCATCGGACGCACGCTGCCCGATGGCGACGCCATCCTCGCGCGGTCGATTCCGGTGGCGCTGTCGGTCGCGGGACTCCGGCTCGACACCCACGTCCTGCAGGCTGCGCTCATCCGCCCCGCCTGCGAGGACGGCCTGGCGCCCGAAGTCGTGCGCGCGCTGTTCGGCGCCGAGGTCGCCGGGTTGTGCGATGGCGTCGCACGGCTCGAGCACGTGCGATGGGATCAGCTGGAGCACGAAGCGACGGAGAACCTGCGCAAGATGTTCCTCGCGATCGCGTCGGACATCCGCGTCGTGCTGCTGGCTTTGGCCGAGCGCGTTCACCTGATGCGCGGGCTCGACGCGCGTCCCGACGCCGAGCGTCGCAGTCTTGGTCGCGAAACGCTGGAGGTCTACGCCCCGCTCGCCAACCGCCTCGGCATCTGGCAGATGAAGTGGGAGCTCGAAGACCTGTCGTTCCGCGCGCTGTCGCCCGAGACCTATCGCGAGATCAAGGCGCTGCTGGCCGATACCCGCACCGCGCGTACGCAGGCGATCGACGAGGTCATCGCGTTGCTGCGCGACAAGATCGCCGAGGTCGGCCTTGGCGGACGAGTCAGCGGACGCCCCAAGCACATCTACAGCATCTACAAGAAGATGCAGCGCAAGAAGCTCGGCTACGATCAGATCTACGATGTCAGCGCGGTGCGGGTGATCGTCGATCGCATCGAGGACTGCTATGCGGTGCTCGGTCTGGTCCACGGCAACTGGACCCCGATCGCCGGGGAGTTCGACGACTACATCGCCAAGCCCAAGGGCAACGATTATCGATCCCTGCACACCGCGGTGGTCGGACCCGATGGCAAGCCGCTCGAGGTCCAGATCCGCACCCAGCAGATGCACGATTTCAACGAGTACGGGGTCGCGGCACACTGGCGCTACAAAGAGGCTGGCAGTCGCGCCGACAAGCGTTTCGACGCCCAGATCAACCTGTTGCGCCAGCTCATGACCTGGCAGCACGAGGTCAGCGCAGCACCCGATGGCACCGGCGACGTCCGCGAGTTGGTGTCGGGGATGCGGCACGAGCTGTTTGCCGATCAGGTCTATGTGTTCACGCCGACCGGCGCGGTCATCGACCTTCCCCAGGGCGCCACGCCGCTCGACTTCGCGTATCGGATCCACACGGATATCGGGCATCGCTGCCGCGGTGCGAAGGTGAACGGCCAGATGGTCACGCTCGATCACTCGCTGTCGACCGGGGATCGCGTCGAGATCCTGACGGCGAAGGGGGGAAAGCCGAGTCGCGACTGGCTCAATCCGCAGCTCGGCTACGTGCACACCTCGGGTGCCCGGCAGAAAATCCGGCAGTATTTTCGCCAGCAACAGCGTGAAACCGCCGTTGCCCAGGGCCGCGAGGTCGTAGAGCGCGAGCTCAAGCGCCTCGGGCTCGAGCAACGCGGCGTGGAGGCGGTGGCCGCGTACTACGCCAAGTACCCCGAGCTCACGGACTTTCTCGCGGCCGTCGGGTTCGGCGACATCTCGAGTCAGAGCATCGCGTCACGTCTGATGGAATGGGTCGAGCTCGACCGGGCCGCGCGGGCACCCGCGCCGTCGTCGTCGCCGCTGACGAGCGAGGGCGCAGGCAAGGTGGCGTCGCGTGTGAGCATCGCGGGGATCGACGACGTGATGAGTCACCCGGCGCGGTGTTGTAACCCGGTGCCCGGCGACGACGTCGTCGGCTTCATCACGCGCGGCCGCGGCCTGGCCATCCACAGGGTCGATTGCAGCAACGCGCGGCTCGACGTGGAGCCCGAGCGGTGGATGCCGCTGTCCTGGGGCGCGCGTCACGGCGCGACCTACCCGGTCGCGTTGCAGATCATCGCGGCAGATCGGTCGGGGCTGCTCCGAGATATCGCCGATGTGGTTGCGCAAGAAGGTGTGAACATCACGAACACCAGCGCGGTCCGGCAGCCCAAGGGCGACAACTCGGCCATCACCGTGATGCTCGAGATTCGATCCGCGGATCAGGTGGATCGCATCATCCATCGCATCGAGCGGATGCCCGGGACTCAGAGCGTGCGGCGGGTCGCGGTGTAGTGCACCGCCGCTCGCCCGAAAGCCTCGATGTGCCTCGATCGAACTGCCGGAGATTCAAGACGGCCGAGCGATCCACCTCGCAGGCGTTCCGGTTTCAGGTCGGGGCCCACTCGACACGCGCCATGCGGCGCCGCAGCCAGGTGGACCGCACGACCTGGGCGTGGATGACGAGACTGATCGCCCGCTGGCTCCCCCCCCGCGAAGATCTGCCACCCTTGGCCGCATCAGCGGCTCGCCGCCACCACCTACGGCAGGAGCCGGTAGTTCCGCTCGTCCGGATCGGTGCGCCCGGCAACGGGCGTCCCTACCGCGATCGCTCCGCTGGCCGTCCCCTCGCCGATGGGCGCGCCGGGGTCTTGTCGGACCTCGGATTCTCATGCCTACTCGACGCCATGCGAGTCGCCGGCGCTTGGTCACTACTCCCGAGTGCAATGCTTTCGCTTGGCTGCTACTCGCCCAATGTGCCGTTCGCTTCCGGCGAGGAGAGCGAGGGGATGGCGCCGTCCACCTCTAGCGCGAGTGGCGACCTCGGAGGCTCAGGCTCGAACCCAGTCCCGGAGAGCGACACAGGCGGCGTCGTCGAGACAGAAGCGACCACGGTCCCGCCGACGTCGAGCCTCGGCACCTCGATGTCAGACGACGGTGTCGACAGTTCGACGGGCGTGCGGCGCATCACTGCCGATGATTGCGGCCCTACGGAGATCTGCATCGACTCGGTTTGTGGCGATTGTAGTGGTGCAGCAGACCCAGATGCTGCGTGCGCGGCGACCTCACCGGAACAGCCGTTTTGCGGCGAGGCCGGGGAGTGTGTCGCATGTACCGCCGACGTTTGCGGGGGGGACACGCCGGCGTGCGATCCCGACGTCGGATGTGTGGTCTGCACCGAGCACGCGCAGTGCCCAGATAGCGCGTGCCACTTGGCGGGCCCTGACGCAGGAAGCTGCTTCGGCGTCGCCGACGTGGTCGAGGTGACTGACGCGGTGGAGTTCCAAGCCGAATTCGCGATGCTCGAGCCCGGGGATCAACGCGTTTTTCGGGTTAGCGGTGCGATGCCCGGAATGGGCAGCTACTCGTTCATAGGCGTCGAAGTCGCCATCGTCGGAGACGCAGGCGCCGAGATGATGGGCGGGTTCACCAACCTCTTCTTTGTGGACGCCGATTCGCTTCTCTATGTCGCGAGCGTGAGAATTTCGGACGGTTCCTTCCGCGCGTTCAACAATGCTGGGAGCCTGTGGCTCGACGACGTGGATGTGTCCGCGTTCACGATCGCGGCGCTGAGCACTGGAGAGCTGCGTCTCCGAAGGAGTCGACTGACTGCAGTTGCCGACGGCGGCGCCGATGGGGTCGCGATCCAGGTTGCGGGGTCGTTGTCCGCCGAGAACAGCGCGCTCGGCCCGGGCGCGACCGTCGGCCTGCAGCTCGACACCGGTGCCACGGTGGACCTGCGCTACCTGACGATCGCGGGGAACGAGACCGCGGTTGACTGCGGTGGCGAGTACGCGGGAACCGTGCGCAACAGCATCATCACGAGCACGACCGCGGGCTCGCTCACGGCGTGCAACAACGTCGACTGGGTTGACGACGCCGTCGACGAACTCGGCTACGGAGAGATCATCGGTGGCTACGACGCCGACTGGTTCGTCGACCCTGCTTCCGGCGACTTTCACCTGTCGGCCGCGGGCGCAGTGGCCATCGGCAACATCGCCGACTGGGACGAAGGCGATCCGCTTGTCGACATCGACGGCGAGCTCCGCCCGATGGAGTCCGAAGGCCGCCCTGGACTCGATGAGCCGTAAGGGACGCGCGGCGCGGCCGACGCCGGCGGGACACCTTGGCCGCGACAGCCCGCGTTGGGTCGCTGCTGGATAATCGCGAACGCACATGGTGTCATGCGTCGCCCTCCTCGAATAGGAATTCAGGAGGCGGAGCTGCCAGTGCGAACTTCTCTCATCGCCACCTTTGGACTTGTTTCCCTCTTGCCGTTCTCGCTGGCACACGCCGGTGGGAGCCTTTTCGATCCGCCGCAACCGCTGTCGAACGCGTGCGGCGGCGGCGACGGTTGCTGGACGAACTACCTTCGGGTCACGGATCTCAACGGCGACCACCAACTCGACGTCGTCACAGTCAACATGCAAGGCTTCTTCTCCGTTGGCGACGGTGAGCCGCTGGCGATCTACATCAACGACCCCGCAGGTGCCTTCGACAACGTCTCGAGCGAAGCCGTCGGCGGTCACTCGGATCAGCACCGTCAGGTCGCAATCGGAGACATCGACGGGGACGGAGACCCCGACATCTACGCACCTCATGCCGCGGGCGGTGCCGACTCGCTGTTCTTGAACAACGGCGACGCGACGTTCGTGACGACGACGCTCGACAACGGTTCGGAAGCTGGGGCGGCGCGGTTCGCCGACCTCGACGACGACGGCGATCTGGACCTCTTCCTCACGCATAGCTACCCCGATGGAAGTGGACCCGTCAGCCCGGCCGCACGTGTGTGGATGAACGACGGCACCGGGGCGTTCGAGGAACTCGCCGACGCCACGCCGCCGGAACTCGCCGGCAGCCAGCCCATCGACGTGGATCTGTTCGACGCCGACGGCGACTTCGACCTCGACGCCCTAGTCAACACCCACGACGGACCGGTGGGGCTCTGGCTCAACGCGGGTGACGGGTCGTTCACGGTGGCGCCCGCGCCGCTGGCCTCCTCTCCGGGTTTCCACTACGGCCCCGGTGTTTGTGACGTGGATGGCGATGGCGACCTGGATTTTTGGGTCGACAACGCAGGTGACGGGTACACCGAGCAGCTGCACATCAACGACGGAAACGCCGCCTTCTCCGACGAGACAGACGCGAGGGTGGCCGGCAATCCAGGAGCCGATGACAACGGTGTTGTCTGCGTCGACTTCGACTACGACGGAGACTTCGACGCAGTCGTGGTCTCGCTCGGTTCGCGGGAGCGGTACCTCGAGAACGACGGAACGGGCGGCTTCACACACATCCCAAACGCGTTTCCTTCACACCCGGCCCAGGCCGGCAACCCACCAACGGTTCCATCCCTGTGGATCGAGTTCGGAGACCTCGACGGTGACGGCCGCCTCGACGTAGTCACCGGTTCCGGCGAGAGCGGCACCCAGGACAACTTCTACCTCGGGGGCGCCGGCCAGATGGTCGACGCCTCCGCCCCCGCCGTCCGCTCCGTCGAGCAGGCACCGGCACAGGTGGCCATC
>CANLQR010000524.1 GCA_947492135.1 Deltaproteobacteria bacterium | reverse complement strand
CTGTTCTACTTCCTGCGCCCGACGCAGTTGTACGCGATGAGCGTCGGTGCGTTCGACGATCCCTCGCCGTTTCGATTGGTGCGCGAGATCTTCATCGACGAGAAGCCGGACGGGTATGCGTTTGCGGGGGATCACGAGCGGTGGACGGGGGCCGAGGCGTTCGAGCGGCTCGCACCGCCAGACGAGGGCTGACGCCGGCGCGCGTCGATCTCGACGACAGCTCGCGAGGTCCGTGTGTCGTCCTTCGGCACGCCCACACCCACACCGTGGTCGCGGGCGCTGAGACTACGACACGAAATCGCGAGCGGGGAGACATGCGGGCCTTGACACGCGCCGGTCGGCGGCGCGACCGTGATCCAAATGGGAGATGACCAGGATGGCACGCGAAGAGTTCGGTTCGGTTCGGTTCGGTTCGGTTCGGTTCGGTTCGGTTCGGTTCGGTTCGGTTCAGCCTAGGAAAGCGACCTGGGCACTGGCACCGCTCGGCGGCCTGAGCCTGCTCTTGAGCACCGGGTGTTACACCGGGATCGACGTGCCACCGATCCTCGATGCATGCGGGACGGACTCCGGCGGCCCGATCCTCGGCGCGTGGGACACCGATGTCGAAGACTGGTCGGACCCCGGACTACCAGGCAACGAGGCAGTAGAAGATGCGTGCGATGGCCTGTCGCTCGTACCGCACCACTGTTTCAGCACGCCGGTGCACGCGGTGCACATGCACACAGGTGAGCTCCTCGTCATGCACGGGGAAGGCGACCAGCGCGTGTGGCCGATCGGTGCTGATCCGAGCGCGATGTCGTGGCATCCCTTGCCCTTCACCGAAGAGGCACCCAGCAGCGGCTCGGGGATTGCCGACCTGTTCTGCACGGGTCACTCGCAGCTTGCCAACGGCGAGGTGTTCTTTGCCGGTGGAAACATCGATGGCAGCGCGGCCGCGGGCGGCATCCGCGATGCGTTCCGATTCGAGCCAAGGGGCGCACAGGGCGCCACTGAAGGTGCGCTGTGCCCGTTCGGCTGGCAGTTCGAGAACACCAACGAGGGGTGGGAGAACCTCGGCGGGCGCATGGAGTACGACCGCTGGTACCCGACGCTGACCACGCTACCCGATGGCCGCGTTCTCATCGCCGGAGGCCTGTCGAGCGTCGAGCCGGCGGGCGGTTCGTGCGACGCGACCTCGGAATGCGACGCCGGGGAGATCTGCAACGAGCGGACTTACACCTGTCAGCCCGAGGGCCCGCCGTGCCCGGCGGAGGACATCCCGTGCGACGACAACACGCCGTGCGCCGCCGGCGTCTGCGACGAAGGGAACAACGAGTGCTCGTGTGCCGCGGAGACGAGCTGCCACGCGCCGACCCAGACCTGCCAACCGGGCCGGCTCACGGCGGAGACGACGCCGTTCGTGGAGGTCTACGATCCATCGCAGCCCCCGTCGTCTGCGTTCACGACGTTGGCGGCGGAGTTCCCGGCGGAGCAAGGGATTCCGCTCTACCCGTTCATGTTCGTGCTGCCCAACGGGGATGTGTTGTACGCGGGTTCGGAGGAGATCGAGTTCGAGAGTCAGGTCAACGCGCAGATCCTGGTGATGGACTACGGGCCTGACCTGCAGAACAGCGACTGGGGTCATTCGATCGAATCGACCATCACCGGCGGATCCGCGGTGATGTACCAACCCGGCCGGGTACTGAAGACGGGTGGAGTGTCTCGCGAAAACCTCGGGGCCGACGGACAGGTCAACATTTCCGAGGTCGTCGACCTGCGCGGCTACAACTCTGGCGACTACGCGACGGCGCCAACCGAGTTCAGCCTCGCCGCCGACATGGACGAGGCGAGGCACTTTCACACGCTCACCGTGCTGCCCACCGGACATGTACTCGCCACAGGGGGCAACAGTTGGGGCAACGCGCGACAAGGCGTCGATCACTACTCGAACCCCCTTGTGGACGAACTCGGGACACCCATCGAGACCCTGCCATGCAGCGGTGGTTGTCCAAGCATCTGCGTCAATCGGGGAGGTGAGCACGATCCAGATACCGTCTGCGGACCCGAGCCCGATGAGTTCATCTGCTCGGGCATCGGCGCGGTACCGTGTACCGAAGAAGAAGATCCCTGCGACGGGGTCCTCGAGGGCGCGGCGTGCGTAGGCGGATTCTGCCGTCTCGGATGCGAGGTGGAGAGCCTGGGACTGCGCTGCGGAACCACCGACGGATGCGGTCCGGACAACGCCCTTGCGTCCGTCCGTGACGAGGAGATGTGCAGCGCAGTCAACAGTGCATACTACGCCAGCAAAACAGCCGAGATCTGGGATCCGCAGTGCAACACCTGGACATCGCTCGGCGCCCAGCAACTCGAGCGGATGTATCACTCCACCGCGTTGCTACTTCCAGACGCTCGCGTGCTCTCGATGGGCGGTGGTCACCGCGGTGGCGTGCGTGACGGTGTGGTGCAAGAGTACTTCGCGCCACAGTACGCGGCCGACGCGAACGCGCCAGCACCCGAGGTCGCGCTGCACGAGTTCGGCCTCACCCAAGAGAACGCGCCGCCACCCGATTCCGTGCAGAACTACCTCCCGTGGGACGGCGAGATCGACGTGATCGTCGAGAACGACGTCCCGATCGCATATGCGAGCCTCGTGCGCCTCGGAACCGTGACCCACGGCTTCGACATGGATCAGCGATGGGTTCCAGTATCCCTATCGGGCCAGAGTTCGCCGTACCGCGTGTCCGGATTTCCCACGCTCAATCCCAACGTCGCGCCGCCCGGTTGGTACATGCTGTTTCTGGTGAGCGACGAAGGTGAGCCGGGGCGCGGGCAGTACGTGCGCATCGGAGACGCCGAGGACATGGAGTACGTCTGCGAAGCGAGCGAACTTCTCGCACTCACCGAGCGTTCGTGCGCCGCCGAGCCGCTCGGCGGCGCCTGTGCTCCACAAGACGAGTTCACCGTCGAACTGCCGCTGCCCACGGTTCAGCAAGGCTCCGGCCTCGTCGAGGGCTATCGAGTGATCGTGCCTGCCGGCATGGTCGAGGATCACGACAACCCGACCAGCGATGAGGCCGCCGCGGTCGAGCGCCTGTGTCAGCGCGCATGCAACGACGAACTCTTGGGCTGGCCCGGCCGTGACGCGAACTGCGACGACGCAGGGTCGTTCGCCGCGCTGACGCCGGAGGCGCCGGGCCAGCGCGCGGCCGAGCTGATCCGCGCCGATCAACGTCATGGCGAGGACCTCTTCGGCACCGAGGTGCTCGGCTGTGACCTGGTGACGGACTGCGACGATGCCTTCGACGAGGTGCTCGACGCTGCCGGGCCTCGGCGCGTGTCACCGGCCGCTGACACCTTGGCCACCGGCGAGGAATGGGTGTTGTCGGTCGGCGGGAGCGTCGGCGCAATGTCTTCGCACTCGCAGGGCCAGGTCACCGCGTCCATGACGGGCGAGGTCGGCTACTCGTTGTGCGCGAGCGGGAACCAGAGCGGGCCATGCCCATTCTACCTCGGCTCGCTCCACCTCGACCTCACGTCCCCACTCACGCTGGTGATGCAGTGCGACGGACAGTCCGAGACGCACAGTCTCACGAGTCTGTCGCTCGACCTCGCGCCGCCGGCCTACGGGATCGCCCAGCAGGGCACTGCGTGGCGTGCCTTCCCGCCCGGTGCGCTCGTGTTCGAGGCCGAGGGCGTACTCGATGGGCTCCCGTTCACGTCTCGACGACCAACCCAGGAGCCCGTCTACATGCGGGCTGGGGCCGGCTGGTCGATGGTTCAGGGGATCGACGGCGCCTGGCTCGAGTTCACGGCACCGTGTGGCGAGGGCACTGCGGAGGTGCTGGTGTGGTGGGGCTACAACACCATCGGCGTCGACGAGCACCCGCCGTCCGCAACGATCGGCGTCCCCTCGACGGTGCCGTGCCCGAGCACCAAGCCGCTGACCAAGACCGTATCGGACCTCGATGGCGACGTGGCAAGCGTCCGCTGGTTGGTCGATGGTGTCCTGCTGCAGGACGGCACGACGTCGATGCAGTTCAGTCAGGCCCACACGCTCCAACTCGATGTTCGCGACAGCCGCGGCGCGACCAAGACTGCGGTCAAGACGGTGAGCTGCCAATGACACGGGGATCGGCATCGCGACGCGCGGTGGTGTGCGGGGTGTTGGTGTCCGCAGGCGTGGGCGTGGGTTGCTCAAGGGATCCGGTCTCGGACTGGATGCTGGGGGTGTTTTCTCGGCCAGGGCCCGGTGTCAGCGGACTTGGTAGCTGGACCCAGTACCATGTGTTCGAGGATGGGACGTTCGAAGATCGAAGCTATCGCGGGACTGGGACGATGATGAAGTACGACTCGACGCCGAGGACGTGGGAGGTCGAAGACTCGAACACGATCGTCATCTTTCCCGGGCCTGAGGACGATGAGTTCACCCACGAACGCTATGTGTGGCACCTGCACCGGCAGGGCGACTGCGGACCGTACCTCATGCAGACGATCTCCGAGGGCGAAGCGTTGGGTCCTGGCGGCGAGATCGAGCGCGGAGAACTCTGTGCCCGCCCCTTTGAGTGCGACAGCGTCCAGTGCGATGCGTCGGTCCTCTTCTGGTGCGAAGGATCCCCACCCCCCTGCGGAGGCGACGACGAGTGAGTCGGCGACGTCGATGACCCCCACTCGCGAGACCGCGTGAGCAAGATGCCGAGCGCGCATCCGAGGAGCGAAGACCACCGCCGACGATCGTTCCTGCGGGGGGCGATGGCCGCAGTCGCCGTGCCGCACATTTCCGGCTGTAGACCGACGTCGTTGCCACCGGTGCGTCCGATCACCCGCGGGCCCGCCCACCATTGGTTCGGCTACTACGACAAGCTCGCGTTCGACGCGACCGAGCGATACGTCCTGGGCATGCGCGTCGGCTTCGAAGGGCGCCCGCCCACGAGCACCGACGCGATCCGCGTGGGCATGGTCGATCTCGGCGACGGCGATCGCTGGATCGACCTTGGGCGATCCACGGCGTGGAACTGGCAGCAGGGCTGCATGCTGCAGTGGCTTCCGGGCGGGCCGCGCCGCATTGCGTGGAATGACCACGTCGGCGACGCTGTCGGATCGCGCGTGCTTTGCCTGGACACCCCAGGCGAGCCCAGGGCGCTGCCGCGTCCGCTGTGCTGCGTCGCGCCGGACGGGAGCTTCGGGCTCTCGATCGACTTCGTCCGGGCTGGGGCGTTGCGCGCGGGATATGGGTACGCGAAGGCTGCGACGGCGCCTCGGTCGCCTGATTCGCGGGGCCTCCGCCGCGCGCCCGACGACGACGGGATCTGGCGCGTCGACCTCGCGACCGGCGAGTCGAGGTTGGTTCTGTCGATCGCTGCAGCGGACGCGGTTCTCCCTGCGCCGCACAACTGGGACCGTTCGATGCGCCACTGGCTGCATCACGTCGCAGTGTCACCCAGCGGCGCCCGCATGGCGTTCCTCCACTGCGCCGTCCGTCGGGACGGATCGTTCGGCGCTCGCTTGATGACAGCGACCGTCGAAGGCGAGGACGCCCGCGTGGTGGTTCCGGGCGCCCGTGTGTCGCACTTTTGTTGGCGCGACGCCGACACGATCCTCGCAT
>CANLQR010000523.1 GCA_947492135.1 Deltaproteobacteria bacterium | reverse complement strand
CGTCGCCGACCTCGGACGTGGGGCCGACCGAGCCGTCACCGCTGCGCAGGCTCCCGGCCGCGGGCGACGATCCTGCTGTTGCGGTCGGGATCCATGGCGCGGTCTCGAGTGCCGAAGCCAACGCGAGTCGGGTCGGACTCGAGGTGTTGCGGGCCGGCGGCAATGCGATCGACGCCGCGGTCGCGGTCGGGTTCGCGCTGGCCGTGACGCATCCCTCTGCCGGCAACCTCGGTGGCGGTGGTTTCATGGTGGTACGCATGGCCGACGGCACCCAGGCCGCGTTCGACTACCGCGAACGCGCCCCGGGGGCTGCGAGCCGGGACATGTATCTCGACGCCAAGGGTGAGCCCACCGATGCACGACTCGTCGGGGCCAAGGCCGCAGGCATTCCCGGCACCGTTGCCGGTCTCGCGATGGCGCACGAACGGTTTGGAACGCGCCCCTGGAAAACCCTGCTCGAGCCCGCGATCGCGCTGGCGCGCGATGGCCACACGCTGGACAGCTGGCATACCGAAGATCTCGGTCGAGCGGTCGAGCGCATGAACAAGCAGGGCCTGATCAGCTCGGCGGCGCACTATGCCGCGGCAGACGGCAAGCCCATGGTCGAGGGCGATCTGTGGCGCCAACCCGATCTCGCCAGCACCCTGCAGCTCATCGCCGATGGCGGCGCACGGGCGTTCTACGAGGGGCCCCTGGCCGAGCGACTTGCAACCCAAGTCCATGCTGCCGGCGGGATTTGGGTGAAGAAGGACCTCGCGGACTACCGTGCCATCGAGCGCAAGCCGATCGTGTTCGACTACCGCGGCCACACCGTGATCACAATGCCGCCACCCTCCGCGGGGGGGGTGGTGCTGCGGCAGTTGCTCGCGGCCGCCGAGATCCTCGAACTTCACGACAAACCCTGGCGTAGCGTCGATGAGGTCCATCTCTACGTCGAGTCCGCGCGGCGGACGTACGCCGACCGCAATATGCTGCTGGGCGATCCCGACTTCGTCGAACTTCCGATGGAGCGGCTGCTCGACGTGTCCTACGTCAGGTCGCGGGTCAGCGACATCGATCCAGCCCACGCCACGCCGTCGTCGAAGATCGGTGCAGGCACGGCGGCGCGCGCCGAGTCCGAGCAGACGACCCATTTTTCGGTGATCGACGAAGCCGGCAACGCCGCCTCGAACACCTACACGCTCAACCTCGGCTTCGGTGCGCTGTTCGTGGTGCCAGGCACGGGTATCTTGCTCAACAACGAGATGGATGACTTTGCCGTCAAACCCGGCACCGCCAATGCCTTCGGCCTGGTTCAGGGCGAGCAAAATCGCATCGAGCCCGGCAAGCGCATGCTGTCGTCGATGTCCCCGACGCTGCTCGTCAAGGATGGCAAGCTCCGCGCGGTGCTGGGGAGCCCGGGCGGGCCGACGATCACCACCACGGTCTCGCAACTCGTGCGCGCGCTCGTGGACTACGACATGACCATCGACGCGGCAGTCGCCGCGCCGCGCCTGCATCATCAGTGGCTGCCGGACATGATCTGGGCCGAGGACCGGATCTCGCCCGAGCTCGAGAAGGGGTTGGTTGCCCGCGGCCACCAGATTCGCAAGCGGGGCACGATGGGGCACGCGAACGTGATCGAAGTGGATCCGAAAACCGCGGGATTCCGCGCCGTGGCCGACCAGTCGCGCGACGGCGGCAAGGCGATGGCGTGGTGAAGCTGCACCCCACCGTTTATCTCTTTGACATCGATGGCACGCTGATCGACGGCGCCGGCTCGGGACGGCGCGCGATGGAGGCGGGGTTTGCCGAGGTGACGGGGATACCCGACGTCCTGCGCGAGATTCGGTTCGCTGGCATGACCGACCCCGCGATCGTGCGGGCGGGACTCCGCGCCGCAGGGCGCGAGCCCGGTGATGATGACGCGCTCATCGACGAGGTCATCGAGGCCTATCTGGCCCGGCTACCGCTCGAGATCGCGGCAACACCTGGCTTCCGACTCCATGCCGGCGTGGTTGCGGTGCTCGCAGCCCTCGCGACACGGCCCTCTGCCACGATCGGCCTGGGCACCGGCAACGTCGAGCGCGGCGCGCGGCTCAAACTCGAGCCGCTCGGTGTGGCCGATGACTTCGCGTTCGGCGGCTTCGCCTCCGACCACGAGGATCGCCCCACGCTGATCGGGATCGGTGCCCAGCGTGGCTGCGCCCGGCTGGGGTGCGCGCGCGGCGACGCGCGGATCGTCGTGATCGGTGACACGCCCAAGGACGTCGATGCGGCCAGGGCGATCGGCGCCCAGTGTCTGGCGGTCGCGACGAGCTTTTTCTCCGTGGACGAACTGCGCGCCGCAGGAGCGACGCTCGCCGTCGACGCCTTGTCCGAGCCCGCGGCGCTCGAATACCTGTGGGGGTAAGGGCCAAGCTAGAGGTCGCCCGAGCAGATCAGCGGAGCCTCGACCTGACAGACCTCGTTCATGCACGACGAGCCCACCTCGCACACATCCGTGCAGGGCTCACCGGCCTTCGGCGCGGCGACGCACTGCTCGGCTTCGCAGGTCGCATTCTCTGCACAACGCCCCGCGATGGTGGCGAGGGGGGCGCAGGGCTGACCGGCCGTGGGCAGGGCGGTGCAGGTCTTGTTGCTCTGCTGACAGTAGGTGTCGAAGTCGCAGAGGTCGGCGACGCCCAGGCAGGTCTGGCCCGCGCCCGGCAACGACGTGCACGCGTAGTCTGAAGCAGACTCGACCGGGGCGCAGAAGCTCCCGGCCTCGCAGAGATCGCCGGGCTGGCACGGCTTGCCCTCGGCGATGAGCGTCGTCGACACGCACACGCCGTCTTCGCAGACGAGGTTCTGGGCACAGCTGTCACCGGGCAGATCCTCGCTCTCGGTGCAAGGTGTCCCCGCGGCGTCGTCGCCGTAGAACACCTTGCAGACGTTGTAGAGGTTGGTGAACTGGTCGATGTCGCTGAGCAACTCCGACAGCGAGGTGCAGCCCAGCACCTCATACGTGGCGAGCAGATCGCCCAGACAGTCCGCGGAGTAGGTGAGCCCCGCGGCCGCGCCGGCGGCGATGTCCTCATTGATCCCCGCTTGCACGGCTTCGTCGCACTCGGCCTCGTTGGCGTAGAGATCGTCGTAGTCCGCGCAGTCGCAGGTCACCCACGCGCTGCAGAACGTGGCCGACACGGCTTCGGGGGCGTTGTCGACAGGGACCGGGTCGCCGTTGATCGCACCGCTGCCGCCGTCTTCGCCGCAGCCGGCGGGTGCGAGCGTGACAAGAGCGATCGAAAGCCAAGTCGTGGACACGGTGCGGCGCATTGGAAAAGGATCACCGCAAGCGCGCCCGAGACCAAGTCCCCGCGACGCGATGCGTGGCCGCCGTCACCCCTGACGCCGATCGACCTACCCGCTACAGGGCGTCGCCGGCCGATTCGGCGCGAGTTCGCGCAGATCACCCCCGTGGCCAGATCGATTTGCGATCCTGTGCGTGAGGAGGACACGCCCATGGAGCGCATCGGCGAATACCTGGTCCGGCGATTGGTCGGCGAGGGCGGTATGGGCAAGGTCTACGAGGCCGAGGAGCGGCTCTCCAAGCGCAGGGTTGCGCTCAAGGTCCTGCGCCCGGAGCTGGCCCGCTCCGAGGAGGGGCGACGGCTCTTCCTCAACGAGATGACGATTCTCGCCAGCCTCGACCACCCCAACATCGTGCGGGCGCTGTCGTGCAGCGAGATCGACGGCGAGCTGGTGATGGCGCTGGAGTTTCTCTCGGGCCGCACACTCCGCGACACGCTGACCGATCGCGGGCGGTTGCCCTGGGCAGAGGCGGTTGGGATCGCCGCGCAGATCGTGGCGGGTCTGGGTGCCGCGCATGCCCAACAACCGCCCATCGTCCATCGCGACCTCAAACCCGAGAATGTGATCGTGCTGCCGGACGGCTCGGTCAAAGTGATGGACTTCGGGATCGCCAAGGTCTTGGAGGCTTTGTCGAAGAACACGACGCACAGCGTCGGCACCCTGCAGTACATGAGTCCCGAACAGATCGATGCTACCGGCATCGATGCGCGATCGGATCTCTATAGCCTGGGTTTGGTGCTGTACGAGATGCTCAGTGGGCGCGCGCCGTTCGAGTCGTTGTCGCCGCGCGAGTTACTCAACCAGCAGTGCACCACCGCGCCGCCTCCGCTGCCCGACGAGGTCCGCCAGGATGTGCCCCGCGGCGTCGAGCGGCTGGTGTTTGCGCTGCTCGAGAAGCAACCCGATGCGCGGCCTGCAAGTGCCGCCGCGGTGCTCGCTGTCCTCGATGACTTTCGCACCGACGCGCCGGTGCGCGGCTCGACGCTGGTCGCGGTGGCTCCGGCCCGCACCGGCGGCACCGAGGTCCCCGGCGTGACGCCGGTGGCGACGGCCTCACGCCCCAAGAAAGACAGTCGGCCGCGCATCGCGGACACCATCGGACTGGTCGAGCGCGCCGCAGGTCCGCGGACGATCGGTGCGCTGTGGGCAGCGCTGCTCATCATTGGGCTCACCGTTGCCGCGGGTGCGGCGACGTATGCGCTGCGAACCCAGCCCACCCAGGCCCGTCCGTGAGTGACGACGTGCGCCATCTCCAGGGCTCGATGGCCCAGCGCACGGTTCTCGCCGATCGAGTGCGATGGTCGATCACCGAGGACCTCGGCTCGGTGGTCGAAACCGTGGCGGCATTGGCGGCCGCAGGGATCGGAGGTTGGCGCTTGGTGCCTGCCGAGGTCGGTTGGGCCTTCGAGCGACCCAACGCGCCGACGTTGTCGCAGTGGCTCGAGGCCCAAGGAGGTCAAGTCCCGTGGCCGGTGGCGTGCGCGCGTGCGATCGATCTGGCGCGCGCGCTGGCCTGGTGCGAGGCCCACGACCGGTTCCCCGGGCCGCTGAGTCCCGAGGTTGTGGTCGTGATCGAAGAGCGCGCGGTGGTGGTCGCCGACGATCTGGTCGAGGGCCTGTTGGGCGCCCAGACGCTCACGGCAGCGCGCTCGGATGGCGGCCGGGTCACCCGCTGGATGGCGCCGGAACAGGCGGGCGGTGCGACCTGGGATCACGCCGCGAATCGCTATGTCGTGGGGCTGATCTTGTATCGCATGCTGGCCGGGGTCCACCCGTTTGGTGGTCGAGGGTTGCGCCGCGCGCTCGAGGAGCAGAGCAGTCGCGGGGCTCCGCCGCTGCCACCTGCGCTCGTCGACGCGCTGCCCACGGGGCTTCAGAGCTTCGTGCTGCGCATGCTCGACGCCGAGCCGCAGGCACGTCCGCGTCATGCTGCAGCGATCGCCGATCGCCTGAGCGAGTTCATCGGTGGGATCGAGCGCGCGCCGGCGCCCAGCGTCACCCAACCCCGGATCGAGTCGCCGGCCGACCAGGTCGCGGCTCCGGGCTCGAACCCCGGACTCGCGCCCGCGCCCGTGACCATCCCGCGGCCGTCGGCGTCGCCGCCCACGGCCACAACGCCGGCACCAAGCGCCGCGAGGCCCCGGACGACGGCCCGCTGGGCCTGGGTGCTTGGTGCGCTCCCCATCTTCGGCGGTGTGGCGCTGGGCCGCCACCTCACCGAAGGCGTGACCGCGCCGCCGGCACCTCGAGGGGCGTCC
>CANLQR010000522.1 GCA_947492135.1 Deltaproteobacteria bacterium | reverse complement strand
CGAGCCTGTCGAGATGGGGCGAGGCCAGCAATGAGTGGCAGGTGACGCCCGAGCCAAAGCCGATCAGCGCCCCGTGGGTGCTGCCGGGCCGCACCATCAACGGGATCAAGCCGACCAGGAACTGGTTGGGCTCGTCACCGGCGATCACGGGACCCTCCATGCGATCGCGCCCCGCAGGCCAGCGCTCGAGCACGACCGAAGCATCGGGCTTGCCGTTGGTATAGATGACGTGATGACCGTTCTTCACGTCGGTCTTGACCACCGTGACGCTCGCGGTCCGACCGTCGACATACGACAGCACCTCGTAGCCCTCGGGCAGGTGGGTGCGGCCGTTGCGAAAGACGGTCGAGGTGAGAACCGTCGGATCGATCCGCACCATCAGCCCGGCGCACACCGTGAGCACGGTGCCGATCGCGGCCACCGGCAGAAGTTTGTGGACCGCCGCTGAGGCCCGACCCGTCGCGATCTCAGCCCGCAGCAACATCAGCCCGAGCAGCAGGTCGACCAGGGCACCGAGTACCAGCACGCCTTTGAGCCCGACCACGGGCATCAGCACCAGGCCCGCCATCGTGGCGCCGATGATGGCGCCCAGCGTGTTGGACCCGTAGACCTTGCCGACCACACCCTCGGCCTGCCCACGCTTGAGCATCACGTGGGTCAGCAGCGGCAGCGTCATGCCCGCGCAGAACGCCGCCGGTAGCATCATCATGCCGCAGATGAGAAATTTGAGCGTGTTGAACTGCAGCCATAGGCCCTCGGTCCGGCTGCCGTCAGGGCTCCAGTATTCGATCCATTGATCGGACAGCAGGCCGCCCATCGCCCACACGCCGAGGCGATAGGCCGGAAGCGTCGCGATCGCCGACAAGCCCATCAGCAGCTGAACCTTCGCCAGCGTGACCTCGGGCCGCGGGAACTTGTCCATGCGCTTTTTCACCCAGAACCCGCCGAGCGCGAGGCCGAGGATGAACACCGAAAGCATGATCTCGAACGAGTGGGTCGCCGCGCCGAGGATCGTCGACAGCAGCCGGATCCAGCCGATCTCGTACATGAACGACGACAGGCCGGTACCAAACGCGACCGCGAGATAGAACCACACCTTGCTGGTGCTCGCGGTGCCCTGAACGCTGGCATCGCGCTGCTCGATCGCCCGGGTCGGCGCCCTATCACGTAGCGCGAGCAACATGATGAAGATGTTGAGTCCCGCGGCGACCATCAACGCGCCGGGCAGACCGACGCGCGCGACCAGCACGAAGCCCGAGAAGATCGCACCCACCGACGCGCCCAGGCTGTTGGTGAAGTACAGCATGCTCAGGATCTCGCCCGAGCGGTTGGGTTCGCGGCGCAGGATGCCAACGCTCATCAGCGGGAACGTGGTGCCCAGCAGCACGCACGGCGGCAGGATCAACAGCCCCGCGAGCGACCACTTCGCGATCTCGACCGCATCGCCGCCACCGAGTAGCGGGAACAGCGTGTCGTAGGCAAAGCGCGCCGCGAAACCCTGGAGGTGGGGGAACGCCAGGGCATAGACGCCGATGAGCCCTTCGATGATGCCGTAAACCACGATCGGCGAGCGCGTCCGCGCGACGAAGCGACCCGACAGCAGCGCACCCAATGACATCCCGCCCATGAAGAGGCTAAGGACAAGGATCTGCGCGGTGGCGGCACTGCCGACGAACTGCTTGATGTACCGCGACCAGATCGACTCGTAGATCAGCCCGCTGATCCCGGACAAGAAGAACAACAGGAACAGCACGCGGAAGCGCGCGGTGCCTCCTGCCCCGGACCGGTTGTCCGTGGCGTCTGCCACCGAGTTCCCGCCCGAATTTCCCCCGGAATTTTTGGATGCCGTCGGCATGTCCATCGCGCGGCGGACCATAGCCGAGCCCGCCCGGCACTGCTATAGTGCCGCTCAAAGCCATGAAGTACGTCGCCAAGCACGGTTTGCCCGATCGCTCCCGCGTCAAAGCGGTGGTCGAGAAGGCCTACGAGACCTACAAAGTGAAGCTCGCCGATCACAAGCCGGCGCTCTCGTGGACGACCGACTCGGAGGGCGAACTCGCATTCTCGGTACTGGGCAAGACCCTCCGAGTCGGGATTCACATCACCGACATCGAGGTCCGCATCGAAGGCGACATGCCGTTTCTCTTCCGTCCATTCCAGGGCAAGGTCGAGCGCGTGCTCGGTGAAGAGATCGAGAAGTGGATCGTCAAGGCTCGCGCGGGCGAGATCTAGACCTTCGGCGCTGCTGGGCGCCGCCGCGCCGTGATCACAGCTCGACCTCGAACGAGTAGTCGACGCCCATCGGGGGTCCGTCGTACGTGGGGAAGCGATGCGAGAACACGACCTGCCGCAGGCAGCCGAGTACGCCGCTGTCGCGGAGCTTGGCCGGCGCGGTGGCAGTGACCCCGCTGACCTTGCCCTTGGCCGTCAGCCCGAAGACGAACGCGACCTGGCCTCGACCCACGTCCACGCCGCCGGCGACGGCGTCGGCGATGCAAGCATTGAACGCCGGCTCGAGCTGGCGCAGCTCGCCACGGACGACGCCGTCACCGAGCCGCTCGCTGCCTGCGTCGGGGTCGAGCACCGTCGTGGCGCTGGCGTTGTACTTCGGGATGTGGCGGTCGGCGACCGGCTGGTAGGCGACCACGGCGTCACCGGACTCGGCCTGGCCATCCGCTGCGGCGACGCCCGCCCGCCGACGCCCGCGCTTGCCCGACTTTGCCTCGGGCGCGGGCGCGACCGCAGGTGCGGGGGCGGCGAGGGCGACGACGCAGCGGCCGGCTTCGCAGCGCGTGCCGTCACCGCAGATGTCGAAACACCGGGCCGCGTCCGGGCCCTCGCAGCACGCAAGCATCAGCACGATCCCCGGTCCGAAGCCACGGCAAGCCACTGGTGCGCCGGAGTGTAGCCGCGTCGCGATCCCGTCGCACCCACCGGCGTTGCTGGCAAAGCTGCCGCCCGCGGGTCCGCCCCTGCATCAAACTACGTAGTCGCCGGCATCCCGCTGCTGGCCTCGGGAACCTGCCCCTACCCTGGAGGAACAGTGACCAGGGGACGAGATGGTGAACGTATGCTGAACTCGAGATCGATGTGGACGGCGATCGTGATGATGACGGCGGCGTTGGCCTGTTCGGCCCAGGACGAGGGTCGCGACGCGGGAGATCCTGCGGGCTCCTGGCAGGACGACGACCGTGCTGCCGGGGCGAACCTGGGCTCGTTCGAGTTCACGTACTACTGGGTCGCCTCCGAGGCGAGCTACAACGGTGCCAAGGACACCAGCGTGTATGACATGCAGTGCAACAAGCTCGCGACGGTCCCGCGCAAGTTCTGGGATGCGCTCAAGCTCGAAGGCACCGGTCAGCTCAACGACGGCACGATCCTCAACTACGCCGGCGGCTGCGGCTGCGCGCGCTCGCCTTGCTTCAAGCGGCTGGGCGCGGACAAACCGTGGGGCGAAGGCGTGCAGAGCCGCGCGCTCGAACCTTACCGTTCCATCGCGGTCGACAAAGACAACATCGCCTACGGCAGCTGGATGTACATCGCCGAGCTCGATGGGCAGACCATGCCCGGCGACGCACCGTGGGGCGGCTGGACTCACGACGGCTGTGTCCTGGCAGCCGACACCGGCAGCGCGATCAATGGCGAGCACATCGACTTCTTCGTGGGCCGCAAGAGCAGCTACACGACGCTGATCAACGAGCTGGGGCTCGAGTCGGTGACGGTGCGTCACGGCGGCACGCTGTGCACCGGCGCGGGGCCGGTCGATGATGGCGGCGGCGACAATGGCGGCGACAATGGCGACAATGGCGGCGACGACAACGGCGGTGGCGCGGATGCCAACACCGTGTGTTTTCCGGGAGCCGACAATGCCGGCACCACCTGCCTTCCACTGGCGTTCCCGGGAACTCCGTCGGGCTACTCCTATCCGGCGCCGCTCAACGCGAACTACCGCTCGCCGATCGCCTATCTCGATCTCGATGCGGTCGACTCCGCCACCAAGCTCTCGCCGAACTTCACGCTGGGCGAGTTTGCTTCGCGTAGCAAGGGTCGGTACGCCGTCGTGCAGCCCCACGCGATCGCCCGCATGCAGGATCTCCGCGGTCAGCTGGGATCGATCAGCATCAACTCTGGCTATCGCTCACCCGGGTACAACAGCTCGATCGGTGGGGCCAAGAGTTCACGTCACATGTTCGGCGACGGCTTCGACTTCGTCGGCAACAACACGACGCTCACCAAGGCCGAGAATGCGTGTGTGAACAACGGGGGGTTTCTCGTCGAGTACAACAGTCATGTGCACTGCGACTGGCGCAACGACGACGTCAACGCGGGGTTTTTCGGCGCTGTTGCAGTCTCGGGGGCGGCCGACCTGGCGGCGACCGGCTTCACGGCGCAGCTGCAGCACCACGAGGGCACCTGGTACGCCCCAGCGCAGGGCTTCGACGAGGGTGAACCCATGCGACGCTGGCGCGCACTCGGTGCGAATGGGAACGTGATCACCGAAACCACGGGCGAGTCCTTCGTGGCGCCCGTCGACGCGGTACGCGTCGAGGTGACGGTGGGCGCGGTCGTCGAGCTCGGTGCCGACCTCGAGGCCAATCCAGAGACCAGGCACGGCTTCGACGGGTAGCGACAAAAACCCAGCGAGATCACGGGCGTCGCGGCGACCGGGCAACAAAGCTGGCCGCTGATGCACGCCTACGCCGCGCACCACGGAAGTGGGCGCGGCGTTGCCAGTTTCGGCGCCGGGCGGTTTGGTGTATGTCGGGGCCAATGCGCACCTCACGTCTGCTCGTCGCCGCTCTGGCCGTCGCCCTTGGCTGCAAAGTCACCACCTCGAGTTCGTCGAACCCGCCCACCGAGCCGGTCGATCCCGCCGCGGGCAAGCCGATCGAGAAGGCCGAGCCCGCCGAGAAGCCGCTCGAGCCCGCGAAGCCCGACCCGAAGGTGGAAGCAAAGAAGCGTTTCGACGCGGCGATGGCCGAGCTCGAGGCCGAGTACAAGACCGAGGCTGCACGGTGGACCCCCGAGCTCAAGGCTGCGGTCGCCAAGCTCACGGCGACCAAGTGGCGCGCGACGCCAGTAGCAATGAAGGCCGCGCTGGCGAGCGCTCACCGTCGGCCCGAGCACGCCGCTCGCGATGCGGCGCGGCACCCCACCGAGACCATGATGTTCTTCGGCCTGCGTCCGACGATGAACGTGTTCGAGGTCGGCCCGGGCGGCGGTTGGTGGACAGAGTTGCTCGCCGTGGTGCTGGCGGCCAAGGGCAAGCTCGCGCTCGCGACGTTCGATGCCAAGAGCGCCGACAACATGACGGCGTACTCCGGCCGCAGCATGGAGCTCATGCTCGACACGGCGCCGGAGCTCTACGGCAAGGTCGAGCGCGTGCTCAACAGCGCGCCGGGACTCTACGAGATGGGCCCCGCCGACTCGCGCGACATGATCTTGCTGATGCGCATGAGCCACAACCTGATCCGCAACGCCGCGCTCGAAAAGTTCCTCGCCCAGGCTCACACCGCCCTCAAGCCCGGTGGCACGCTCGCGATCGAGCAGCATCGCGCTGCCGAGGGCACCGACCCCGCGGCCGGTGCCGCCAAGGGC
>CANLQR010000521.1 GCA_947492135.1 Deltaproteobacteria bacterium | reverse complement strand
CTCGATTCGCCCCGGACTGGAATTCGCGGTCCAGCCGTCGCAAGGTAGGCCGACCCATGCGCTCGCCCGTGCTCGTCTCGTGTCTTGTCTCGGGCCTCGTCGCGACGCTTGGCGCCGCCGTGCTGACGGCCTGCGCGCCCAAGCCGGCCGATTCGCCGCCGCCCGCGGGCGGCGCGACGCCGGTCGACGCTGCCGCAAAGACTGCGCCGGCGTCCGCGGTGCCCGAGGCGAAGCCGGCCGTGGTGGTGGAGCCCCCGCCAAGCTCTCCAGCCCCGGTCGCGATCGAGGTCGCGCCCACGCTCGAGCTCACGTTTGTCGGCGACGTGATCTTTGGTCGCTATCGCGCCACCGGTTTCGACCCGATTCCCGAGAAGGGCTTCGCGGTGTTCGACGAGATCTTGCCCAAGCTCGCGTCGGACATGTTGGTCGGCAACCTCGAGACCCCGCTGGTTCGCGATCTTCCGCCCGACTCCCCGATCGGCTCGCGCTACGCCTTCGGCGCCTCGCCCGAGCACGCCAAGCACCTGCAGAGCGCAGGCTTCGCGGCCGTGAGCCTCGCCAACAACCACTGGTTCGATCAGCGCGTGGTCGGCATCGATGAGACCCCGCCGATCCTGCGTGAACTCGGCATCGTGCCGCTGGGCGGTGCGCTTCGCGAAGGCGCGCCGTTCCGCGCCGAGACGATCGAGAAAAATGGTTGGAAGATCGCGTTTGTCGCGATCACCACGCGGACCAACGCACCACTGCGCGAGGGCGTGCCGGTCCTGCCGTATCTACCCACGGACGAGATCGGCAAGACCGTCGTGCCGGTGGTGACCCAAGCCCGCGGCGATCACGACCTGGTGATCGTCGTGGTCCACTGGGGTGAGGAATATGCCGACGCGCCGAATCACGCGCAGATCAAGGCTGCCCATGCGCTCATCGACGGCGGCGCCGACATGGTCATCGGTCACCACCCCCATGTGCTCCAAGCCGTCGAACGGTACGGCAAGGGTTTGATCGCCTATTCGCTGGGGAATTTCTTGTTCGAGAACACCAACGCCATCCCGCGGCTGACCGGGGTGTTGCGCGTGCGGGCGCGCCGCGCCGGCGCGTGTCTCGAGCGCGTGGTGTTTCATCCGGCGTACATCAAGCGCATGCCGGTGCCGCATCCGGTACCGGCCACGGGCTCGATGGGACGTCAGGTCCGCGATCGGGCGCTCGCGCAGGCCAAGAAGTTCGACACCAGCTGGGTGGTCGAGGGCGAAGACCTGGTGCTCGAGCGCAGCGGCTGCGAGTAGCGGCCCGCCCGGCGTGAGCACCACACGCGCCGGCTAGGCCACGATCCCCGGGATCACAGCAGTCCCGTCATCGCCAAAGATCGCGCCGTTCGTCCCAAAGCTCCCCTGAACCCCGAACGCCTCGAGCAGGCTGACATGCAGGTTTGCCAGCGGTGCCGGAGTTTCCGGGGCGAACGCGATCTGCTGCCCAGTGGCCTGGATGATGCCAGTGCCGCCGAACAGCATCGGGCAGTTGTGGCCGTGGTCGTGGGTTCCGCCCTCACCCATGCTGCCGATCGCCAGCACGATGGTCTCGTCGAGCAACGTGCCGCCACCGACGCTCGGGGTGTCGCGCAAGAGCTGCAACATCGCGCCGAGCTGCTGCGCGTGCCAGGTCTCGACGCGCTCGAGTCGGTCTTTGTCGGCCTGATCGCCGAAGTGTGACAGCCCGTGATGGCCGCCTGGCGCGTCGAGGAAGTCGTGCGAGCGTCCGCTGAGCCCGAACTCCACCATGAACGACAGCACGCGGGTCTGGTCGCACTGGAGCGCGAGACGGATGAGCTGATGAAAGGCCGCGACGCGCTCGGGGTACGCAAGGCCGCCGACCGGAGGTTCGAGGCTCGCCATGCAGGTGGCCGCGGGCGTGGTCAGGCTCTGCTCGAGCTCGCGCAGCGCGTCGAAGTAGCCCTCGAGTCGGATGCGATCGTCGTAGCCGAGCTGGGTCTGCAGCGCGCGCGCATCGTCGTCGACGAAGTCGAGTACCGACTGGTTCGACTTGCGCCGGATCTCCGCGGCCGGGCCTTCGAGGCCATCGACGCCGTTGCCGAAGACCCGCTCGAACGCCACGCTAGGGTTGATCGTCGCCACCAGCGGGCTCTTGGGTCCGGTCCAGGAAATGCTCTGCGTATAGGCACACGACGAACCGCCCACGTCACAAGGACCGGGCTCGCCCGCGCTCCACTGCAGGGAGGAGAACCTGGTGTCGGGCGCGAGTTGCTGGACGAGCAGCTGATCGAGAGAGACGTTGTTGTAGAGCACACCGCCGGCGACGTCGGGGATCGTCGATCCGGTCATGATCGTGCCCGTGCCCATCGCGTGAGCGGCACCGGGGCTGTTGAGCGCCGCGGTGTTCGTCAGGTTCACCATCGACAAGACCTTGTCGGCGAACGGCTGCAACGCGGCGGCTTGGGCGGGAAATACCGGTGCGCCGGTCGCCATCGACGGCGCCCACCACTCGGGACGGCGTCCGTTGGGGAAGTAGTAGACCAGCAGGCGCGGCGCGGTGCCGTGGGCTGCGGCACGGCGCGGCATGAAGTACTCGAGGGCCGGCAAGGCGAGCACCGTCGAGCCCGCGCCCATGAGCCAACGACGACGCGTGACGAGGTTTCTCATCGGCTACTCCCCCAGTTCTAGCGCGGCCGGCGAGCGGAACGCGGGTGTGTGAACGATGGCATCGATGACGGCAGGCACGTCGTCAGCTCGAGCGATCGCGGCCTTGGCGATGGCTTCGAGAAATGGCGTGTCGAAGTCCTCGGGCGCGCGACCGGCCGCGTACGTGAAGAGCTTCTGCGCCAGGCAACCGACGAAGACCTCGCTGTCCGCGTAGAGCGCCGAGAGCTCGGCAGCCCCTTCGAACTCGCGACCGTCGGGCAGCTCGCCCAGGTTGTCGATGCCCAACTCGAGTCGCCGTGCGGCGATGCCGTCGTATTCCTCGAAGCCAATGCCGAGCACGTCGAGCCGCGAGTGGCAGGTGTTGCACTGCGGATTTTCACGGTGCATCTCGAGCTGTTCGCGCACCGACGTCGCGTCGCTGAGCTCGATCGGATCGATCACCAGGCCGGCCGGTGGCGGTGGCACCGGCGAACACAGCAAGCGGTCTGAAACCCACCGACCGCGGCGGATCGGTGAGGAGTGTCCGGCGTCGGACTGGGCAATCAGCCACGCGCCCAGTGACAACAGCCCACGGCGATCTTGATCGCCTGCCGGTACCCGACGCAGCGCGCTGCCCCCGACCGGCGGCACGCCGTAGTGCGTGGCGAGTCGATCGTTGAGATACGCAAAGTCGGGGCTGATGATCGCGGACGCGGGCAGCGCGTTGAACAAAAAGTCGCCGAAAAATGCCTTGGACTCTTCGGTCATGGCGGCGCGGAGCGCTTCGTCGAAGGTCGGGTAGACCTCGGCGCTGGGGCTCGCGGCCGCGAGGTAGCGGGTCGACAACCACTGCTCGGCGAAGCCATCGAGCAGGGCCTGCGATCGGGGGTCCGCGAGCATCCACGCAACCGCCTCGCTCAAGCCTTCGTCGGACGATAGCTCGCCCTTTCGGGCCGCCTCGAACAACCGATCGTCGGGCATCGAACTCCACAAGAAGTACGACAGTCGGCTGGCGAGCACGTAGTCATCGAGCCACTGCTCCGAGTCGCCATCGCCGCTGGTCCGCGCGCGATAGAGGAACTTCGGCGAGAGCATCACCGCGCGCATCACCATGCGCAGGGCGTCGGGGTCGGTCTCGCCTCCGGCGCGGATCGACGCGAACAGTGCGAGCAGGGTTTCCTCTTCGGTCTCGCGCAGCGGTCGGCGCCACGCACGGAACGCAAAGTTGGTGATGATCTTCGCGTAGCAGGTCTCGGTGATCGGCGCGACGGGCTCGCAGACGTAGACGAGGCTGTGGCCGGGGCCGACGGTTCTTGCGGTGCTGCGGACCGTCAGGGACGCCGCAAAGATGTCGTTGCTGATGTTGGATGCCGGCTCGTTGATGAAGTTGGTCGGCACCACGCGCACGGTGTGGGGGCCGACACCGAGGTTGACCGCGTATTGGTGATCCACGGGAATCGCGGCGCTGCCCTGGACTGCGAACGCTGCGATCGCGACGCCGTCGACCTCGAGCGCAACCTCGGGCACCGGCGCGGTTCCAACCACGCTCGTGCCCAACGTGATGATCACCTCGGCATCGCCGGGCACCGGGACGTCGACCGCGGCCGAGATGGGATTGCCGGACAACGCCCACAGCTCGCCTACCGCGTAGCCGCCGGCGATGCCGAGCTGCGTCGAGGGCAGCCGTACGCTGTACACCGCTCGCTCGTCGATCCCGTCCGCGATGGCGTCGCGGGCGGCGGTGGCGTAGCCGTCCAGCAAGGCCGACGAGAGCTGGAGCTGCTCGGCCATGTTGTCGAAGCCGTTGGCCTCGGGGTCGGGCCCGAAGGCGTCGGCAGGTCGCAGCGTGGTGCCGAGTAGATCGCGCACCGTGTTGTTGTACTCGAGTCGATTGAGCCGATGCAGCGGCTGCGCGGGCATGGCACCGAGGTCCTCGCCCGAACCACCGGTGGAGTCGCCCGCGTCGGTGGCGTTGGTCTCGCTGCCGGTGTCGGCGAGATCGCCATCCGGGCGGGAGTCCGCGACGCCCTGATAGCAGGCGGATAGCAGCCCGGCGAGGGCCAACGGCCAGATCCGCGCGCACACGCCGTTTGCCTGGAGGGACTGCACTCACCACCATGATGACGTCGCACGGGACGCCCTGTCGATGGCGGATCCGGGGGGCGATGCTCGAGCTACGTAGATCGAGCGGTCGCTGCTTTAGCCTCCAGCAGTGGGGTGCGCGACCGGTACGGTGGTGTCCGACACACCGCCTGCCGTGGTCCATGGCGTGGCGCGCTTGCGGGGGTGGCCTGTTGGCGCCGAAACTGTCCGACGATGCAACTCGACAAGACGCGGCTTGGGCTCGGGCTTTTTGGGCTGTCGCTGGCCTGTGGCGGCGACGGGGGCACCGCTTCCGCGAGTGGCTCGGTGTCGGCGACGGATTCGTCC
Organism: Deltaproteobacteria bacterium; assembly: GCA_947492135.1. GTDB lineage: Bacteria > Myxococcota_A > Polyangia > Nannocystales > Nannocystaceae > Xiheibacterium. Next base: position 549 of record CANLQR010000521.1, on the reverse strand, counting down.
TCGGGCGACACCACCGATGGTACGAGCACGACGCCCAGCACGACGGCGATCACGGCCGAGGCCAGCGCCGAAGGCAACCAGACCTCCACGGGCCTCGCGGACACCAGCGCCGGGCCTTCAGAGTCCAGCGGCGCCGTCGATACCGGCAGCAGCAGTGCCGCGTCCGCGTCTGCGTCTGCGTCTGCCTCGGAGTCGAGCAGCGGTGGTCCGGGCACGAGCAGCTCGGGCGGCGTCGAGAGCACGTCGACCGGGCCCGGCCAGGTCTGTGAGCCCGGCGAGATCGTCTGCGTGGGCCTTGGACAGCAGGCGGCGTGCTTGCGCGATGGCAGCGACTTCGCGCCGCCGGTCGACTGTGCGGCCACCGAGGAGTGCTACCTCGGGCAGTGCACGCCGCTGTGCTTGATCGCGATCGACACGCCGAGCTCGGTCGGCTGCTCGTTTCTCACCACCAAGGTCGACAACTTCTATAGCAACGTCAACGACGCGGCGCAGCACGACTCGCTGACCGCAGGCAACGTCTCGGACGTGCTGCCCGTCAACGCCCAGCTG
>CANLQR010000520.1 GCA_947492135.1 Deltaproteobacteria bacterium | reverse complement strand
ACCCGGATGGAGGTCGATCCCGACCTCGTGATTCCCGATCCGAAACGGTCGATCAAGGCCGGCGCGATCGCACCGTGGGCGTCGGCGATGGATCGCGGGGAGGGTTGGACCTACCGCATCGTCGAAGCGCTCTCGAAAGCGTGTGACGTCGACCTCGACACCGCCTGGAAAGACCTCGGCAAGCGCAAGCAGAGTCAGGTGCTGTTCGGACTCGGCGGCAAGCGTATCAAGGTGAGCTGGGGTAGCGAGGGCGGCGAGAGCCACGGCACCTGGGGCATGAAATTCGAGGGTGTGATCCCCAATCTCGAGCGGCGTTTCCATCAGGCGGCATCCGATGGCGCGCGCGATACCTATCGACGATTCTTCGCCGAGCTGCCGTGCGAGTCGTGCGGTGGGCGGCGAATGCGGGCCGAGAGCCTCGCGGTGCGGGTGGCCAGCAAGAACATCGCCGAGGTCACCGCGTTCACGGTCAGCGGTGCCGTCGATCATTTCACCGGACTCGGATTGCGCGGAAACAACGCCCGCATCGCCGAGGGGGTGTTGCGCGAGATCAACGCGCGGCTCGGGTTTCTCCTCAATGTCGGGCTCGAGTACCTCACGCTGGATCGTGCGGGCCCGACGTTGTCCGGGGGCGAGGCCCAGCGCATCCGCCTGGCCAGCCAGCTCGGCAGCGAGCTATCCGGGGTGATGTATGTGCTCGACGAGCCCAGCATCGGGCTGCACCAGCGCGACAACCAGCGGCTGATCGCAACGCTCCAGCGACTGCGCGACCTGGGCAACAGCGTCATCGTCGTCGAGCACGACGAGGATACGATTCGCGCCGCCGACCACGTCATCGATTTCGGCCCCGGCGCCGGCCATCTCGGGGGCGAGGTGGTGTTCTCGGGCTCGCCGGAGGCGCTGGCCGAGGCAACCGGGAGCATCACCGGCGACTACCTCAGCGGTCGGCGATCGATTGCAGTGCCGGCCAAGCGCCGCAAGGCCACCGGCACGGTGACGGTGCAGGGGGCTTCGGAGCACAACCTGCGCGACGTCGATGTCGATTTTCCGCTCGGCGTGTTGTGTGCCGTCACGGGGGTGTCGGGCGCGGGCAAGAGCTCGCTGGTCAACGGCATCCTGCTGCCTGCGCTGTCGCGGGCGCTGCACGACAGCACCGACAGGGTCGGGGCTCACCGCAAGATCGTGGGGCTCGATCGGCTCGACAAGGTCATCGCCATCGACCAACGTCCGATCGGTCGCACCCCGCGCAGCAACCCCGGGACCTACACCAAGACCTTCGATGAGATCCGCGAGGTGTTCGCACAGCTGCCAGAGTCGCGCACGCGCGGCTACAAGGCCGGACGGTTCTCGTTCAACGTCAAGGGCGGTCGCTGCGACTCCTGCGAAGGCGACGGTGTGGTCAAGGTCGAGATGCACTTCCTCGCGGACGTCTATGTGCCGTGCGAGGTCTGCCACGGCAAGCGCTACAACGCCCAGACCCTCGGCATCCGCTACAAGACGCTCAACGTGTCCGAGGTGCTCGACCTCAGCGTCGACGACTGCCGCGAGCTGTTCGCCAACCACCCCGGCATCGCACGCGTGCTCGATACCCTGCGCGATGTCGGCCTGGGCTACATGAAGATCGGTCAGAGCGCGCCGACGATGTCCGGCGGCGAGGCCCAGCGCGTCAAACTCAGCCGTGAGCTGGGCAAGCGGCAGACCGGGCGCACGCTGTACATCCTCGATGAGCCCACGACCGGTCTACACTTCGAGGACATCGCGCGCTTGCTCGGTGTGCTGCAACGTTTGGTCGACGGCGGCAACACGGTGGTCGTGATCGAGCACAACCTCGACGTCGTCAAGTGTGCGGACTGGGTCATCGATCTCGGGCCCGAGGGCGGCCACGGTGGTGGCGAGATCGTCGCCCAGGGCACGCCCGAGCAGGTGGCGAAGGTCAAGGCGAGCTACACCGGGCGGTTCCTCGCGCCGATGTTGCGGCGCGCGTGATCAACGGGGCTTGGGTTTCCACCCCGGCACGCAGTGCGGCGCGACATCGATGGCCTCGTCGGGTCCGAGCAGGTTCGCCGGACCATACATGTCCACCACGAGCGCCCGCGCGTCGTCGGGTCCGCCGACACGGTCGATCGACTCGACGAAGAACGCCTGCTTGTCGCCCTCCATGCGCACATGAATCGGAACGTAGCGCGCGCCGACCACGGTGGCCTTGGCGGAGCTTCGAGCATGGAGTCCGAGCACCAGGATGATCGACGAGCGTCGCTCCAGCGAGCGTTGGTGGTGAGCAAAGTTGCCCAGCGAGTAGTGCACGAAGGCTTCGCGGCCGTCGGACGCGGCGAGTTTTTCCCACGGCTGCAGCACATGAGGGTGGGCACCGATCACCGCCGTCGCACCCGCGTCGACGAGCTTGCGGGCGAGTTCGCGCTGCTTGTCCTGGGGCACGGGATCGTACTCCTTGCCCCAATGAGGCGTGACGATCACCGCGTCGATGTCGTCGTTTGCCGCGAGCGCAGCCACCTCGGCGAGCACCTGCTTGGTCTGCTTGAAGCAGTGCAACACCTGGCCGAGGTCGTCCTTGCCGAAGTTCGTGTGCAGGGTGCACGCCAGCCAGGCGATGCGCAGGCCTTTGGCCTCGGTCACCGTGTGCCACGGCTCGGCGGCCGTGCGCCGAGTGCCGGTGTGAGCGATCTTCGCGGCATCGAGGCTGTTCAGCGTGAGCACCAGGCCTTCGCTGCCGCGATCGAGCGCGTGGTTGTTCGCCGTCGATACGATGTCGATGCCCGCCGTCCCCAGCGCGGCCGCGAGCGAAGGATGGGCGTTGAAGAATGGGTAGCCGGTGTACACCGCGTTGTCGAAACGCAGGCCCGGATCGGTCGCGGGCCCGTCCTTGGTCAGCCCGGTGGCGATCGGGACCTCGAGGTTCGCGTAGCTCAGATCGGTCTTGCCCAGCAGATCGGCGACACCCGACCACAGCGTCGAGAAGCCGGCGGGCGACGCGTACGCCTGCTTCTGAAGCTCGTGGTGCATCAGCACGTCGCCGATCGCGGCGATCGTGACCACGGCTGCGGGATCGACCTCGGCGTCGCACGCCCCGTGGAAGGCGAGGTAGCCCGCAGGCAGCTTGGGAGGCTCTCTGCGCTCGGTTGCGGTGGCCACTGGTGCAGGGCGCGACGCGTGAGCCGGGTCGGACGGGGGGACACGCTCGACCGGATCGCCGGCCGTGGGCGCGACGTCGGGCCCGGACGGCGCGGCAGCCTCGGCGGGCATCGCCGGATCGGCGCCGCGTGTGCACGCCAAGGCCCCGAGAAACACCACCATGCCCAGCCGCGCGTTCACGGTTCGAGCGTAGCGCATCGCCTGGCGGTCGACGAAATACTGAGCGGCTTCCCGGTGAGAGTACCCTTCGGCGGCTGGCCACTGTGCTGCCGCTGACCTACGCTGGCGCGGCAAACATGGATCACCAGATGATCGATGCGGCGTCGTTGTCGCCGCGCGAGGCCTACCAGTTGATGACGGACCTGATCGCGCCGCGACCGATCGCCTGGGTGTCGAGCCAGGACCGGGCAGGGCGGCGCAACCTCGCGCCGTTCTCGTACTTCCAGGCGGTCTGCTCGAACCCGCCGATGGTCAGCCTCGCGTTCTCCTGGCGAGCAGACGGCACGCCCAAAGACACGCTGCGTAACATCCTCGAGACCCGCGAGTTCGTCGTGAACCACTGCGCCCGCCCGCTCGCGGAGGCGATGAACGCCAGCTCCGCGGAGTATCCCGCCGAGATCGACGAGTGGGCCGAGCTCGAGCGGCTCGGTGTGGCGACTCTCACACCGGTGCCCTCCCGCCATGTGGCGCCCCCGCGGATCGGGCAGGTCGCCGCTGCGCTCGAGTGCCGGCTCGTTCACGCGATTCCCCTGGGAGCGGGGGCGATGCAACGCCCGTCCACAACCCTGGTCCTCGGTGAAGTCATCGCGTTCCAGCTCGATCCCAGCCTGCTCACGCGGGATGCCCGCGGACGCAGCGTTGCGATCGATCCTGCGCGACTCGACGCGATAGGGCGGCTCGGTGGGATGGCGTACACTGGGGCGAGAGGCCACTTCCAGCTGCCCCGGCCGAAGATCGGATCCGACGCGTGAACGACGTTCAGCCAGCGCCCGCGGCCCCGCCGACCGACCTGTTCGACGCGCTACCCAGCGACGTGTCGATCTACGAGGTCGGCCCGCGCGACGGTCTGCAGAACGAGAAGGCCGTGCTGCCGACCGAGCGCAAGCTCGAGCTGATCGATGGCGTCGTTGCAGCGGGTGTGCGTCGCGTCGAGATCACCAGCTTCGTCGATCCGCGCTGGATCCCGGCCCTCGCCGATCACGACGAAGTCGCTCGGGGCGTGCAGCGTCCGGCGGGTGTCGAGTACAGCGCGTTGGTGCCAAACATGCGCGGTCTCGACGGCGCGACGCGGGCGGGGATGCGCGAGGTCGCCGTGTTCATGGCGGCCAGCGAGACCCACAACCGCAAGAACATCAACAAGTCGACCGACGAAGCGCTGGCCACCTACCGGGTCGTGGTCGACGAGGCCCGCGCCCGAGGCATGCGGGTGCGCGGCTACGTCAGCTGCGTCTACGGCTGTCCCTACGAGGGCGCAGTGCCGCTTTCCCAGGTCGACCACGTGGCCCAAGGCCTGCTCGATCTCGGCATCTACGAGCTCAGCTTGGGCGACACGATCGGCGTGGGTACGCCGCGCCAGACCGAGTACGTGCTGCGCGGGTTGATCACGGGCGGCATCAGCCTCGATCGGCTTGCGGTTCATTTCCACGACACCCGCGGCACCGCGTTGGCGAACATCACCGTCGCACTGCAACTGGGTCTGCGCACGATCGACTCTGCGCTCGGGGGCCTTGGTGGATGTCCCTACGCCCCGGGGGCTTCCGGCAACGTCGCGACCGAGGATGTCGTGTACATGCTGCACGGCATGGGCGTGCGCACCGGCGTCGATCTCGATGGCCTCGTCGCGGTGTCGGCCAAGCTCGGCGGCTACCTCGGTCGGGAGCTACCCAGCAAGTATCTCAAGGCACACCTGGGGCACTGCGCGCGGGTCGGCAAGGTCGTCTGACCCCGCGTCCCGGGGCGTGGCGGGTAGCGGCCCGCTCGGACGCCGCTGGCCGGTCGCTCTTAGCCCTGGCGAGAGGTCTCGCGGGACTTGCGGCGATAGATCATTCGCTCGAGCGCGGCGCTGGTGCCGTGCATCACGGCCGCGAGCGTGCTCGGATCGAGATCGGCTTGGGGATTCGCGGCGAAGATCACGACCGGCACCTTGCCGGCCAGGCCGATCGGCAGCACCAGCGCGTCGCCCTCGATCCCACCCATGGCCTGGGCAAACGCGCGGTCAATCTCCCGTTCGATCGGCCACGGGCCCAGATGCGGTGCGCGCTTGGTGATGACGTCGGAAAACACCGACGGCGGCGTCGTGGGGATGCGGACCTGAGACACGGCCTCCCGCAGCAGCTCCGGGCCCCGCGCGTCGCGGCCGCGCAGTTGATGCTGGAGGTGGAGAAACACGATGACGTGGAGGAATCCCGCGGCGAGGAAGTCCATCACCGCACCGAGAATCTCGTCGCGATCCTCTGCGCGGATCAGCTGCGGCAACAGCTGGGCGTAGGCCGAGGG
>CANLQR010000519.1 GCA_947492135.1 Deltaproteobacteria bacterium | reverse complement strand
AACTCGGGGTCGCCCACTGGCTCGCCCAGCCGGCGCGACGTGGCGAAGCGCCCGACAAAGGGGGCGATGTCCGCCTCACCACCGGCGCCGCGCGGATCTGCCCGCTGGCCGTCGTCCGCCCGGTCGAGGTCCCGATCTGCGCGGGCGTCGAACTCGGGAGCATGCATGGACAAGGGGTCGGTCTCGACCAGCCCCAGCGCGTTCGGTTGCTGTGGGCGGCGATCACTGCGGGTGTTGGGCTCACGTGGATGCCTTCGCGCTGGGTCGGTCCGTGGCTGGATGCCACACTCGTCGTTCCTGTGAGCCGCCCGGTGTTCGAGGCGCAGAACGTGGGTCGCATCCATCAGCCTACGGCAGCAGGGTTCGCTGGCATGCCAGGGGTGGAGGCGCGCTTTCCCTGACGGAACCACCGCTACCCGGCCAATCCCCCACGATGGCAGGCCGTTCGCCAGGCGAGTCCGCGGGAGCGAATCTGGTCGTCCTGCCCGGCGCTCGCCTCGATTTCCGCGCAGTGTTCATCGAGCACTATGCGTTTGTCTGGCGACTGCTCGCGCACTTCGGGGTGCCGGAGGCCTCACGTGACGACGCCGCCCAGGAGGTCTTCGCGGTGGTTCATCGCCGGATTGCCGACTACGACGGACGCACCGCCGTGCGCGGATGGTTGGCCGGCATTGCCCGGCGCGTGACCTCGACGTTGCAGCGGACTGCGTCGCGGGCGGCGCGTCGACTCGAGGTCGTCCAGCCGCCGGCCGCACCGACGACACCCGAGGCCGAGCTCGAGCAACAGCAACAGATCGAGCTCGCCCAGAGCTGCCTCGCGACGCTCGACGACGATCAGCGCGACGTGTTCGTGCTGACCGAGATCGAGGGCTTTTCGGCCCCGGAGATCGCCGCAGCGCTCGGCATCAGGCTCAACACCGTGTACTCGCGGCTGCGAGTCGCACGAGAGAACTTTCAGCGCGCCATTGCCCGTGCGCAGGCACGACAGAATCGAGGACACCATGTCGGGACTTGAGCCATCGGCGAGCCGCGCGCTGCAAGCACTCGCAGCGGCCCGCACACCAGCGCGCGGCGCGGCCGAACATGCGTGGTTGCACATGCAGCAGCGCATCGTCGACGGCCGACCACCGCTCGAGATTGCACCCGCGGTCGCCACCCACTGGTGGATTGCCGCAGCGCTCGGCTTGACTGCCGTCGCGGCCGCGGCCACGCTCGTGCTGACCTGGGGTGCCCGACCGTTGAACGATGACCGGGACTCGCGACCCGCGACGGCACCGTATTCGACGACCGCGCCCGAGCCCGTGGATCAGGCAACCCCGGTTCCGAGTCCACCGTCGGTCAGCACCGGCGCGATGATCACCCCTGCGCCGGTCGCCGCCGAGGTTCCCCAAGCCTCGGCGCCTGCGCGTCCCGCCACGTCTGTCCGGCGCGCACCGCCGGTGCCGGAAGCAAAGACCACCTCGCTGGCGGCCGAGATGCGGCTGCTCGGCCAGGCCAACGCGGCGATGCGAGCCGGCGATGCAGGCCAGGCCCTGGCCACGCTCGAGGAGCATCGGCGAACGTTTGCCAAGGGCCAGCTGGCACCCGAGCGTGAGCATCAGCGGGCGGTCGCGTTGTGCGAGCTGGGTCGGCGCGAAGCCGCACGCAAGGTCGTCAGCGCCTTCGCGCGCACGTACCCCAAGTCACCGTTGCTCGCCAAGACCGAGGGCGTGTGTCGCGAATAGCATCCGTGGTCATTGCGGTGGTGGCCATCGGCTGCGGCGCCGCCGAGGCGCCCGCGGAGGCACGCGCGTGGGCGCCTCTGGTCGCGGCCGTCGATCTCGATCCGGATCCCAACGTCGTCGAGGTCGAGCTGACCGCCGAGGTGGCAACCGTCGAGTTCGTCGAGGGCATCGTCACCGAGGTCTGGGCCTATCGTGACTCCGGATCCGCTGACGCGGTGGCGAGCGTGCCTGGCCCACTGATCGAGACCGCGCTCGGCGATCGCCTCGTGGTCCATCTGCGCAACGCGCTGCCCGAGGGTACGACGCTGCACTGGCACGGTCTGCGGGTGCCCGAGGCGATGGATGGCAATCCCATGAACGGGGGCGCTGTGGCTGCCGGCGAGTCCACGACCGTGGAGTTCGTGGTGCGTGACCAGGGCCTGCACTGGTACCACTCGCATCTTTACGCCGATGAGCAGATCCAGCGCGGCTTGCAGGGCACGCTCGTCGTGCGCGGTCGCGAGGAACCCCAGGCGGACCTCGAGCGTGTGCTCGTGCTCGACGATGTCGAGCTCGGGGGCGACGGAGCTCTGGCGCTCGAGCCGAGCGCCGAAGACCTCATGCTCGGCCGGCGCGGCAACACGCTGCTGGTCAACGGTCGCGTACCTGCCACCGCGGCCGCGCGGCCAGGGACGATCGAGCGCTGGCGGCTGGTGAACACCTCGAACGGGCGTCACTTCGCACTCGAGTTGTCCGACACGCCGTTTTTGGTCGTGGGTTGGGACAACGGACTGGTCGCCGAGCCCTACACCACGCAGACGCTCGTGATCGCGCCGGGCGAGCGCTACGACGTGCTGGTCGCGATCGAGGGCGGGGCCGGTGAGCGTCTGCTGCTCGAGACCCTCGAGGTTGCACGCGGCGGGGGCATGGTCGATCCGGGGCCGTATACCCTGCTCGAACTCGCGCTCGAAGATCCCGTGGCGGACAACGGCGCGGTGGTGGTTCCCCCGCGCCGTGATGTCGAGCGGCTCGAGGTCGATGCCGACACGATGGTCCGGCGCTTCACACTCGAGCACGAGACCGCCGCGAATGGTGGCACGGTGTTCACGATCAACGGCAAGCGCTGGCCGCTTGCGCCCCCAGTCCACGTCGAGGTCGGTACCACGGAGATCTGGGAGATCGCGAACGACACCGATCACGACCATCCCTTCCACCTCCATGGGTTTCCGTTCCAGGTGCTCGATCGCGACGGTGTCCCCGAGCCGACGTTGGGGTGGAAGGACACCGTCCGGGTCGCGGGCCAAGGCCTCACGCGGATCGCCGTCCGTCACGACGAGCTCGGCATGTGGATGTTTCACTGCACGATCCCTGAGCATGCCGAGCGCGGCATGATGGCGGACCTCCACGTGATGGAGGATCCCCAGTGAACGCGATGGCGAAGAAGTTCCGACGGATTGCGGCGCGGGTGGCCAATCCCGCCTGCATGATGTCGATGGCGCTCGGTTGTGCTCCGCGCGGGTCGCTGGGCGGCGATCTGCCCGGCGGTTCCGACGGAACGACGATGGCGACCCCGACCACGGGGACCACGGGGACCCCGGGCACCAGCAGTGACTCGGGCGGCGGCTCGGGGTCCGCCACGGGGTCGGATTCCAGCTCGGGCAGTGTCGACGGCGACTCGAGCACGCATCAAACTGGCAGTGACTCCTCGACGTCGGCGGTCGACGCCTGTGCGCCGGCGGCCGACGATGACGCTTGCGCAGCCTGTCGCAAGCTCGAGTGTTGCGACGAGTGGACGGCATGTGCCGGCGACGAGGTCTGCACCTGCATCGAGGCCTGTATCGTCGACGGCGGCGACCCAGTCGCGTGCCAGATGACGCACTGCGCGGGGCCGAACGACAGCTGGACCCATCTTCACGATTGCTCGGGTCTGCACTGCGTGGGGAGTTGCTAGGGATTTTCAAAGAAACCACGAGGAACCATGAAGTCTTCATTTTTTTCACTCCGTGTCGGTCGATGGTTGGTGGTGGTCTCATGCCTGGCATGCACGGCCGAGTCTGACGGCGCGGGCGACGACGCCGCGGCGGACGATCCTTGCGTGCCTGGGCAGTCGATCGCCTGCGAATGCGACGATGGCAGCCCAGGCGCACGGGTGTGCGAGCCCGACGGCGTGGGCTACGAAGAGTGTCTGTGTGCAGGAGATTCGAGTGCGTCGAGTGCAACCGACGGGCCGGGGAGCAACGGTGACGCGGGTAGCGACGGTCCCGGCGACGCCTCCGACGCCTCCGACGCCTCCGACGACAGCGGCGCCGATGAGTCGCCCGCTGACAGCGGCAGCGACTCTGTCGGCGGCGTGCCGGTGTTCGCCGACATCACGCCAATCCTCTATGCGTCGTGCGGTGCCGGCAACACGCTGTGCCATGCACAGAACGCCTACTTCCCCACCGCCGACCAGGGTTGTCGCGGTTGGCTGAGCCTCGAGGACGTGCCTCTGGGCGCCGTCTACGACGATCTCGACCCCGACGTCCAGATGCCGTCGGAAGGTCCTGTGCCGGGGTGTTCCGACAAGGCGCTCTACGATCGGTTGATCTTGCTCGCGCCGTGGGAGTGCGGACCCGACGCGCGCTACATCGTACCGGGCGCCCCCGAGCAGAGTTACATCTTTCAGAAGCTCACCAACGGGATGACGTGCGGCGACTTCCGCGTGATGCCTCCACCCAACGAAGGCTTCGAGATCACCGACGAAGCGATCGCAACACTCGAGGCGTGGATCCTCGCAGGAGCACCACTGTGAAATGCTTAGTGATGATCAGCGCAGCCCTCGCACTGGGCATCGCGGCGGCGTGCGGCTCCACTGACGCAGGCGGCGCTGATTCGGGCACCGATGCACTGAGCTGCGAGCACGGTACCTACAGCGAGTGTGTCTGTCCGGATGGGACGATGGGCACGCAACTGTGCGCACACGACACCAGTGGCTTCGAGATGTGCATGTGCGGCGGCGCTGACGACGACCCCACCGGGGTCGTCAGCGGGTCTGCCGAGGGCGGTTCGAGCACCAGCGAAGGGGGCGTCGATCCGAGCACCGACGGTGGCACGACCGTCGCGGACGCGACCACCTCCGACGCGACGGGCAGTGTCGACACCGGCACCGGCACCACAGCGAGCGTGGGCGAAGCTCCTATGGCGATGATCAATCATCCCGGTGTCGAAGATCGCCAGGCGGGCGTCGCGATCCCCTTTGTCGGCGTGGCCAACGACGCCGAGGACGGAGCACTGGCCGGCCCGGCGATGCAGTGGACGGACGATCTCGAAGGTGGGGTCATCGGCCAAGGCGAGTCGTTCGACGCAGTGCTCAACGTCCTGGGCGACCACACCGTCACCCTGACCGCGACGGACTCCGACGGAAATGTGGGCGAGGCCTCGCTGACCTTCACGATCGTGCAGTGACGCGATTCCGCGATCGTACGAACGCCGAGCGCCGCCGCCCGCTCACGGCGATCAGTCAGCGCGGGCGATCGCTGCCTCGGTGCGGACCCGCAGCTTCAGCGCGGTCGCGACACCGGCGACGATGCGCATCGCGAAAGCGACCACCGGCTTGAACGTGATCGTGCGGCGGTAGTGGCGGAACACCATCGCGACGCGCGCGAACCGACCGAGCCCACGATGCTCGCGCATGACGGCGTAGAGGTCAGTGAACATGTCGGCGGACTCCAGCCCCGGCGTGAGCACGCCTTCGAACTCGAGCTCGTCGTCGGTGCGATTTGCGGGCAGGTGGTAGACGCCAGCGGGGAGGTGAAAGCGGTCGCCCGCGTGCAGCACCACGTGCCGTCCGTCGACGACGCCGAGGTCGAGCGTGCCACGCAGCACCGTGAAGGCCTCGCTCTGCGTCGGGTGGCATTCCGGCGCGGGCGGCTGCATGCCGCGGGGCATGACCATCCGGAAGCGCATCGGCGCGCG
>CANLQR010000518.1 GCA_947492135.1 Deltaproteobacteria bacterium | reverse complement strand
AATCCGGCGCACAGCGGAAACTCGACGATCGCGACCACCGGCACACCACAGCCCCTGACCCGGACACCCCAGCTCCCGAACGCGGCGCCGACCGTGCGGGTCGCGTCGGTGAAGTGGACCCGCGGCGTGAGCACGACGGCGCCCACCTCCACGCGCCACAGCGGGCCGATCAGGCCGACGGTGACCACCGGGCCAAAGGCTGGCCTCGGGAGCATGCCGTACTCGAGGAGTCCGTCGGCACGCAGTGCGAAGCGAGCCAGACGCAGCCGACCGCGTGGGCGTGGGGGGTCGGTCAGTGGCGGCGAGCGGGTGACGACGACCTCGTCGGGCGGAACGCTCGGGGGTTCGATGGGGGCGGCGTCGAACGAGCGATCGACGGCAAGCGGGTCCGCGGCGACGGCGGCCACGAGCGCGGCCCCGTCGGCGAGAGCCTCGCAGTCCGGGGAACCCAGCGTGTGGGTGCTGGTGCCGCTGGCTGTCTCGGTGCGCATCTGCAGCGCGTACGCGCCATCAACACTCGTCACGGTGGCGGTGAGCTGGACGAACGGGGCGCCGGGCTGCCGTGCGCCGAGCAGTCCGGCGATCCGATCGAGTACGTCCCCCGCGGCCGGGCAGCCCGGCGGGGCACTCCACGCCAGGGTGACGCCTTCGATCGTGCGCTCATCATCGCTCGGCGCGACGATCGCAGGGGCGAAGGCGAGCCACGCGACAAGCAACACGCCGATGGAGGGTAGCATCATGGGAGCCGCGTCCAGTCGGGCTCGCCCAAGGGTGGCGCTAGCCCAGCACGCGTTTGCGGACCGCACCCACCACACGACGGGCGTTGCGCTTGGCCCAGCGCTGGAGCTTTTCGACGGGCATCAGCACGTAGCCCCGCAAGGGCTCGTCGGGGCGCGCGCGGAACACGGTGCTGTGCGGTCGCCCGTCCCAGCCCGCCGGAGCCTCCCGAGTATAGTAGTAGGCCGCGAACGACTTGCGCACCACCTCGGCAGGGCAATGCACCGCCGAGACCCCGTGGAAGCTGCGCTCACTGGTCTCGAAGATGACGCAGCGGTTGAGCTGCGGGGCCATCGAGTGCTTGCAGTGCTTGACCTGTCGATCCCACAACTCGATGGCGCCGCCCCATTGCGGCCGCCACTCGGGGTTGAGGTAGATCAGGATGTTGAGGCGCCGGTGCCACTGGCGGTCCTCGAGCAGGTTGAAATCGACGTGCACGTCGAGCCGACCCTGCGTGCCCGTGACGTGCATTCCGCCGCCGACCAGCCCGGGATCGTCGAGGAGTCGCGGGATCCCGGTGATGAACGACAGTTCGTCGCGGAACTCTTGCGACGAGATCGCCGCGTGGAGAGCCTTCACCGGCTCCGGGAATCGCGTCGGCTCGGTGATCTGCACCTTGTTGCGCTCGTTCACGAAGTCGAACGAGCGACCCCGCTCGAGTGCGGCCTCATAGCTGGGATACGCGTTCGCCACGTCGCGGGCGAACCCGGGGTCGAGGAACGGGTCGAGCACGATGAACGGAAAAGGATCGGCCGTGACGAAGCGCCGACGAAGTTCGTCCCGATCGAGCGGCTGGATGACGTTGGCGAGCATATGACTGGGTCAGTTTGACTCGAAGACGCGCGGCCGTCACCCCAAACATCGAGGTAAGCGCCAAGGCTCGCAGGCTCGCGAAGTCCGCGTGGTAGCCTGAACCCTCGGATGCTGCGGACGAGGCACCATGGCGCGCGTTAGCCTCGAGAACTTCAGTCGCAGCTTCATTTTCGGCGCCCTCGCCGAGGTGTGGCGCGTCGGATCGCGGTTCGTCGTCACACCGATCGTGCTGGCCGTCATCGGCCCGTACGGCTACGGGGTTTGGACCCTGTTGTTCTCGCTGGCCGCGTACGTGTCGATAGCCAACGTGGGGTTCGGGGTGGCGTACACCAAGTTCACCGCCGAGTGCGTCCGCGCGCAGGACTATCAGCGCTTGCGGGGGATCATCGGCGCCGGGATCGCCGGCGTGGGCGCGCTCGCGTTCGGCGGCCTGCTGATCGCGTGGTTGGCCGGCGCAGCGATCTTGCGGGCGCTGAATGTACCCGAGGAGAGGGTCGCCGACGGTCGGATCGCGATGATGATCGTGATGACGGTGCTGGTCGCGCGGCTCACTGTTGGATGCTCGCTCGAAGTTCTTGCCGGCCTGCAGCGCGTCGACCTCAGCCACCGGCTCACGATCCTCTCGTCGTTCGTCGAGTTTGCCATCACCTTGCCGCTGCTGCTCCTGGGGCATGGGCTGATCGGCATGGCGATCGGCTATGCCGTGGGCCAGCTGTCGTGCTTCTCGCTGGGGTTTCGCTGGGTGAAGCGGGAAGACCCGCAGATCTCGATCTCGCCGCTGTACGCCACCCGGGCGGGCCTTCGGGAGGTGATGAACATCGGCGGACGCATGCAGGGGCTCGCGTTTGTCCACGTCGCCATCGCTGAGGGCGTCAAGGTGTTGCTGGCGGTGATGATCGATCCTCGTGCGACCGCGTTGTACGAGCTCGCCGACAAGCTGGTGACCTTGTGCCGTACGCCGACCGCCGCCGTGGTTGGACCGATGATGGCTGCGTTTGCCGATCTGCAGGCGGGCGGCGAGGACGCTCGGAAGCGGGACCTGCTGCAACGGGGCTGGAAGGCCGTGGCGATCGTCTCGTTTGCGGTCTCGATGTTCCTCGGGGTCACCGCGGGTCCCGCGTTGCTGGTGTGGACGGGTCAGGCGTTCCCGATCGCCGCGTGGGCGGTCCAGATGATGGTGCTGGGCAGCGTCTTCGCGCAGCAGACCGCGGTGCACTCGGCCAGCCTCAGGGCCAGCGGGAAGGTGCGTCTCGAGTTCTTGTTCGCGGTGGTGTCATCGGGCATCGCCGTGGTTCTGTTGATCGTGCTGGTTCGGTACTCACCGTTCGAGGCTGTGGTGTGGTCGCGGGTGATCGCCCAGATTCTCGGTGCGTCGTGGTACCTCGGCGCGTTTCTTCGCCAAGAAGGCATATCGGTCCGCACCTGGTGGCGTGCCGCGGGCTTTGGCCCTGTGCTGCTCGTGGTCGCAGGTGCGGGCGCCGTCACGCTGCTCGGTTCCAGCCTGCTGGGCATCCCGGCGCTCCCGGTGACGCCGCGCTGGGGCGCTTTGCTCAACGTCGCGGTGTGGGGCATCCCATACGCGGCGATCCTCGGCGTGGGCCTGTGGAGATACGCGCTCGACAGCGAGGAGCGCACCCAGTTGGGTGCGCTGCTCCGCCGTCGCCTACAGCGATTGCGCCGTAGGTGAGCGCGCGGCCGATCCTAGTGAGCCCGGCGGGATTCGAACCCGCGACCCGCGGATTAAAAGTCCGCTGCTCTACCAGACTGAGCTACAGGCCCGTTCCGCGGGATCGATTCGCGGTTCGAGGTGCTTGTCCGGCCGAGGTTGAGTGGTGACCCCAATGGGATTCGAACCCATGTTACCGGCGTGAAAGGCCAGCGTCCTAGGCCTCTGGACGATGGGGTCATGGTGACCGGGCGGACGAGCAAGGCAGGGTGTAACGCAACCTTCGGGGCTGCGCAAGCCGGACCGCACACGCGCAAGCGGATCGCCGAGGGCGAGCGCACGGGCCCTCGCGCGAAACCAACGCAAAGAGCCCCCCGGTTTCTCGGGGGGCTCTTTTGCGGGTTTCGCACGGCGAAGCGGCGAAAACCGCGGCGGGCGTCGCTTGGTCTAGCCCGGCTTGGCGACCAGCAACGAGCTGGCGGACTTGGTGAACGTCGGCTTGAGTGCGGCGAACTCGCCCGGTCGCGTCTGATACACCAGCGTGAAGAAGTTCTCGAAGCGCCGTCGGACGGCGATGTAGAGCACGCTGGCGGGCTGACCACCGGCGGCTGGGTACTCGATCGAGATGTCGAACTCGTCGTTGGTCTCGACGATCGGCGTGCCCTTGACTCCGCCGGTGTATCCGCCCTTGGCGAGGTTCTCGAGGAACTCGTCGGCGAAGACCTTGGCGGACTTTTTCTTGTCGTTCGCGAAAACCAGCAGCGTCATCCGATCGATGGTCGCCTCGCACGCGGAGACGAACCCACCCGAGACCACGGCTTCGGCCTTGGTCGGGTTTTCTTCGATGAGCTCCACGTTGACCGGCGGACGGATGAGGACCTTCTCGTCGAACAACGGCGTGGGCGCGTCGGCGACCTTCGCTTCGCAGACCTTCGCGGGTGTTGCCGGCTTGTCGCCACCGGGTTCGCCACCCGAATCGCCACCGGAGCCAGCGTCGCCGCTCGCGCCGCCGCTGTCGTTGCCACCAGTCGCTGCCGTATCGCCGGTGCCGCCGGGTGGGGTGGTTCCGTCGGGCTTGGGCTTGGTGCAGCCGCTCACACCGAGGGACAGCGCGAGGACGAGGGTCGAAGCGAAAACAGTGCGCACGAAGTTCACGGGGTTGGTGCTCCTTGGAATCGGTCGCAACGTATCACAGATTTGTCGACGATGGCTCGGCGCAAGACTCGAACGGCCGGGCGTTTGGCGCGACGGTGCCACGGGCAACGCCCCGGCGGAGTTCCAAAGTCGCGACGAGATTCGCGGTGGGGCGGATTGGGCCGTGGGCAGGCGGAGGTCGATCGGGGCAGAAACTGGGGCACGCCGGGGTGCATTGGCGCAATGGAGCCGCGCTAGGGCGAGCTGGCGACCGGGTGTCAGCTCGGGTGTCAGCTCGGGTTCCACGCGATCGCGCCGCCTGGAAGTGCGTACAGCAGCAGCATCCGTCCGTTCGTGACCGTGGGGACGTGGCGTGAACCTGCGGTCAGCACGATCCAGCCCGCAGCATGACCATCAAAGCGGGCATCGGCGTCTTGGGTGGTCGCGGGTAATGCCAGCGTGATCTCCCCTGCGGGGTGCCCATGCTCGAGCGCGGCGCCGTCGAGACTCACGACATCGACGGAGAACTCGTGCGTGGCGGCGGTGGGCTTGGCCAACCGCGAGAAGCGTGCATGCGCCTCGCCACGATCGCACAACCAACCGTCGGCGACGCCGCGGCGCAGCGCGGTGTGGATGGCGAGGATCTCAGGTGAGGACACTGGCCAGCGCTCACCAAGCCACGCCGTCAACACGCGGGCGGCCTCGGGTGTCGACAGCACGTTCGGAGCCGGCGGCGTCGCCTGGGCGCCTAACTGCTGGGCGAGTGCGCTCAGCATGGGCTCGAGGAGCGCGAGCAAGCCGTTTCGCGGATCGTCGGTCATTGCCCGAGCGTAGCATCGACACCCGTGGCGTCGACGCGGATGAGGTGTTCGTGACTTGTCGAGTCGCTGGTCCCCGCGTCCAGCAGTCCGGTCTCACGGATCGCGATCCGCACTGCGGCCGACGCGAGTCCGAACGCACTTTGGCGCAACGACAGTGCTCCTGATCCGATCGGGGGTCGGTCCCAGGCCGCCAACACCCGCCGCGCCGCTTGGGCCGGGCACAGCACCACGGTGTCGGCCCTGACGATGAGGTCGTGGGCGAACTTCGTGCGATCCCGAGGCGTGGCGATCGCGGCCCCGCCGAGATCGCGGACCTCGAAGTCGCGCTGCAGTCGTGCGACGAGTTCGTCGAACTCGCAGCCCAGTGGCGTGGCCCACAGGCGCAAACCAGCGATCTGTATCGCCGCGAGCGTCGGGGTCGCGACCCCCACGTCCTCCAGCGTCCGCA
>CANLQR010000517.1 GCA_947492135.1 Deltaproteobacteria bacterium | reverse complement strand
CTCGCGCAACCCGTCAGCGCCACGGCACACCCGGAGATCCATCGAATCGTTGCTCGCGTCATGAAATCTCGATTCGTCGCATGATAACCGCGTTGCCCCAACCGGCGGAGTGGTTCCCGACGGGCAGCGCGTGAGCCGTACGCAATTCGCCCTCGCGAGCCGTGGGTACGGCGCCTGATCGTCGAGTGCTTCGCCGCACGAGTATTTCGCCGTGGCACGCCCGCATGGTGGATGCCGCCGGGCGCGCGGGTGCGGCCTCGCGGCTCGGCCGACCCGCTCGGACAGCGCTGACGCGGCCCCAGGGAGTGTCCGGCGCCCGGGGCATCCCCGGGTTGACGCACGAACCGAACCATTCCGGTTGGGGCGTTACCAACTGCTCGGTCGCCGCCTCCGGTGGGGCGGCCGTGGACACATCATGCGAACATGGGCTCAACTTGCGATCGTCGGGGTAGTTGGTTGTGGCGTGTCCGTCCCCGGGGCCGCCACGCCCGACGAGGGTTCGGCGCCCGGCAGCACCGGTGCGGACACCAGCTCCGAGGGCACGGGCACCACCGTAGACACGGCCGCGACCACCGCATCGATGACGTCGTCGATGACGTCGTCGCCGGGCAGCTCGGACTCGGACACCGGGTCGAGCGGCGCGCCGACCGTGTTCGATGTCGGCAGTGGCACCGAGACCGGCAGCACCGCGTGCGAAGGCAAGCGCGGCGGCGGCGTCGACTTCTCGTACATCTGGATCGCCAACAGTAACGAGGGCACGGTCTCCAAGATCGACACCCACAACATGGTCGAGCTCGGCCGCTACCAGACCCGACCCGACGCCAACGGCAACCCCTCGCGCACCTCGGTGAACCTCAACGGTGACGTCGTGGTCGCGAATCGCAACGGCGGCATCACAATGATCCGGGCGCGCTCCGAGCAGTGCCTCGATGCCGCCAACACCTCGAACGGTCCGCAAGACGTCAAGCCCTGGCAAGATGGCTGTGTCGAGTGGTACACGCCCCTGCCCTACACCTCGCAGCGGCCGGTGGCGTGGACGCAGGGCACGCTGAACGAAGCGACCTGTGCCCACGAAAACGCGATGGTGTGGGCCTCCGGCGCCTCGATCGGTCAGCCCAACAGCATCGACGTCCTGTTGCTCGATGGCGAGACCGGCGTGGTCGTGGAGACCGTCGAGCTGACCGACGTGCCCAACGGCTCGAACGACTTCGGCCTCTACGGCGCGGCGGTCGACGGCGATGGCAACTTCTGGGCGAGCCAGCTCGACGTCGGCTCGCTGGTGCGCGTCAAGCTGTCCGACCTGAGCTACGACGTGTGGCCGATGCCAGTCGTGGGCTACGGCATGACCGTCGACTCGATGGGTCGGCCGTGGACCTGCAACGCCCAGGTTGCTCGCTTCGACCCGATCTCCGAGGCGTGGACCATCGGCGCCGGCCAGCCCGGCTATGGCGGCGCCGGCTGCATGGAGGACGGCAACGGGGTCATGTGGGTCGCGGGTTTTGCCATCACGGCGATCGACGTCGACTCGATGGATCTCATCGCGCAGTACCCCATGCCGGTGATCAACGGCAATCCCGACACGGGCTACGGACGCGGCATCAGCATCGACTTCGAAGGCTACGTGTGGTCGCCGTCGCACTGGTCGAACGCGGCCTATCGGCTCGACCCCGAGACCGGCGAGTTCGAGAGCGTCACCGGGCTGAACTTCCCGTACACGTACAGCGACATGACTGGTTTCGCGCTCAACAACGCCGGCACGCCCGAGGGGTGAAGCGGCGCGGTCCCCGGCGGGGTTTTCGGGCCGCGCATTGGCAGCGCGGCCGGCCCACGCGCATTTGATACCGCCGGCGCCGCCCTGTAGGCTCGCCGGGATGTCGGCGCGCGTAACCGTGGCTTCGGTGTTGCTCGCTGCGTGCGGTGGCGCAGCGCCGATGAGCGCAGGCTCGTCCGAGTCCGGCACGCCGACCACCACCACCACCACGGCAGCCGACGAGTCGACCACGCGCGAGCCGACCTCGAGCAGTAGCGGTGGTGGATTCGTGACGATGCCCGACGCAGGTGCCTTCGTGCAGTGCTCGCTGTACGCCGACGACTGCCCCGCCGACCAAAAGTGCATGCCGTACGCGAGCGATGGTGGCGCGAGCCCAGACGCGACGCGCTGCGTCCCGCTGGCCGACCCGGCCGCGGCTTTGGCGGCATCGTGTACGGTGCAAGAGTGGTCGGCCAGTGGCCTGGATGACTGTGATCGTGGACTGTACTGCGTGGTGTACGACGGCGACGCCTTGCTCGGGCGGTGCGTCGCGATGTGCATGGAGGACGCCGAAGCCCCCGACCTGGTTTGCGCTGATCTCAACGCGCGCTGCGTCGGCAGCCCCGACGTTCTGCCGCGGCTGTGCTCCACTGGCTGTGATCCTTTCGGCGGCGACTGCCCCGGCACGCAGGAGTGCTATCGCATTGGCGATCACTTCACCTGCCTCGAGGACGCCTCGGGCCCGGGCGGCGAGTTCGGCGATCCGTGTCTGTTCACCAATGGGTGTGATGCGGGCATGCTCTGCGCCGATCCGCCGGAGTTCTTCGAATGCCCCCACGCCGATGGCTGCTGCACACCGTTCTGCGACACCCGCGACCCCCGGGCTTCGGCGATGTGCGCGGGTGCTCCCGAGCATCTGTGCGAGCCGTTGTTCGACCCCGGCGAGGGCCCACCGTTGTTCGACTGGGTGGGGGCGTGCGTCGTGCCGACCAAGAACGGTCCATGAGTCGCGCGGTGCTGCTGGGGTTCGCGACGGTGCTCGGGTGCAGCCACCCTGGTGCCGCCAACCCGCCCACGACGGGGTCCACGAGTCCATCGGCGACACCACGCAGCCCGACTGCGAGTGACGCCACTGCGAGTGACACGACCGCGAGCAACACCACGACGCCTGCGACGGTGGCCACCGCGGGGACGGCCGTCGCGCCGGTCACGGACTCCGTGGTTTCGAGTGGCGCGGTGCTACCCGACGGCACCGCGATCGTCGCGTGCGACAGCGCGCCGAGCAACATGGCTTGCATCCCCGGCGGGCGAGCGATCCGCGGCACGAACGACGGGCCCGAGAACGCCCGACCGCGCGCCGAAGTGTGGCTGCAGACGTTCTACCTCGACCAGTTCGAGGTCACGATCGCCGAGTACAAGGCCTGCGTGAAGCGCCGCGAGTGTCCCAAGGGCGGCCCGTTTTATCCCGACTTCAGCCGACCGCATCAGCCGATCGTCGGCATGTCGTGGAACTCGGCGCGCAAGTACTGCGAGGTCCACGGCAAGCAACTCCCCACCGAGGCCCAGTGGGAAGCCGCCGCGCGTGGTGCCGAGGGCGCCGCGTTTCCCTGGGGCGACGAGCGTGCGACCTGCCGACGTGCAGTGATCCGCGACAAGCGTGGGCGCAGCTGTGGCACGCCGATGGCGCGCAGCAGCGAGCCCTACAAAGGCCGCACCTTCGTGGTCGGCTCGCGTCCCGCGGGGGCCTACGGGCTGTTCGACATGGCCGGCAACGCCTGGGAGTACGTCGCCGATTGGTACGCGCCCGACTACGCCACGTGCGGTGCGGCGTGTGCCGGCATCGATCCCAAAGGGCCGTGTGGTGGCGCCGAGTCGTGTCCCGAGTTTCCGGAGAAGATCGTCAAGGGGGGCTCGTGGTACTGGAGCGCCGATCTTGCCGCGGGCTGGGTGCGACGGCCGCAGCCGCCGAACAACTCGCCGTTTCATCACTACGGGTTTCGCTGCGCTGCGACCGTGGCTCAGGCGGATGGGTTGCGCGGCAAGCCGGCGGCGACCGAGGCACCGAACGCGAACGTCGGGAGTCCGGACGCCGCGCGTGGGCTGTAGAGCCCGCTGCGTTGCCGCCGCCTCAAGCTCGTGGCGGTTGTCGCCGATGGCCGGCTGGCATGGTCAGTGCCGTTGTCGGGGGATCGGGGTTGTTCGCGTCGGCATCGCGCGGTGTTGCGGCGGGTGCGGCGAAGTTCGACGGTGCCAGCGCGCGCCTGGTCGGGGCGCCCGACGATGTCGGCGCGATGGTTGATCAGAAGCTCGCGGCGAACCAGATCATCGCGTCGACCAAGGTGATGCGCGTCGCCGATGAGCTGACCGGGACGCTGATCGACACGCTCGCGTGAGGTCGACGACCGGGTCGCGCGCGTTCGCCGTAGGGGGCGGCGACGCTGCGTCCCTCGAGGAGGGTCGCGTGGTGGGGTTCGAATCGTCGAGATGCTGACCAAGATGTGCGGGTGCGCGGGACGTCCACGACCACGTCCACGGCCACGACCACGTCCACGTCCACGTCCACGTCCACGTCCACGTCCACGTCTAGTCCGCGGCGGGTGTAGCTCTAGAGCCTCAGATCCTGATCCGGACGGAGCCTAGTCGACGACGATGCCCTTGCATGAGGCCTTGGTGGCACAGGCCCAGTCGCAACCACCGGCGCCGCAATGCATCGTGGTGCTGCCACACGCCTCGGCACCGCGGCAGTTGAGTTCCACATCGCGACCCGAGTTGACCACGGCCCCGCCGCACGCGGACCGCCCGTGGCAATCGATCTCGAGGGCGAACCCGGTGGGTCCCTCGATGGTCGCCGACTCGCACGCGGCGTCGCCCGAGCACGAGACCTCGCAGTCCATGCCTGGTGGGCAGGCGACGGTCTCGCGAGCGCAGCTCGAGCCCTCCCGGCATTCGATCTGGCAGACGCCACCCTCACAGCGATCGCACTCGGCGGGGCACGATGTACCCGCTGCCTCGGGTTGGATCGCGTCGTCGCTCGCTGCGCAGGCGCCCGCGGTGGGCACGCTTGGCAGCGCGCTGGCGCACTGCCCGTCCGCACAAGCGCTGCGGTCCAAGGCGCTCGCACAGCTGAGCACGAACGCGAGGCCAAGGGCGAGCGGAGTGGCGATGGTACGGCTGGACATGCAGGCCCTGTTTCGGCCGGGCCAGCGGCGCCTGTAGTCGATTGCGGACGCGCGAGGCGCCTGGGGTGTCCCGCGGCGGGCCACCGGGCGAGGTCCTCGCTCAGCGACAGCTCTGAATGAGCGGCTGTGGTGGCGCACCACCGCTGCAGTACGGCCCGTGCTCGGGATCACCTTCGTGCTGGCAGTAGCCCCCGTCCCAGTCGCCCAAGACGCCACAGTCTGGGATCACGCCGCGACCACCCCACCGCATCCAGCCCGGCTCCTCGCCGCACTCCGGTGGATTGCATTCTACGAACACGGCATGGGCCAGCTCCGCAACGCCGTTGCAGTCGTAATCGAAGCTGCCCGTGTTGCTCGGCTGATCGAAGAACAGCGGCTGACCCGGGAAGACCAGCACGTCGGCATCGTTGCAATCCTGCGGCACCGCGAAGCCATCGCCGTCCGCGTCCTCCGGGGTGCCCGTGGTTGAACTCGTGGTGACGTCGTCGGTGCTGGTGGACGTCTGCATCGACGGGCCGTGGGTCGTCGTGCCCCCGTCGTCGTCGGTGCCCGCCGTCGGTTCGGGAGGTTCGGGGGGCTCGACGTCGGCTGCGAGGCCCAGCCAGAGTTCCGGCGTACAAGCGATCAAACACGCGAACGCGAACGCGAACGCGAAGACGAAGACGAAGATCGGCGAGCGCAACGGCGGCATGGAGGCATGCGTAGCGTGCAGCCGCGGTGCGGGCTGCACCAAAAACGGG
>CANLQR010000516.1 GCA_947492135.1 Deltaproteobacteria bacterium | reverse complement strand
TACGCCACGAACCTCGTCTCACCACCTCCGTCGTACACTCGCACCAGGCGCCCGCGCTGCCGGACCCCGGGCTCGTCGTCGGCGGCTTTCCCATCGTTGACGCCGTCGCCCCACATCCGCTTGGTCAGCAAGATGTCGCCGTCCTTCGGGGTCCGCACCCAGTCCTCGATCGGGCGCCGCAGCATGTCGTACTTGAAAAAGTGGACGTTGCCGCGCGGATCGATCGCCCGCAGCGGCGCGCCCACGACGTCGCTCAGCGCCCGGCGCTCGCCCGCATCCACCGACACCGCACGCAGCACCTGCCCGAGCATGCCGTAGGCACGCGTCTCGGCGACATTCCCACGCGCGTCGACGACCTCGAGCACGTTCCCCGAGATGTCGAGGTGCTGTCGCGTCACCTGCACGACCTCGGCGCCGTCGTCATCGCGCAACCGTTCGAACACCGCGACCGCACGCCCAAGCACGTCGAGTACCGAAGTGCTTGGCGTGTTCGCATGCGCCACGGCCACCTTGGCCGCCGCGCGCTGCGCCGCGCTCCCGCCCTGGTGGACCGCCAGCCATTCGCTCTCCAGCACCGTGTCGTTGCGGTCGAAGCCCGTGACCGACCACGCATCGAACACCACTCGTGCATGCGTTCCGTCGGGATGGTCGGTCCGCACGCAACGCCCCAGCGCGTCGTAGTGCATCGTCGCCACCAACTCCGACGCGCCCGCGTCGAACCCAGCACAACCCGAAACAAACGGCGCAAACACGAACACCGGCAGGCCCTTGTTGTTCACCACCGTGCGACCCGACGCCCGAAACTTCCCGTCGTCCGTCCGCACCTTCGACTGCAACACACCGCCCGCACCATCGAAGTGCGTCACTCCGAGCGAGATCCGGGTCTCCCGCGTACCGTACTCGAGCTTCGCGAAGGTCTGCACCGACGTCGGTGCGCCGCGCTGCACGAACGCATGGTCGTCGTGCACGAACTGCCGCGTGACCGAGTCGTCGTCGTCGCCTTCGGTACCCACCGACCGCGCCCGCAACGTCGAACCGTCCTCGGGCGCATCGGTCTCGCCACCGCCAGGGTCGCCGCGGCGAACCTCCTGCACCACCCGACCCAGCGCATCGAATCGACGGATCGTCGCCGAACCATTCGGGTCGAAGGTCCCGCGCGCGCCGAACGTCCGGTACTCGAACGCGGCGCTCGACATCAACGCCGGCCCGCCGTCGGGGTGGATCGTCTGCCGCACCACGAGGTACGAATCCCGATCGTACTGCTGTCGCTGGGTCAGATTCCCGAACGGATCGACGGTGGCGTAGGGCAAGTAGAACGCGTCGGGCGCGAACACCTCCCGCGACGACGGCACCCACCACGCGCCATCCTCTTGCAGATAGCCGCCGGCCTCGAGCACGGACGCGGGCGTATCGCCCTGCGACGCGACCATCAAAGGCGCCAGCATCGTGTCCGCGAGGCCCTCGCCGAACGCCATCGCGAAGGTCTTGGCCGGCAAGGCCCGCTTGCCCACCACGCCCAGCGGTGCCTTCTTTTGGAGCGCATCGTCGTAGAAGTACACCCGCGATTTGGCGATCAATCGCCGCTGATGGGCGCCCGACGGCGCCTGTTCGAACGGAATCTCCGCGCCACCGCTCGCCGCCGCCTTCAGTGCAGCCAGCGACATCGGCGCCCGTGGATCGCCGGGCTTGCCGGTCACGTCGAAGCTTCGGCTCTCGACCACCGTGCCCAACCGAACCACGTCGGGCTCGTCCTGATGGACGAACTGCGCCTCGCTGACCACCAACACCGTGCGCAGTTGCGGATTGTCGGTCGGTGCTGCAGACACCGCGGCGTCCGGCTTCGGCTCGGGCGCCAGCGGCTGCACCACGCCCGCGCCTTCGATTCCCGAGACCGCGCCCGTCGTCGCATCCACGTCGGAGGTCTGCGTCACACGAGAGATCCACGTCGCGTACTCGATCGCGTCCGGTGCAAGAAACATCTCGGGGGCCGGAGGCTCGATCGCCTCGGCGAACACGAACACCTCGGTCCGGCGATTGCTCGCCGACGCGACGCCGTCCGCGGTTTCATCGGCCACAAACGCTTCGCCGGCACCGAGCGCCTGCACGCGCATCGCCGCAGAGATCGGCGGCCCCGCCCGATCCATATACCGCCCGATCAACGCCGCCCGCGTCAGCGGCCCCAGGGCGCCATCGTCCGTCATGCCCTCGACCGACCGCTGAAATCCAGCGACATCGCCGCCAAACCCCGCCGCTTCGAGCATCAGCCCATCTTCGTGCGCACCCCAGCGGATCGACGCGGGCATGTCCGCGCCATACAGCGCCAGCCAGCCCTGCACGTCGTGTCGCAGAAACTCGACCACCCGACGTGCACGCTGCAGCGAGATGCCCAAGTTGTCGTCGGTCGAACCGACGCGATCGGTGTGCCCGATCACCAACGCCTCTCCACCCTCGTGCTCCGCAAGCCGCGACCTCAACACGCCCAGCCCCACCACCGAGCTCGGCAACACGAAGCTCTTGTCGGTGTCGAACGACAATCCGAGCAGCCGCACCAGCGTGCTGCCCGGCGTCCCCGGGTCGGGCTTGGGCGGCGGCGGCGGCACCACGGTGGGCTCGGGCACCGAAGTGCGGCGCGGATACGCCACACGGGCGGTGCGCGTCGCAAAACCGAACGCATCGACCTCCAACATCGCCGTCTGCACCAACCGCGGGTCCGGTACGGCCTGGCGTTCGTAGGTGTACGTCAGCGACTGCTCCGCCAACGGCAACATGCTGCCGTGATGTCCGCTGCCTTTGGCCTGGATCGTCCGCACCGCCCAAGCATTGCTGACCGTCGCGAATGGGCGCATCGCGGCGTCGGCGTCGGGCCCCGGCCCATCGCTGTACGTCTCGCTGCGCACCAACAGCCCCCGCAGTGCACGCAATGCCTCGCGCCGGTCGTCTTTACCGAGCGCGCCCAGATCCGGCTCGGGCAAGATCACCGCGTCAGCATCGAACCGATTGTATTCGCCGGACACGTCGACGTCGGCCCCCGTCAGAAACCACGACGCCGTCCGCAGCGGTGCGAGCGTGTGCTCCGCCAACGACGTCTGATGCGGACCGTCGTTCGGTCCGCCGGTGCCCACCGTCTCGACGTCCACCTGTTCCACGAACCCGAAGCCGCGAAACTCCCGCTGGGCCGGATCATAGTGCCCATGGGCATACCGATACGACGACGAAAACCGCGTGCCACGGACGAGGTCCTCCGCCACCATCCCTTCGACCACCGGCACCACCACCGGCAGTCGCGTGCGCCAAGGTTCGCCTTGTGCCTTCGCGAGCGCGTATTGCTTCGCGCTGGTGCCGTAGCGGATCGTCGTGCGCAGACCGGTGCCGCTGTCGTCGCGCACCATCAAGAACGGTGGTTCGGGCAGAAAATCGACGATCGTGATCGCCGCGCCCGCGGTCTTCGGGGCCCACACCAACGAGGCGGTCAGCGAACCGTCGAGCCGACCGACCGCCGACAGACCCAGCTCCGCCAACGGCTCGGTGACCGCAAACGCGCCACTCACCAGCCTGTTACCCGACTCGTTGAGCCACACCGTCGCACTGCCGCCCTGCGCAAACACCACCAGATCCGTCGTGCCCAGCCCATCGATGTCGACGAGCCGCAGCTGCGATTCCTCGACCGCAAAGCCCACGCCGTCGCTCAGCTTCACCTTCGCGCCGAATCGCCCGTAGCCCAGGTTCGGCCAGTACGCGACCTCGTCGGCCCGCACCCGCAAAACGTCGACCAGGCCGTCGCCGGTCATGTCGGCCAGCACGATCGCCTCGGTGCGACGCGTGCCCTCGGGTGCGAGATCGCGATCCGCATCGAACAGCACCGGACCCGGGCCCAGGTTTTCGTCGCCGTCGTGTGCGATGGGCTCCTGTTCTTCCCAACCGTCGTTCGACGCCTCGCCCATCCGCCGCCACCACGTGAACTCGCCTTCGCGCGCCACGAGCACGTCGCAGACTCCATCGCCGTCGAGATCGGCCAGATACACCCGATGCCGCTCGGCCCGGGGATCCTTGCCGACCGGCGGCGTCTTGCCGCCGGCGATTTGAGCACCGGCTTTCCACGCGTCGTCCGACGTGTCATCGCGCTCGAACACCGTCGCGTCGGAGGGTCCGAACTCCACCAGCGCGGGCCGCCCACGCCCCGACACGTCCAACCACCGCTGCACATGCACAGCAGGGTCCTTCGAAGACGTCGCACCAAACGCGATGGTCATCGGCGCCGCGAACGAGCCCGGCGCATCGGCCGCCGCCCGGTACACGAAGCGCCCGTCCTCGCGCGTCAAGATCCCGCTGTGACCGTCACCCTCGAGATCGAACAACTCCGCGTCGAGCCGCTCCAACGACAGGTCGAGATCCCCGCAGTGCTCGGCGCTGACGCTGCGAACACTCGGGCGGATCGTCCGCGGCGAATACGTGAACGTGCGCGGCGGCAGGGTGATCGAATCCGTCTCGCCAAAGCCTGTGACCTGCGCCGACACCAGGCGCGAAGCCACCGGAGCTTCGTCGTAGCCCAGCTCGAGTACCCGCGTGAGCACAGCCGCAGGCCCGAGCTGCGCAAACCGATGGAACACCAGCACGCGGCGACACAACCGCCGCGTGCGGACCTCGAACCCCGCCCGCGCATTCGAGAACGCATCGAGTCGCACCGGCCAGCCGTTGTCATCGTCGACGCCCGCGATCCCGCCGGCGTTGTGCTCGCCGTAGTCGAACACCACCTCGAACATGAAGCGTGCCCGCGCCGCCTCATCGTCCAGAGTCGCCAGGGCGACGGGCGCGGCCCCGAGGACATCGCGATTGCCGTACAGGATCCGCTTGAGATACCGCTGCGGCTGCGCGCCGGTACGGCCGCGCTCGAACCCTGCGCCTCCATCGACGTTCGTCAGATCCTCTGCCTTGTAGCGGTACACGATCACGTTGCCACGATCGTCGCGCTGCTCCTGCAGGTACCACGCAAACACTCGCTTCGGATCGCCAGGATCCGCGACGCACGCCTCGGGTTCCAGGCCGAAGATCGACCGCACATTGTCGCCGCCGTGCACCACGAAGTGCGATCGCCCGCCCACCTCGTGTCGCTCGATCCGTGCAAACCCACTCTCGGTGCGCGCGCGATACGACACGACCACCGCGCCGGCGGCATCAAGCCCCTCGCCGATTTTCACCAGCTCGTCGGCATCCGAGAACAAGAAGATGTCGGACTCCGCGGCATCGTCGTACTCGGGCAGTCCGCGACCGTGCTCGCGCAGGATCGCTTTGGTCGACGTACGCGTGAAATACGGCACTGGCCCGCGCCACCCCCAACCAAACGGACCATTGCCGCCCGCCGTCGTGTAGCCGATCGCGACGGCTGGCGTGAGCCCGCGGCCCGGCGGCAGCGGCACGCTCAACGCCACCCCGCCTGAGCCCGTCGGCGCGCTCGTGGCCCACTTCTCGCCCACTTTCGGCAGCGACAACCCGGCCGTCGCCTTTCCCGATTCGGGCACCGTCGCACCCGGCGGCTCGCCACCGGGCATGTGCACCACGATCTCGTGACGCTTGCCAGCCGTCAGCTCCATCCGCGGCTTGCCATCGGGCGGCAAGCGGGTGTCGATGCGGAGATCGAACCCAGGACTCGGTGGCTTGGGTTCGGTCATGCGGGCG
>CANLQR010000515.1 GCA_947492135.1 Deltaproteobacteria bacterium | reverse complement strand
CGCAACCCGAGTTCACGGCCGGGCGTCCACGCGCTGATATCGCCCGAATAGAAGCGCTCGAACACCGGTGCACGGCCGGCGATCTGCCCGCCACTGAAACTGGGCGTGACCCAGTGGCGCCAAGGTAGACGAAAGCTGTAACCGCCGGCGATGACGAGCTTGACGTACTCGTACTGCGAACCGGTCGCAGGCGAGGAGAGCTGGAGATCGAAGGCCACCCTGGCGCCCTTGCCGATGAGTACGACCTCATCGCGGGCATCCCAGACCAATCCAAAGTGCGCAGAGGTCAGCCGGTGTGGATCAGCGCGGACACCGAGATCCACCGGGACGACGCTGCCATCGAGACGCGACCACTGGGGTGACTCGGGTACGAGGGCGTCGACGCGTTCGAAGCGGTAGTCGACGCCGAGCGTGAGCGTAGGTAGCACGGGGAACACCAGGCCGACGGCGCCACCGATGCGCCCGATGTCGACCGCCCGGAACAACGACGGATCGGGGTCGTCCTCGGCACCGGCCACGCGGTAGGGCTCGGCCGACGAGATGACGAACGCCGAGGTCCGCACTCCCAGCGGTGCGGTGCCCAGCCGCGGAACCTCGGCGATGAACTGGTACGCCTGCTGTCGCCGGCTCTGCGAGATCCGCGGCAAGGTGCCCCACACCAGCGATCCGCCGACGTGCACCGCGCGCCCCAAGAAATTGCGCTCGACCAACGACAAGCCGCCATGGAAGGGCGTCATCCGCGACGAGCCGAGATACAGCTCCTGCAGCGACACCGAGCTGCGCTCCTGGACCGCCACGACCAGACGCACGTGGTCGGACTTGCCCACCACCGGCTCGAGCCGCAGCGCGACCGTCTTGAAATAGCCGGTTGCGCGCAGCCTTTCCCGCGCGCGGGCGATCCGCGCGTCGGTCGGCCAAAGCACGCGCGCTCCCGCAATCAGCCCCTCGCGCTGCAAGATCGTGTTGATCTGCCGGGCTGACACCTGCTCCCGTCCGACGATCTCCACCGCGGCGATCTCCAAGGCGCGCGTCTCCTCCGCGTCCCCCGCCTCCACCGGCTTTGGGGTCCCAGCGGCAGACCAAGGGCGGATCGCCGCGGGTGCGGCGATGCCAAGGACGAGCGACGCGAGCAGGAGTCCGGTCAAGGGCGGAGGTCCGTGGCGATTGTACTCGCCCTTTGATCACGGCACTCGCGCGCCGTCGCACCACGCTGCGGTGCCACAAGCTCCACAACGCGCTACACTCCGGCCCCGATGGCGCGGACGCGCATCCTCTACGTGGAGGACAATGCCGCCAACCTCGCCCTGGTGCGCAAGGTTTTGGAGCACGCTGGCGCCTACGAGGTGGTGGGCTGCATGACTGGCGAGGAGGGCTTCACCAGCGCACAGGCTGACCCACCTGCGCTGATCCTCCTCGACCTCGACCTCCCCGGGATCGACGGTTTCGAGCTTGCGCGGCGGCTTCGAGCCGAGCCCGTGCTCGCCGCCATTCCCATGGTCGCGATCAGTGCCAGCGTGATGAAGCAGGAGCGCGATCAGGCGATCGCCGCGGGCTGTGTGCACTTCATCGAAAAGCCGTTCGACATCGGCGAGCTCAGAGCGGTCGTAGAGCAAGTGCTGCGCAACGCCGCGACCTGAACAGCCGTCTACAGCGTCTCGTGCGTCTCGAGCGTCTCGAGCAGCGCGAGATCCGAGGGACTATTGACCCCAGCGGCCTCTCGGACCTCGAGGCGAACAGCGAGGACCTCGGCGTGCGCGGCCATTGGCGCCACGATATCGGTCAGATAGATCTCGCCCAAGGCGTTGTTGCGCTGCACGCTTGGCAAGACGGCGCGAAGGCGATTGGCGTCGACGCAATAGATCCCAGCGTTGCATTCGGTGATCGCGCGTTCTAGCTCGCTGGCGTCGCGATGCTCACGGATGCCGGAGATCTGGCCTTGCGAATCGCGGAGGATGCGACCGTAGCCCGCGGTCTCGGCCGGCTCGAATACACCGAGCGCGAGTCCTGCGGCCGAACGCTCGCATGCAGCCACCAGCGCCTCGAGACTCTGCTGGCGCACGAGCGGGACATCGCCCGAGAGCACCAACACCGGCCCGATCACGCCCTCGAGTTGTTCGAGCGCACACAACACCGCGTGCCCCGTACCGAGCTGGACCGATTGTTCGGCAAAGCGCAGCCGACCCAGTGGGTCGGCGCCGGCCGTCGCGAAGGCCTCGTCCAGGGTGGCGCGCACCTGGTCACCGCCGTGCCCGACCACGACCACGATGGGGTCGGCACCGACGGCTCTGGCAGCGCGCACGGCGTGGACCACCAACGGCTCGCCCCGAAAGCAATGGAGCACCTTGGGCAGCTCCGAACGCATGCGCGTCCCCTTGCCGGCAGCCAGAACGATGGCACTACGATGCGGCACTGGGCGCGATCCTAGCGAGCCAAGCACCACGCGCCAAGCCTCATGTGCTTGGACCACCAAGGCCCACCGCACCCGCGCCGGAGAACGACGCCGCCGATCCTGGCCCGGCCGCAAAGCGGCGCCGGCCCCAAGGAGGCTTCCAAATCTGCAGCCAATCCGCGTAAGATGCGGCCTTGACGGCGCTGACGGAGCGGGCACTGCCCGATCCCAAACGGGCCGCGAACAGACCCCGATGGCCACGGCGCCCGCAGCCCCCGAACCGCAGCTTGGATTCCCGACAAAGGGTTCGCTGCGGCGATTTCCCTTCCCTCGGCTGATCCGCGAGGTCGCCCGCGGCAGTCTCACGGGGAGCCTGTACCTGTTGTCGGGACAGACGAAGAAGGTCGTCTTCTTCGAGGCCGGCCAGCCGGTGTTCGTGCGCAGCAACGTGCTGTCTGAGTGCCTCGGGCAAGTGCTCACACAAGAGGGCCTGATCACGCAGGAGCAGTGCGAGCAAACCCTCGAGGCCATTCGCCGCACCGGCAAGAAGCAAGGCGAGCTGCTGGTGGAGATGGGAATCCTTTCCCAAGGCAACCTGCGCTACGGATTGCAGGCCCAGCTGCGCGCCAAGCTGTTCGACATCTTCGGGTGGGACGACGGTCGCTATCAGTTCAAGCCGGACGCCATCGAGCAAACCCCTGGCATCCGACTCGACACCTCCGCCGAAGGCGTCATCCTCGCCGCGATCCAAGACCGCTACCCAGAGGAACGCGCGCGCGCGGCCCTGCGAGACGGAGGGGAGCAGTATCCCACGCTGCGCGGTGGTTCGACCGACTTCGCGACCGAGCTCGGACTCGAGCTTTCCCTCGAAGAGGCGTTCTTTGTCGCCGGACTCGACGGCAGTCGGACACTGCGCGTGGTGCTGCAGCACGGTGGGGACCCAGCGGTGCCCTGCGCTGCGGCTTTGATCTACGGATTGGTGCAGGCCGGCGCGGTCGTACTCGTCGACGAGGCCCAGCCCGCCCGCAACCCCCCAGGCCGCCCGGCGTTTGTCGGCGGCGAAGGGGACGACAATGGTTTTGCGCCCGACTTCGACGCCCAAGACGTCGTCACCGAGTACGAGGACACGCCGCTCCCGGGCGAACTACCCAAGGTACGCGCCCTGCTTGGCGACCATGAGGCAGAGTTCGCGGGCGTCGAGGACGAGGACGGCGGTGCGTTGGGGACCCAACACTCGGTGTCGGTTGCACGGCCCAAACCAGACCCCCTGCCCGAAGCGCTGATGGCCGCGGAGCCGGCGGAGATCGAGGAGACCTTCGAAGACGCGATCGACTTTGGTGAGGACGAGAGCTTCGACGGCGTGATGCCCGATGCGCCGTCGGCTCGCGAGCTGGTCGCGTCCGCGCCGCTGCAGCCGCGCGCGCCCGGCCCGCTGGCGGCGGGCGCCATGCTTCACCGCCCGATCCAGCCGGCGCCGCAGGAGCTCCCCCGACCGGCAACCCGCCCCGCCGTGACGCCCCGCGCCAACGCCAGCGAATCTTCCTCGCCAGGTGCTGAGATGTTCGTCGTGCAGCCCGGCGACATCGAGACCCTCGGCGACAGCAATCACACCGGGCACCCCAGCCGCGGCGAGCCCGACCGCGGCGAGCCCGACCCCGACGCGACCCGCCTCGACCTCGAGATGGGTGTCGGCGTGGCCGCCATCGCGCCGCCCATCTCGACCGACGGCATTGGTCACGATCTGCTCGCGGTCGATGACCTCGACGATGTCCAGCTCGGTCACGACGACTTCGACGGACTCGAACTCGACGCCGCCAACTTCCCTGGGGGCGACCTCGACGCCAGTGACGATGACGTCGACCTCGGTGTCGATGACGATCTCGAGGTCATCGCCGAGGATGAAGGTGCCGATCACCACCTGCTGCCGGAGGACCTCGGGCTCTCGGCGGACGCCATCGACGACGACCTCGCGCTCGACCCCGACGAACCTCTCGACGAGCCCGGGCCCGCGGGTGACCTCATGGGCCTCGACGACCTCGATGGTGTTGATCTCGGCCAGCCTCCGTTGGGAGCGAGTCCAGCGCGTCACATGGGGAGCGAGGCTACGTTCGATCAGCCGGGAGATCCCGAGATGCTCGGGGCCGTGCGCTTCAACGAGGCCGAGGCGGCACTCGGAGAGAGTGACTTCTCCGGGGCGGTTGCCCTGCTCGAGGAGGCCTACGACAGCGGCTTCGACGTCGCGGAGTTGCACGCGATGCTCGCGTACGCTCGCTTCGAGGCTGCGGGCCACGATCAAGAAACCGGTGCCCACGCGCTCGAACTCCTCGACTACGCGCAGACGATGGACCCGAGTCTCGACATGGTCCACGCCTATCGTGGGGCGATCTATCGCGCCTTGAATCAACCGCAGCGCGCGCGCGAGGCACTCGACAGGGCACTCGAGCTCAATCCGTACTGCGAACTCGCGATGCAGATCATGGACACGCTCTAGCGGGTGAGTCGCCGGATCTTCAAGCTGCTCGGACCAGCCGCTGCCGCGCGATCTGCTTGAGCTTGCTCCGCGTGGCCCGTTCGACGTCGAGGATTTCCTCGTCACGCCGCGTCAACGCGCGTGCCACGTTGCGAACATCCCGACTCAAGCGGCGCAGGCCGTCGGGCTCGAGTGACGCCGCGTGATCGGTACCCTTGGAAGTCCGGTCGAGCGTGAAGTGCCGCTCCAGCCAAACCGCACCGAGCGTGATCGCGGCGATATCCGCGGCGATGCCGAGGTGATGGCCCGAGAACCCCACCGCCTCGATGTCCGCACCATAGGTGTCGCACAGCCGGGTGATCTCGCGCAGGCACAACTGGTCGACGGCGACCGGATATCCCGAGGTGCAGGCGTACAGGACGGTGTCACGCAGGCGCCCATGAACCCGAAGCAACTCCATGAGCGAGCGCTCCTCGGCCTGGGTGGTCATTCCGAGGCTGACGTGGATCGAGCCGGCGTAGTGTTCGCACAGCCACTCGAGCAGCTCGTGGTTGGTGTTGCACGCGCTGGGGATCTTGATCCACTTCGGCTGCAGTGACGCCAGCTCGCGCGCCGAGGTCAGATCCCACGCGCTGCACGAGTAGTCGATACCCAAGTTCTCGCAGAGCGCCTTGAGTTCGGCGTGCTGCTCGACCGACATCTCGAGATACTCGCGATGCTCGCCGTACGTCCGGCCGTAGCTTTGCGAAGGATCGGGATGGGGTGCGTGGAACTGCTCTGGGGAGAGCAGTTCCCTGGGTGTGCGCTTCTGGAACTTGACCGCATC
>CANLQR010000514.1 GCA_947492135.1 Deltaproteobacteria bacterium | reverse complement strand
CGCGACAGGGCCACCGGCTGGCCCTTCTTGGCGCGGGCGCCCGCGCGGATCCGCGGGGTCGCGAACAAGCGATGGCCCTGCACGCCGAGTTCCCACACCAGCTCGCGACTGACGTGATCGGTGCCGTCGTCGGCGACCGCAGCGATCGCGAGGGTCTCGAGGCTCGCCAAGGCCGCTTCCCACGCCGCTCGCTTACGAAACCCGGCGGCCATGGATCCAGGCGGCGGCGTGCCCTCGAGCGCGAGGACGATCGCCGCAAACTCGCGCGCCAGCGCGCCGTAGCCGTGACGCTCGGCAACGCTGTGCCAGTGCGACGCGATGGTCTTGGTGAGCTGATCGACACCCGCCCGATCCGAACCACCGCCGTGCACGCCGCGACGCGGCCGCAGCCACAGGTCGTGCAGCGCGTGGGCGAGGGCCTGATCCCAGCTGCCCACGCGATCGGCGGTGGTGCACCGGCCCAGGGCGTTCGCCTCCGCACCGGCGAGCACGCCGTGCAGAGCACCGGCCACGGCATAGCTCGACGACGGCGCCCGACCGCCGGACGAGACCGCGGCGACGCGGTCGGCGACCGCCGGCACCAGCGTGGGGTCGCCGGCGGCAAGCACGAGGGTCGCGAACAGGTGGAGGATGCCTTCGACGTCGGGCAACGCGGGGCGCTTGCGGGCCTTCATCGCGGCCAATGCCGCGTTCCCTACGGCGTGCGCGCGCACGAAGTCGCCGGCAACGAACGCCGAGATCACAGCGACACCCTCGCGGCCCCACTTGGGCATGGCGTCGATCGCCGAGGCGCGCGCAGCTTCGCCACGCAGCGCCAGCAGGCGCGCGACGTCGAGATTCAAGGCTTTGTCGTGTTGCGCCAACGCCTGGTCGAGCACGACGTCGGAGGCCTCGGTGAGCTGGACGATCGCCAGTTGGACCAGCGCACCCAGGTATGCAATGCGATGACGGTCGTCGGGCAGCACCGCCAACCACTCGGCCCGCGGCGCACGACCCAGCGCTGCGATCACATGCATCGCCAGTTCACCGCCGCGCAGTTGCACGTAGACCAACGACGCGCGCGCGAGCGCCGGGTCGCCGAGCACCACCGCGCGCCGCAAGTCCGCAGGCGCTTGCCACGGATCGAGCCACGGTCCGCGGGTGTTGGCCTGGTGCGGCCCAAACCGCGCCAGACGGTGGTCGGCATGGGCCTGCACGAGCACCGTCATCGCGATCTCTGCTGGCACTGCATAGTGCACCTGACTCGGCGAAGCGGGCAGACGCGTCACCAGGTTGGCCTCGGTCAAGCGGGTCGTCGGGGCCTCGAGGGTCCTTGCGTCCAGCGCATTGCCGTTGGGCTGGGTCACGCCGGAGCATCGCGCGAGCTCGGCCCAGGCTGTGCGGCTGATGGGCTCGACGACCAGGGACAACGCGACGAGCAGGTCATGCTCGAGCGGGTCGAGTTGATGGACCGCCGCGAGGATCGGATCGGCGGGTTCCGAGTGGGGCGCGGCGCGGCCCGGGGCCTTGGCGGCCGCGGGGACGGGCTTGGCGGGCTTGGCGGGCTTGGCGGGCTTGGCGATGGGCACGCGGCCGGGAGGATAGGCGATGCGGTCGGATGATGGTGCGGCCACTGCAGGATCCGCCGCGAATGCCTGCAGGTCTGCGAGGACGCGAGATCTGCAAGCCGGGCGGGTTGGCGTAGGCTTGTCGCTGCCAATGGCTTTCCCGGTCGACCCACGGGCTCTCGCTGAACTCCCCGAGACAGAGATCGTGGCCGTGCGCGCCGCCTTCGCGCGTGCGGGCTTCGACGAGCGTCAGATGTCGGCGTGCGAGGCGATCGCGCCGCGGCAGCTCGACGCCGTTCGCTTGCCTGCGGTGCTTCACGAGCTCTCGACACGCAGCGACGACGCGTCGCTGCTCACGGCTGCATTCGTCTACGGAGGCGCCGTCGACGGCGATGCGCTGGCCCGGGCGCTCGGCACCGAGGGGTTCGGCGCGATGGACCGTGTCGGCGTATTCGCACCCCAGGACGGTCGCATTCGCGTGCGACTCCGGATCACGCCGTACCGCGGCGTGTGGATCGCGTCCGACGATTTGCATGAGATCGACCCGGTGATGGGGCCCGGGAGGACGACCGATGAACTCGCGCACTGTCTGGATTTTCGTGGGGTGTCGAGCCTGCTCGATGTCGGGTGCGGCGCTGGTTCGCTGGCGTTGATCGCCCGTGCGAGTGGAGTGGCCGAGGTGGTCGGCACCGACATCGACCCGCGAGCGATCGCCTACGCGCACTTCAACGGTCGACTCAATCGATTGGAGTGCACCTGGCTGGTCGGCGACCTCGCGGCGCCGGTGCAGGGCCGGCGTTTCGATGCGGTGGTCAGCCAGCCAGCTTATGTCGCCCAGCCCATGGCGCTCGAAGGCGTGACGTTCTTGCACGGTGGCGTGCGCGGCGACGAGCTTGCACTGCGCTTGCTTGGACAGCTCGACGGACTGCTCGAGCCTCGCGGCAAGGGCTGGGTGCTGTTCGACTCTCCCGAGGTGCGCGTGCGCGAGTTGACCACGGCCGTACAACAGTCGCTCGGGACCGGGCGCCTCGATACGTGCTTGATTGTGACGCCCGGCCACAGCGCGGCCGACCAGGCCATCGGCTACGCGTCGCTGCGCGATCGCAGCTTGGGGACGGTCTACGCGACCACCTACGGGGCGTACCGCCGACACTTCGCCGGGCTCGGCGTCGATCGGGTTCGCCACGCGCTGGTGTACGTTCGCGGCAGCGCTGGACGAAGCGTCGGGCTCGCCCTCGAGCCCTCGGGCTTGGCCGGCTTCACCGGGAAACAGCTCGACGAGATGCTCGATGGGGTCGCTTGGGCGGGCGCGCCGGTGCCCGAGTTGCTTGCGGCGAACGTTCGCCCCAGCGCGGTGGCACGCCTCGTCCACGAGCAATCGCTGTCAGCGGCCGGCGACTCGCGTCTGTGGGTGCGATTCGAGCGCGGTGCGGGCGTCGACCAAGAGCTGAGCGATACCGCCGCGTTGTTGGTCACGTGTCTGCGCGATCACCAGCCGCTCGAGGCTGCGGTCGCTGCCTACGCCCTGGAGATGGAGGTGGCGGCCAAGGACGCGACGACCCAGGCCGTGACGTTCGTGCGCCAAGGCCTGCGGTCGGGTCTGCTGGTGGTGGACCCGTCGTCCCCGGCGCCATGACGATGATGCTCGCACTCGTGCTGTGGCTCGCAGCCACCAAGGCCACCGCGGTTGAGGATCGCGTCACCGACAACGCTGCGTGCGTGGCCTGCCATCCAACCCAAGCCCTGCAGTGGGCGGGCTCCCAGCACGCCACCGCGTTCACCGACGAGCCGTTCCAGAGCGCCCTTGCCCGCGAACCGCAGGCATTTTGTCGGGCTTGTCACGCCCCCGAACAGGATCCGCGTGAGACCTCGATCTCGCCGGCCTCTGCGCTGGGCATCGGCTGCGTGACGTGTCACCTCGATGCCGACGCGCCCGCCGTCAGCGTTGCGGGCCACGGCGCACTGCACCAGCCGTTGGGGTGCGGCGAGTGCCACGAGTTCGGATTCCCCGACAACGCCCTGCGCCAGCACCCGCTGGCGATGCAACGGACGGTGACCGAGCATCGCGAATCGCCGACGGCGGCCTCGGGTTGCGACTCCTGCCACATGACCCGCGACTTTGCGGGTCGTCACGATCATCGCTTCGCGGTCACCCGCAACCCCGAGATGCTCGAGCGAGCACTGCGCGTCGAGGTCGAGCGTGTCGCACCCGATCGCCTGCGGATCCGCTTGGAGGTGGTGGGAGCCGGCCATGCGGTGCCGACCGGCGACCTGTTTCGCCGGCTCGAACTCGGGGCCATCGTTCTCGATGTCGCGCATCCGTCGAGTCCCGCCCGACGTTGGCTTGGGCGGCGTTTCGACACTCGAGTCGAAACCAGCGGCATCGCGTTGATCCACGAGATCGCCGACGAGCGGGTGCCACCGACTGGAGTGCGCGAGGTCTTCTTGGCGCTCCCCGAGGCCGAGGGTCACGACATCGCGTGGTGGGTGACCCACCAGCGTGTCGCGTTCCCACGCGGCCCCAACCCTGCATCCGCGGTGCTCGAGGGTGAGACGCCGATGGCCGGCGGTGTGATCGAAGGGTGAGGGGCAGCGGGCCGCGGGTCAAGGCGCGCACGTTTGGCAGCGCGTAGACCGTCGCGTCGTAGCGATCCGCCGTCGGGATCGGAGTAGGGGCTTACCATGAAGATCCGGTGGTAGACACCGAATCTTCATGGTAGGCATGTGACGGTGATCCCGCGCGAGCGCGACCTCGATCGTGTCGGACTGCTGCTTCGTCAGTTCCCGGTGGTGGCGTTGCTCGGGGCCCGACAGGTCGGCAAGACGACGCTCGCGGCGTCGCTCGCCGCGGTCCGTTCGGGCGCTGTGCATCGCTTCGACCTCGAGCGCGTCGACGATCTCGCGCAGCTCGCCGATCCCATGTTGGCGCTCGAGGCCCTGCGCGGGCTCGTCGTGATCGACGAGATCCAGCGTCGCCCCGAGCTGTTCCCGACCTTGCGTGTGCTGGCCGACCGCCCGCGAACGCCAGCGCGCTTCTTGGTCCTCGGCAGCGCGTCGCGCGACCTGCTGCAGCAGAGCTCCGAGACGCTTGCGGGGCGCGTTGCGTACCACGAGCTGTCGCCCCTGACCCTCGACGACGTGGGCAATGCGCGTTGGCGACAGCTTTGGCGCCGTGGCGGTTTCCCCCGAGCGTTTTTGCCCCGCTCCGAGGAGGCGAGCTGCACGTGGCGACGCGAGTTGATCCGCACGTACCTCGAGCGCGACCTACCGCAGCTCGGCGTCCGCATCCCCGCGGCGACGCTAGGTCGATTCTGGTCGATGCTCGCCCACTATCACGCGCAGACGTGGAACGCTTCCGAGCTCGCGCGTGCGTTCGGCGTCTCCGATACCACGGTGCGCGGCTACCTCGATCTGCTCGCCGCGACCTTCATGGTGCGGGTGTTGCCGCCCTGGTTCGCCAATCTCGCCAAGCGTCAGGTCAAGGCACCCAAGGTGTACTTGACCGACAGCGGCATCCTGCACACGTTGCTCGGGATCGAGACGGCAGGAGGTCTCGAGCGCCATCCCAAGGTCGGCGCGTCGTGGGAGGGCTTTGCCCTCGCTCAGGTGGTCGCGCAACTCGGCGCCCGGCCGGACGAATGCCACTACTGGGCGACCCACCAGGGCGCAGAGCTCGACTTGCTCGTGATTCGCGAGGACCTGCGCCGTGGCTTCGAGTTCAAGCGGACGAGCGCACCATCGGTGACACCGTCGATGCGCACGGCGATTCACGACCTGGGCCTCGACTCGATCGATGTGGTGCACGCAGGGGCGCGGACGTTTGCGCTGGCACCGAAGATCCGAGCGGTGGCGTGCGCGCGGATCCTCGAGGACATCGCGCCGTTGTAGCCGGGCGCATCGGTGAGTTGGGGGCAGTCCGCCGGCGGCACGCGCACCGTGCTGCCACGACCGCGTCCACGACCACGTCCACGACCACGTCCACGACCACGACCACGTCCACGTCCACGTCCACGTCTGGCTTGCGCTTGGGGGCCGCTCGTCTGGATCTGTGCGGGGGCGCCGGCTGACGTACGTCCTACCGCGATCGCTGGCATGGCCCCCTTTGTGGCTGCTATCCACCTATCCTGACGCCGAGGGCGTTTCCGCCGTG
>CANLQR010000513.1 GCA_947492135.1 Deltaproteobacteria bacterium | reverse complement strand
CGGACACGACAAAGGCGGCGACGCGCTCGCGAGCAGCGTCCCACACGATCGGCAGCGCGCGTGTGCGATCCCGGGCACGACGCTCGGCGCTGCATCGAGTGTCACCGCCGGCACGTCGGCGGGAAATCGCATCGGCAGCGGGCGATCGTCCTCGCACATCTTGCAACGCGTCGACACCGAGCCCGCGGTGAACTCGAGCTTGCCGCTGCACGCGAGGCAGGTGAAAGACCGGGTCGTGACGGCCATCTGGGCATCATAGCGGGTGACCGTCCGCGGTTCAGAAGCTGGTACGAGCGAAGCGTCTGGCACGCAGGGCAGCGACACCAGCATTGGCGTTCCAGGCCTTTCAGGCCCCCGTCGGTCTGCGGGTCGTCCCAGAAGTAGAGCAGCGAGTGGCGCGGGCTCGCGAGGAGGTGGACGACGGCGAGCGGATCGAGCGGGCCGGCGGGCTCGTTCGCTGCCGAGCCGTCGGCGATGCCGGCGAAGCCTGCCGACGCAAACTCCTGCCGCGCGGCTCGAACGCCTCGCGCAGCGCACCCTCGCTCGGGGTCTCCCCGGGCTCGATCGATCCCGCCGGCACCTGCACGCCGGCCTCGGGGAAGTCGACATGGTCGAACACCAGCAGCATCGCGGGCCGATGAGGACGGTGCCTACCGACCTACCGACCTCCCGCCACCCCCGGCTTCCCGGCGCCCCCGTTTGCCGTCGTCGTGGCCGACTCGGGGACCAACAACGCATCCACCCATTGCTTCCCCAGATACTGCTTCGCCGCCCGCTTCACCCCGTCCGAACTAATCCGCTCGATCTGCTCCCGCAGCTCCAGAAGCTTCCGCGGATCCGTCCCGTAGCGATAGCTCTCCTCCAGCTGCTGCAGCCAGAACTCGTTCTGCTTCATCTCCGTCTCCAGGCCCCGCTTGCGCTGCTCCCTCAGCTTCTCCACGGTCGGCTGGTCCAATCCTGTCTTCTTCACCTCTTCGATCAGCGCAAAAACGGCATCCGTCAACTTCCCGGCGTTGTCCGGCGAACAGCCGAAACCCACCTGGAATTGATACTGCTGCTTCGGCCGACGAGCGATGTCGCCGCCCGCGAACACCCCGTAAACTCCGCTCATGTCCTCGCGTAGGATCTCGCGCAGGCGGATCCCGAGGCCGTCCGATAGCATCGTCATCTCTTCCTTCGCCTGCGGGCTCCACCGCGCCGCGCCGTGGAACGCCAGCATCACGAAGCTCTTGGGATCGACGCCCTTCGCCACCCGCACGCGCTTCACACCCTTGGGCGGTTTTACCCCGATGTCCTTCCACTTCTCTTTGCGCTTCGTGCTCGGCAACGACGCCAGATACGTGCTCGCCAAGTGCTCGAGCTTCGCTTCGTCGATGTTGCCGACCAGCACGAAGGTGAAATCCCCCGCGTTCGCGAACCGCGAGCGATAGAACTCCACCGCCGCGTCCGGATCCACCGCTTCGATCCGCGCCACCGTCGGGGGCTGTCGCCGCGGATGGTCGCCGTTCACGGCATTGCCATACGCGTCGAAGAAGACCGCCTCGGGGCTGAGGTCGCGGTTGCGGAAGAAGCTGCTCATCATGCCCTTCCACGCCGCGAAGCCCTCGGGGTCCTTGCGCGGGGCGGTGAAATACAGGTGCACGAGCTGCATCATCGTCTCGAGGTCCTGTGGCGAAGCGCTGCCCTGGATGCCCTCCTCGAGCTCGTTGATGAAGGGCGAGACGTTGACCACCTTGCCGGTCAACAGGTCGCGCAGCGCCACGGCGTTGTGGTCGCCGACGCCCGACTGCCCGACGATGCCGTCGGCGAATTCGGCCGAGGGGAAGGTCTTGTCGCTGGCCAGCGAACTGCCCCCCGGGCTGAAGGCGTGGAGCAGGATCTCGTCGTTCTTGAAGGTCGTGGGCTTGATGACGAGCTTCACGCCGTTGGACAAGGTCCACACCTTCACGCCGATCTCGTCGATCGACTCCTTCTTCTTCACGCTGCCGGCCTTGGGTAGCGCGGCCATGAGGTTCTCGCCGGCGGCGGCCTCTTCCCACGCACCCAAGGGGGCCTTCGCTACGCCGTCGACGATCGCGAGCAGCTGCTTGTCCGAGGGCATCTTGTCGCGCGACGCACCCGCTGCCGATACCACGCGGTCCTTGCGGCTCGTCCATTCCTTGCCCAGGCGATTCACCGCGTCCAGCGACACTTCGGGCAGGAATTTCT
The DNA here is from genome assembly GCA_947492135.1 of Deltaproteobacteria bacterium. Classification (GTDB taxonomy): domain Bacteria; phylum Myxococcota_A; class Polyangia; order Nannocystales; family Nannocystaceae; genus Xiheibacterium. Next base: position 3,527 of record CANLQR010000513.1, on the reverse strand, counting down.
TTGCCAGTCCGAGACTGTCGGCCGGGCTGATCATCGTGTGCTTCTCGAGGAACTGCGTGACCAGGCCGAAGGCATACGCGGCACCATCGTTGGTGTTGGCCTCGGCGAGCGCGGTCTCGAGGCCGCGCAGGTGCTCGGCCTTCGCGCGGGCGAGCTCGGCAGCGAGGAAACCGTGCTGCCGCACCCGCTCGAGCTCGGTGAGGATGGAAGTCACCGCTTGGTCGGCCTGCCCCGGCTTGGCGGCGGCGAACACCTGGAACACATCGACCGCGCGACCCATCGAGTTGGTGAACGAAAACGAGAACGCATACGGGGCGTCGGGCTTCTGCCGCAGGGTGTCGAAGCGCGCGCCCAGCATGGTGTGGAACAGGTCCTCGACCAGCTGGGCGCGATAGTCGTTTTCGGTCGCGTAGCCGGAATACGGGCCCTTGATCGCGACGGTGACCTGCGACATCCCCATTTCGTCGTCCTGCTGGACGTCGACGCGCGTGGCGTCGAGCAGCGGCACGTCGATGCGTGCGCGCGCGGGGGCCTTGTCGGGGTTCTTCAGGTCGCCGAATCGCGCCTCGATCTCGCGCTTGGCCGCCGCGGGATCGATGTCGCCCACGACGATGACCGCCATGTTGTTGGGCCGATACCAGTCGCGATAGAACGACTGCAGCCGCGCAACCGGGGCGGTCTCGAGGATCTCCTTCTTGCCGATCGGCAGGCGCTTTGCGTACTTCGAGCCGGCGAGGAACACCGGCCACTGCTTGTCGTTGACACGTTGGTCGGCGCCGCGTCCGAGTCGCCACTCCTCGATCACCACGCCGCGTTCCTTGTCGACTTCGGTGGGATCGAAGCTCAGCGCGCCCGACCAGTCCTCGAGGACGTCGTAGCCGTTGGCAAGCAGCTTGGCGTCGTCGGTGGGCACCTGCAGCATGTACACGGTCTCGTCGAACGACGTGAACGCGTTGACGTCGGCACCGAACTGCATGCCCGAGCGCTCGAAGAAGTCGATCATCGTGTTCTTCGCGAAGCGCTTGGTCCCATTGAACGCCATGTGCTCGACGAAGTGGGCCAGGCCCTGCTGATCGTCGTCCTCGAGCACACTGCCGGCGTTGACCGCCAACCACAGGAACACGCGCTTCTCGGGCTTGGCGTGCTTGCGGATGTAGTACGTCAGGCCGTTGGGGAGCACGCCGGTCTGCACCGCGGGATCGAGGTCGAGCGCGGGCGATCGATCGACCTCGACCGTGGTGGCGGCACCAACGGCTGCGTCGCCGCCAGGCGTCGTCGTCACGTCAGTCTTGGGCTTGGGAGTGCAGGCGCACAGGGCCAGCGCGAGGATCAGCGAACGAGGAAACGGCTTCATGGTGTGGACGCCCGAGTGTCGCGCAGCCCAGAGAGAGTTGCACGACCACCTGGAGAGGTTCCCGCCATCGCGGCGAACCTGCGATGCGGGCCCTGGCCGACGAACGCAACTCGCGCTTGCCGATGTTTGGTACGCGCTCATCCGCCGCCGGCCCAAGCGAGCGGCAACGCGAGCGCGACGACACGCGCGGCACCGAGAGCAGACAATACCTGGACCTGCAGGAGGTCTTTGCTCAACTTGCGCAACCCCAGTCTGAAGGCGGGCGCGCGACGAACGATCGATTAGCATCTGCTCGTGACCGAGGAAGAGCGGGCCAGATGGCGAGCGGTGACACGATCGAAGCGCGGGTGGGCAAACGGCGGCTGCTCGCGGCACTCCTGCATGCTCCTCCGCCGCCCGTGACCCTGGGGCGCTTCGAGTTGCAGGCGCGGCTCGGCGCCGGCGCAATGGGGACAGTGTTCGCGGCGCGCGACCCCGAGCTCGACCGCGATGTCGCGATCAAGGTGCTCCACGATCGCACCGACGCCGCTCGGTTGACCGCCGAGGCGCGCACGCTGGCGCGCCTGTCCCATCCGAACATCGTCACCATCCACGAGATCGGCACCGAGGGCGACACGACGTTCATCGTGATGGAACGGGCGCGGGGAGTGACCGCCGGCGAATGGTTGTGCGCGCAACCCCGCCAATGGCGCGAGATCGTCGCGCTCTACTTGCACGCCGGCCGCGCGTTGCTCGCTGCGCACACCCATGGAGTCGTGCATTGCGACGTTAAACCCGACAACATTCTCGTCGATGCGGGCGGCAGTCCACGACTGGTCGACTTTGGGCTTGGGTGCTTCGCCGGGGCCAGTGGCGGGGCCGGCAATGCGGTCGCCGGGACCCCGCGATTCGTCGCGCCCGAGGTGCTCGCGGGCAACAACCCGGACGCGCGCGCCGATCAGTTCTCCTGGTGCGTGGCGCTCGACGATGCCCTGGGGCCTAGTGTCGAGCGCAGCTCGATGAGGCGGTCCGTTCGCCGGGCGATCGCCCGTGGGATGCACCACGATCCCGATGCCCGGTGGCCGTCGCTCGACCCGATCCTAACCCTGCTCGAGCGCTCGGTCGCCCCGGCTCGGCACGCGCGTTGGAGTTCGGTCGGCTTGGCGGTGGCATTGCTCGGCGGCGGTGTGATCGCATGGCAGGTGCGCGGGCCGGCCGATGCCTGCGCGAGCGGGACGCGGCCGGAGTTGTCGCAACGATCGACGATGCGTGCGGCCCTTCCCTTGCTCGAAGATCATCTATCTCGTTGGACCGCAACCCACGAACTCCTGTGTCGCGCGTACGGGCAGGCGGACGCGATCCCCCGCAGAGCGTCGCTGTGCCTGTGGAAACAACAACACACCTTCGACACCGTCACGACCGCGCTGGTCGGCGGCGAGCTCGATGCGGACGCCGTCCAGCAGGCCGCCGCTTCACTTCCTGCGCCCGAGGACTGCGTGGCGTTCGCCGATGCGCCAGCCCCCGAGAGCAGGGACACCGACGACGCCGTCGAGCGCGACCTCGCGACTGGGATTGGGTTGGCCCTGGTCACTCGAGGGGAGGAAGCGGAGGAGATATTCCTCGGAGCGGAGCAGCGTGCGAAAGCAGGCGGGTTTCGAGCAACGCTCGTGCGCGTTCAGATCGAGCTCGGCGCGCTTGTTTTCGCTCGCAACGACACCGACTCGGCCCAACGCCGGCTGACGGACGCGTTCTGGAGCGCCGAGAGCCTCGGACTATCCGGGGAGGCGTCGGAGGCCGCAGTGCTGCTATCGATCGTGGTGCCGATTCACGCCGGGAACCCGACCCAGGCCGCGCTGTGGGCGAGGCTTGCGCAGGCGCACGCCGAGAAGCCCGGGGTGCCCGCGTACCGTCGCATCCAAGCGCTTGCCCAACGGGCGGTCCTCGCGGGAGAAGAGCACGACAGCGACCAAGCGCTAGAACTGTCGGGTGCAGTTCGCGGGGCCCTGCGCCAAGGGCTCGAGATGCCGATCCTGGTTCGATTCGCGTTGCTCGTGGCGACCGCCGAGGTCGCCGCGGGCGCGGGCGAGATCGACGCGGCGGTCGCATGGATGGACGAGGCCGTCGCCTTGGCGCGCGGGGTCTTCGGCGATAGGCACACCGTCTATGCCAACGCCCTGTCCGTACGCGGGCTGAT
>CANLQR010000512.1 GCA_947492135.1 Deltaproteobacteria bacterium | reverse complement strand
CGTGGATGCGGCGCCGGCAAAGGTCGATGCGCCGCCCGCAGCGCCGGCGGCAGGCGAACCGCCGGTCGACCCCGCAGATCCGCTGGGCAAGCGCTTCATCGATCCCGGATGGTTTCGCAAGGACATGCTCGACGGCGCCAAGGCGATGGACGTCAGTCGTACCGAGCGCAACGAAAACGGACTGTTCTCCTCGCAGATCCTGTTCGAGCTCGCGGCTGGAACCACCGCCGAACAATGCGCCGAGCAGCTCGAGGCCAAGGTCAAAGGCGAGGTCTCCAACCTCGAACGCAGCCCCGATGCCAAGGCGCCCGGTCGCCTCAAGATCAGCGGGTCCACGCCGCGGTATCGCGTGACGATGATGTGTGGGGAGGCCAAAGGTGTGATGCGGGCCTACGTGGGTTTCGAGTGGACCTCTTGAGGCCGGCAAAGCTTCGCGCACGTCCGAGCCCAATCTGAAGTCGATCCGAGGAGCCCATGGTCGGACAGTCGGCTCGACGCCCAGCCGTGGTCACGCTACGTTGATGTCGTGGCCCTTCGCGATCATGGTGCGTTTGCACCGTTCGGTTGGTCGGTCGCATGTGCCGGCCGCAAGCCCCCGCAGGTCCGCGAGGAGGTGCGCCGCATGGTCGAGTGGGCCGCGCAGACCTGGGCGATGTACTTTCCGGCGGAGCGGGGCTACGTCGTCAGCGTCGAGTCTCCTGCGGGTCCGAGCAACGGGGTGCAGCTGTCGGTGCGTCGCGGAGACTTTCGCGCGCAGGTTGCGGTCGAGAACATCCTCGACCCTGGCCGCCGAGTGCCCGGCGCACTGGTCGTGCGCATGTTCGGTCGCGCGCTGTCCAGCGCCGTCGCCGAGGCTGAGCACACCAGCGCTTGCGTGGCGCAGCGCGGGCGAATGCTGGGTGTCAGCCTCGGGCTGGGCGCCTTCGTCGGACTGTGCTCGTTCTGCATCGGCGTGCACAACCCCGCGTTCTTCCTCGGTGGCCTCATGTTGGTGGTGGCCGGGCTGATGTGCACGATGATGTTCGGCACCGTCGGCGCCTGGTTGGGAGAGCGGTTGGGCGCGCGGCGTTGCGAGCGAGCCCGCACAGAGCTGGGCGCCGACAGCAACCTGCAGGACGATCTTCGGCGGTGGCGGGCTTTGGTTCGTCAGCTCGCGTCGCAGCGAGCGGCGATCGCCGGTCAGCTCGGGCCCAGCACGCCGTTTCGAACGCTACCGCCGGCGCGCGACCCCGGCAACGCGACGACCCGGGGCCGCGCGAGCGAGTCGATCGCGGCGGTACGCGAGTCGTGCTCGGCTTTTTGAGCCGCGCGGCTCGCCGGTTCGACTGGCCCCTTGTTGACTACTTGCCCTTCTTCTTCTGGCGCTGCTTCTGGAATTTCTTGGCGTGCGCCACGTTCCGGTTGGCCGGACGTGCGACGGATCCATCTTGCTGCACCCGCGTGGGCGCCTCGCCGACCTCGGCGAGCTGCTGCCCATCGGCGAGCTGAACGATCTGCGGCACCGAGGCGTACAGAAACGGTGACAGCTCGAGACCCAGCCGCTTGTCGAGCTGTTGCAGCGTGACCTGGCCGCGGACCGGCAGCCGCAGGTTCTTGGCCCGCACGCCCCTGGGAAACTGCGGGTGATCGGGCTTGGAGTTCTCCGGCGGCGTCGTGGGGTGGTGGAGCCGACACACGATCGGCCGCTCCGCCCAGATACGACAGCGCTGGTTCGATACGTCGAGCATCGGACAGGGACGCATTTTCCGAGCGAAGGCCAGGCGCCCGGCTTGCACGGCCTTGCCACCGAACCGCACCTTCTCGGCGTCCTTGCCGGTGGATCCGGCCTGCACGTCCTTGTATTGGTCCTGCGCGTACTCCACCAGGCGGCGGATCAGCTCGCTGAAGTCGCTCCAGGGCCGCGTGGTGCGATAGATGTTGATGGCTTCAATCCCCGACACCCCGACCGGCGCGCTGTAGCACGCGTTGCAGCCCCCAGGCTCACCTGGACGCTTGGCGTCTTGCAGACCCATCTGCTCGCGCAGCACGTCGTGGTAGGCGTCCACATGATGAAGCAGCTCCTTCATCAGCGGCGAGAACCCCCGCGGGACCCGCTTGGAATCCTTCATGTCGGCGATGCCGGGCAGGCCCGAGATCTTGTCGAGCGAGGCGAGGATCGCGGCGGCGTGCGGCGCGGCGGCCTTCTTGGCCGCACCGGGCAGACGCGTGACCTGGTCGGACGGCAGCTTGAGCCGAGGTCCGAACAACGCGGCGAGAAACTCCAGCGCCATATGGCGACGTGGATTACCACAGCGCCAGGGCCCTGGGCCACTTGCCCGTCCGCGCGGCTTTCGGGTAGCTTCCGCCAGCGCCATGTCGAAGCTGCTCCGTTTGGGTCTTCTCGCGGTTCTTGTCTCCTGCGCATCGTGCGAAAAGACCGGGACCTCCAACAAACCGGGTGATGGCGCCGGCGGGGCCGGTGGTGGGGCCACCACCGCGGGAGACATCGCGCTGCGCTACAAGGCCGGCTCGGCCAAGCTCAAGCAGACCGGCAAGTTCGACATGAACACCAGCGGCGGTGGGCAGTTCGGCGAAGCGGTGCTCGAGTACACCGCGACGCTCGAGCTCGCGGGGCAAGGCGAGAACATCAAGGTCAACTGGAGCTTTGCCGACGTCAGCAAGCTCGAGGTCAAGGGCATGTTCGAGGACAAAAGTGGCGGCGACGACCCCAAGGCGTTCTTGGTGGCCGAGGGCAAGGGCGCGTTCTTGGTCGACGCGCTCGGCAAGCTCGACGACAAGGGTACCGAAGCCCTCGCCGAGAACGCTGCGCGGCGCGACCGCTTCAAGAAGCTCGAAGCCGACGCGAAAGCCTCGGGCAAGGAGCCCAAGACCAGCGCGGGGGAGAACATCCTCGCGATGGCCGACGGCATGGTGGCGCTGCCCGATCTGCCGTCGCAGGGCCTCTCGGTTGGCAAGAGCGTCACCGTCGAGGACGAGGACGAGGCGCAGATCGGCGGGATTGTGCTGCCGAGCGAGACCGAGACCAAGTACACCCTGGTGAAGATCGACGAGTCCGGCGGCCAACGCATCGCCGAGCTGCAGATCGAAGCGGTGACCAGTGGTGCAGCGGAGATGGGCCAAGGCATGCTGAGCGTCGACATGACGACCGAGGGGACGATGCTCTTCGACATCGATGCCGGGATTCCGGTCAGCTACAAGCTGACGCGCTCGCAGTCGTTCGCGTTCGGGCCCAACACGTTCGAGACGATGACGATCCTCGAGGCGGCCTTCGAGCTGATTTGACGCTGCTGCTCGCCTCGTCGTCCTCTATCGATGTGGAGCTCGCTGCCGCGCACAGCGGAGTCGATGTGTGGAGGCCGCGTACACACGCTCGGCCACGGCGCACTCGAGTTCCCGATGTCCCGCGCGAGGCGTATTCTCGATGTCGTGTACGTACGCTTGATCACTCGTCTGTCGATTGTCGTTCCGGCGATGCTCGTCTTGTTCGGTGGTTCCATCGCGTACGCGGACGACTTCGCCGCGGGCTCGCTCATCATTCCGATGGACGTGACCTATCAGGACGAGGGCATGTTGAGGGCCTACGGGCTGGTCTATGAGCTGCTGCGCAACCACGTGCCGGTTCGCTGGGTCATCCGGTCGGACAAAGCACCCGGCGAAGAGGACTTCACCGCGTCGGCGACCGACGTGCAGACCAACGCCGCGATCATGGATCACGGCTACCGCGCGGGCCCGTGGGTCGTCGACGCCGCCGACGCGGACAACGCGGCGGCGCTAGTGGCGTCCTGGCAAGCGACCTATCCCGAGACCGTGGTGCACGAGGCCACCGCAGACTTCACGGCCGAGGTGTCGCGGTACCTCGTCGTCGCACCGACCATCGCGATGCACGCCGACGGCAACGAGGATATTGCGCGCGACTACATGGTCGCGGCGGCGATCCCCGATTCGTTGCTCGACTACACCTGGCCCAACGACAGTCCCGACATGCTGGAGCCCGAAGAGGTCGCGGGCCCCACCGAGGAGAACCACGCCGACGGGCAGCTGTTCGACAGCGACGGCGACGCGGTCTACTGCCAGTTCATGTCGATGCACTGGGGGGTGAACGACGCCGAGGATCTTCCCGAGGTCGTGGCAGAGGTCCGGCAGTTTCTCAACAACCCCACCCACTTTTTCGCGGAGTGCCAGGCCGTCAGCGCGTTCGAGAATCTCGTACCGCATGGATTCTTCCTGACGCCCAACGGCTTGCTGTTCGCCGACCGGCCCACGGAGGTCGATCTGTACAATGCGGGCTCGCCCTTTGCTCAGCTCGACGGGCCTTTCGAGACCGTCGGCGGCAGCGAGCCGGCCTACGCGCTGCCCGAGGGCGACATGTACAAGGCCGGCGGCGTGGTGATGATGACCGCTGCGGGCGCGCCCGAAGGCACGCAAGACCTGTGGATGACCGGTTACCTCGATGGCGCGTGCCCTCCCGACGCGCTCGAGTGCGGCTCGTTTGGCAAGGTCAGCTACCTCGGCGGTCACCGCTATCCGATCGGTTCGCCGGTCACGGCCAATCCCGACTCACAAGGCGCGCGGCTGTTTCTCAACGCCCTGTTCGAGGCGCCGTGCGCAACCCTGATCGGGATCCCGATCATCAATCTCGCGACCGGTGCTCCCGACGTCGTCACGATTCCCGAGGCGACCTTCACGATCGCCTACGCGAACTCCGGAGAGGTCACGGCACTCGCTGCGCTGCTCGTCGACCCGCTGCCGCCGGGCACCACGTTCGTCTCGGCGACCGACGGTGGCGTGCTCATGGGCAACGAAGTGGTCTGGGACCTCGGCAACCTCGGGCCTGGCGAGGGTGATGACGTCTCCGTGACTGTGCAGCTCGGAGAGCCTGGGCTCTACGACAACGCAGTGCGGCTCGACTATCGCATCGGCCTCAACGACTTCCTGCTCGACTCGAATCAAACCGAGACGCTCTACGATCCCAACGCGATGCCCGAGACCGGCGGCGGCACCGATGCTGGCGACACCACGACAACGGCCGGTGACAGCAACAGCGGGTCGGCGTCGGCAGGGGACACGACCACCGCCACGAGCGCCACCACCGTGGGCACCACGGACGAGCCCACCTCTGGCAGTGGCGACGCTTCTGGTGGGGCCGACAGCGACAATGGTGGCTGCGGCTGTCGCACGGCGTCACCGACGGGTTCGCTGTGGTTTGGCCTTGCGTTGCTTTTCGCTCGTCGACGTCGGGTACTGGCGGTGGTCACTCTGGCCGCGTGCAACGACGCGTCTTCGCCCGCGCAGGTCGAGACCTCCGGCGAAAGCGGGATCGGCGGGTCACCGACCACCGTCTCGGGCGATGACGTCGACACCGACCCGAAGTTCGACATTATCCCAGAGCAGCAGGACCTGCTGGTCTCGGTGGGCTGCGCGAAGATCGATTTCTTGTTCGTCATCGACAGCTCGGAGTCGATGACGATCCACCAGGCCAACCTGGTCAACAGCTTTCCTGGCTTCGTCGACGCGATGCAGGACGCGGTCGACGCCGACGACTGGCACGTGATGGTCGTCGACACCGACGCGCAGTGGGGTGGGGGCGCCTGCGCAAACGCCTGTGCGACCTTGGGTACGTGCCCCGACGAGCCGGCGTTCGCCTGCGACACCGCGCCGCCCGAGCTGTGCGACATCGCTTTGGGTGCGGGGATCGTGGCCCCGTTCGGGCAGGCGGCGAGCAACGCCGACTGCGACGTGGGTGGCGACGCCCGCTACATCGACACCGAGGTCGGGGATC
>CANLQR010000511.1 GCA_947492135.1 Deltaproteobacteria bacterium | reverse complement strand
AACGCGAGCGCCAACGAGTTTTGCGACGCCGGCGGCGAATCGGCGATGTGCGATGCGAACTGCACCGCGGTGGAGTGCGGTGACGGCACCCAGAACCTCGCCGCGCTCGAGACCTGTGACGACGGCGACAATGACCCCGGCGATGGTTGCTCGGCGAGTTGCGTGATCGAAGGCGACTTCGGTGGCGTGTGCCGCATCGTGGATGGCCGGCAGTGGTGCTTCGACAACGATCACTGTGGCGAGGCCTGCACCGACGTGTGCGGGACCCTGGGGCTGACCCTCGAGCCCGACAACGCCGCGTGGTTCACCGCCCAGGACTCGGCACCCGAGTGCCAGGCGATCTCGGATGCGTTCGGCATGAACGATCCGATCAATTTTGGCGCGAACCCGCTGGGCTGCCTCGAAGATGGCGGGCTTTCGGATCTCACCGGCGGTGGTCTGACGGGCGGTTTGACGTGTTCGTCGGATCCCGCTTGCCCGGCGGCGCATCGCGATGCAATGAACGATCTCGGCGTTGGCTGCGATCTGGCCGGCGCTCGCCGCTCGGTGTGCCCCTGCGCGGGGGAGTTCTGTGGCAATGGCGTGGTCGAGGGAGCCGAGGTCTGCGACGATGGCAATCAGGTCCAAAACGATGGTTGTACGACCAGCTGTCTGACGACGCCGCCAACGTGTGTGGTCGTGAACAACCAGCAGTGGTGTTTCGACGACGATGCCTGCGGCGAGGCCTGCAACGACGTCTGCGATGCGCTGGGGCTGGGGCTGGGCATCAGCGACGACGCGTGGTTTGCCGCGCAGGACAGTGTCGAGGAGTGCCAGGCGATCGCCGATGCGCTGGGCATGGCTCAGATTCAGTTCAACGGCTGGAGCTATGCCTGCCTCGAGGACGATGGGCTCAATGACCAGGTGGGTGGGGGCCTCACGGGTGCGTTGTACTGCTCGAGCTCGCCGAGTTGCCCAGCGGAGCACCGGACGATGATGGACGGGCTAGGGATTGCGTGCGGCGGTGGTGCGCGGCGCTCGATCTGCCCGTGCGGGTGATCGCGTGATCGCGTGATCGCTTTGCTGTTGTGGGTGGTCCCGGTTACGCTGCGGCGGCATGCCACGCGCGCTCACGTCCCTGTCGATCGTGCTGTTCCTGGCCGCGGGCACGACCCTCGGCTGCGCTCGGGGGCTCAAGTCGAGCACCGTCACGTTGCCCAAGCCCGACCGCGCGCTGCTCGTGCCGGGGGACGGGTTCCTCAAGCGCTATGACAACGGCCTGGTGTTGTTCGTCGTGCCGGACGGCTACACGCGGCTCGTGCAGTTCGACGTGCGCCAGCAGGTCGGCTCCCGCGAGGATCCCGAGGGTAAGGGAGGGATGGCCCACTTCGTGGAACATCTGATGTTCCAGCCGCCGAGCAACGGGCCGGGTTCGCTCAAGCTGATGTCGGATCTGCCGCAGCACACCCTGACCTTCAATGCCTATACGTCGAGCGACGAGACCCACTACCAGCACACGGGGACCTCGGACGAACTCGAGACGTACATGAAATACACCGCGTTGCGGTTGAACTTCGACTGCGATTCGGTCGACGAAAATTCGTTCTTGCGCGAGCGCGAGGTCGTGCGCAACGAGCACCGCTGGCGGGGCCAGGGCGTCGATCTGTTCGTGCTCGACGCCATCAGCGAGCTCGCGTTTCCCGAGGGCCATCCCTATCGCCGCAAGGTGCTGGGCGCCGACACCGACCTCGCCTCGATCACGCCGGCCGATGCCTGCAAGTTCATCAAGCGCTACTACACCGCGAGTCAGGCGACGGTGGTCGTGACCGGTGACGTGGATCCGCAGGAGGTTCGCAAGCTCGCCGACAAGTACCTCGAACCGCTGCCCGAGTTCGATGCCCCGGCCCGCGCGACGGTGGCACCGCCGGCCTTCGCCAAGCGCGAGGCCACCGTGGTCGCGCCGGTGAAGAAGCCCACCGCAGTGGTGGTCTTCAAGATGCCCAAGCGCTTCACGCCCGACTACATCGCCTCGCAGGCCGCGATCGAGACCATGTTTTTGTCGGTGGCCTTCTTTGTCAACCCGCGCCAGGGCAGCGTGGTCAAGCGCTTCTATCCAGCCGGATTTGGCGGCAAAGAGGCCTCGCTGTTCGGGATCGGCGTGGAGACCGAAAAGCCGGGAGACCTCGACCGCGCCGTCGATGAGGTTCTCGACGCGATCGGCCGCGGCTTCGCGTCCAGTGTCGAAGGTGAGGAGTACGAGGGCAGCTACGACTCCGCGCGGCAGCGCGCCCGCCTGGGCCTGCTCGATGGCATCGCGACGGTGTTCTCGCGCTCGGGGACCTATGCGGACTACCTCGAGGAGGGCACCTCGGCGGGCTTCATCGGGGGCGAGCTGGCCCAGCTCGACGCGCTCACCGCCGTCGATGCTCACGCTGTCGGTCGCAGGCTCTTCGCGCGGGAGAGCGCGATGGTCGTCAAGGTCGTGCCCGATGGCACCAAGGACAAGCCCAAGGCCGACCGTGCCGAGTTCGACTACAAGCCCAAGGACGAGGAGAGACTCGCGGTCCCCGACGACATCGACCCCGAGGAGGCCAACCGTCCGTTGGCGCTGCAGGACATTGCGCCGCCCGACGGCCAGTCGCTCGAGCTGACGCTCGCCAACGGACTGCACGTGGTGCTCGTGCAGTCGACCGATATTCCGGTGATGGAGGTGCAGCTGATCGTGGGTGCGGGCACGACCGACGCCGGCACGCAGCCCGACATCGCCGAGCTCGCCGCGCAGTTCTTTGGTCCGCGCGACGACCTCGAGGCCCGCAACCTGCTGAGCTTTTTCGACTCGGCGGGCGGATTCTTCGACTGGGACGTCGGCGGGACCGCCAGTACGTTCACGACCCGCAGCCTCGCGGTCTATCTCGACTTTGTCGTCGCGGGCCTCAGTGAGCGCGTGGTTCAGGCGGAGTATGGCGCGGGTGCGCTCGAGGGCTGGAAGGAGTTTCGAAAGAAGCAGCTCGACAAGACCTTCGTTCGCCAGGCGGCTGCCCGCTCGAACGCGTTTTCGCAGGCGCTGTACGGCAAGGGGCATCCCCACGTGCGCCAAGCGATCGACGACCCCAAGAAGCTCCGCGCGCTGACCCTACGCGAGATCGAAGACTTCCGCGCCAAGCACTACCGCGCCGCGAACACCACGCTCATCGTCACTGGGGGGTTCGATCTGCAGCTGACCCTGAAGTACGTCGAATCGTTCTTTGGTGCCCCGGTGCTGCGCGACGCCCGATCGACCTGGAACCAGCCCAAGCAGACCGCCAAGCGGCTTGCGGCACCCGAGCCCAGGCCGGGTGCCATCCGTCACTTCACCGAGATCGATGGCGAGCGTGCGCAGACCGATGTCACGATCGCCTACCCACTCGCGACCGCCTATGGCAAGGACCACGCGGCCTTGGCCGTGATGGCCGACATGCTCAACTTCGGCGTCAGTGGGGTGCGCCAGACGCTCGGTGCGAGCTATGGCGTGTATGCCCGTCTGGACACCGCGCGGCCGCGCATCGAGATCGGCGGTTCGCTCGACAGTGCGCGCGCGGGCGAGGGGCTTGCGGCCATCCGGGCTGCGGTTCAAGCCTTGCGCGATGGCCGTGAGTTCGAGCGGCAGTTCGCGTTCGCGCGGCGCAACGTGCTCAAGCAGATGCTCAATGCGCAGGCCGACGCGCGTTTGCTGGCCGGCCAGCTCGCTCAGGCGGTTCGCGCGGGGCAAGACGCGGAGTATTTCGTCACGCTCGCGCGCGAGGTGGCGACGCTCGAACCGGCCGAGGTCAAGGCGCAGTTCGAGCGGGTGCTGCGGGACGAGCGTTCCGTGACGTTGATTCAGGGGCCCGCCGAGGGGATTCAGGCTGTGATCGAGCGCAACGAGATCACCAATGCGAAGGTCTTGCCCACGGTCGTGCACGATGAGCGCGACGACTGAACCGACGCCTGAACCGACGCCTGAACCCCGGCAGAGCCGACGCGGCGCTGGGCATCGCTGATAGCCGACACCGACCATACGATTGGGATCCCGATTATTGTCGTGAGCGACAGGCCTTGCGATCGGCCTGGTTATGTTCAATTATCCGTCCAATGACGAAAACCATTGCCCTGTCCGGTCCGGCGATCCCGGCAATTCTCCGACTGCTCGCCGACAAGGCCCCTGGGATGACGTTGGCCGAGGTGCTCGGTGATCCTTCGATCGGGCCCCATGCGCGGGCGATGACCTTGCGTCAGTTTCGCGATGCGCTGGGCGCGAGCGGTGCGGCGCCGCGGGCTGCGGCGCCGCGGGCTGAGGCGCCGCGGGCTGCGGCGCCGCAGGCTGAGGCCGCAGCAGCGAGCGGCGGTGGGGGCAAGCGTGGGCCAGGCGCTCCGCGTGGCGACCGGATGGCGCATGCCAGGAACGTGCGGGAGTACGACGCCGCGGTGTTGCTCGAGATCATGAACGCTGCGGCGCCGATTGGCGCAGAGGCGGTGCGCGCGAAGGTCGGTGGCAACGCCGCAGCGTTCCGCGCGTCGGCCGAACGGTTGATCGCGGCGAAGAAGGTCAAGAAGGGCGGCATCGCCAAGGGCACCCGGTATCGACCGGCTTGACGCGCGTGCGCGGCGACGCGGGGGTCATTTCTCGAGCGCGGTGAGGCGCTCGAGATCGACGGTCGCGGCCTCATTGGCATCCGCGATGGCGCGATACAGCTCCTCGCGATAGACCGGCAGCCCCCGGGGGGCGGAGATCCCCAGGCGGACCTGGTTGCCGCGGATGTCGCGAACCTCGATCTCGATCTCGCTGGCGATTCGGATCCGCTGGCCGATCTTCCTGGTGAGCGTGAGCATGGGGAGGCGAGGGTAGCTTGTGTGCGGGCGAAGGGGTAGGGGTGGGGTGGGTCGCATGGCGCTTGGGACGCTGGCGCTCGCCGGCATCGACTGTGCTAGGGTTGAAAGTCCAGTGGAGTCCTCCGACCTCACCCTCGAGATCCTCAGGCAGATTCGAGACGAGATTCGCGCCACGCGCGAAGACCTCGGTGGGCGGATCGATCAGACCAACCTGCGGCTGGATCAGACCAACTCCCGCCTGGATCACGTCGAGACGACGCTGCTCGATCTCGCCGAACAGCAACGGTTTCTCGTGCGCCATGCGGTCGCTGGGCGAGATCGCGATGAACGTGTCGATCGGGAACTCGAGGGGTTGAAGTCTCGGGTCGAGGCCGTTGAGGCTCGCCTGGGTCCGGCGCAGTAGCGACGGGCGTAGGGGGCTGTGGCCGATCACGCGCGAGCAGCGGTTGTCCTTGCTTCGCTTGGTGACGCCGCTCGACACGCCTTGGAGGCCGAGATGAACCTGAAGAACTGGGAGCCAATCAGTCCATACTTTCGCAACCTTGTGGCGCGCAGCATGGCGGAGGGAGTCGCGGAGGGAGTCGCGCAAGGCGTCGCGCAGGGAGTCGCGCAGGGACGCGTCGAGACGCTCACCCGCGCGCTGCTGCGAGTACTCGAGGCCCGCGGGCTCGAGGTGACGGCGGAACATCGGGCTGCGATCGCGTCGTGCTCGGATCCCGAGACGCTGGACGCGTGGTTGGTGCAGGCGGTGACGGCTGCGTCGGCGGACGCGTTGTTCGCGGGGTGAGTGGTGGGGAGTGAGGTCTAACTGGCTGGCGCGAGCGCCACTTCGGCCGGAGTGAACGATCCGTAGCCGCCCTGGTCGGACCTCAGGATCCGCGAGGAGAACACCTGACTGACGCCAACGGCGGCTCGGGACGCCGCGGTCAAGCCCTTGAAGTTGAGTCGCAACAGCGCGGCGATCGTCG
>CANLQR010000510.1 GCA_947492135.1 Deltaproteobacteria bacterium | reverse complement strand
CCGCCGCCGCCGCCGCCGCCGCCGCCACGACCGTTGTCCTGAGCTTCGTTCACGCGGATGTTGCGACCATCCAGCGAGCTGCCATCCATTTCTCGGATAGCGTTCTGAGCTGCCGTACCATCGGCAAGTGTCACGAAGCCGAAGCCGCGGGACCGACCGGTTTCACGGTCGCTGATGACCTTCGCTTCGACGATTTCGCCGAAGCGAGAAAATGCTTCGCGCAGTCCCTCGTCTGTGGTGTTCCAGCTCAGGCCGCCTACAAAAAGTTTGTTCGACATTTCTCGTTCTCTCTCTCACGCGGGCTTCGCTCCATCGCGAACGTCCAAGCGTGGGTTTCTTACCGTCGGCCGATCTACCTGATCGCGGAGCACTTCGCTCATCTTTTGCCGTGAAACGACTCACGATCTTTTAAAAAGGGGTTCTGGCTGCGTTTTTGGCCATTAAACCGCGTTCTGGTCGAATCGGCCTGGGCCCCCTGGGACGACCGGAGCGCCGGGAGCCGCGGTACGGCGGCGAGCGTCTGGGCCGCAAATTTCGGGTTTTTTCGCGCGCTCGGCGGTTTTTCCGGCCGAACGGCTCCTAGGGCGGCGGGACTGCCTACGCCCGCCCGACCGGTGATACGCAGGCACCTCGCGGGTCACCACATGAACGCCCCAAGCAAGCCGTGGAGTCGCCACCTTCCCACAGGCGCGTGGGACTACATCGTCATCGGTTCGGGCATGGGCGGCATGGTCGCGGCCGCGATGCTCGCCAAGCTCGGACGCAAGGTGCTCGTGCTCGAGCAGCACTACGTGCCGGGAGGCTTCACCCATACCTTCCGGCGCAAGGCGTGGACCTGGGATGTCGGCGTGCATGCGGTCGGCGAGGTCACGCGCCACAGCATGCCCGGCCGCTTGCTGGCCGCGCTCACCGACGGCCGACTCGAGTGGGCCTCGCTCGGGCGCGTGTACGACGAGTTCCACTATCCCGACGGCTTTCGCATCGACTTCCCGGATTCACCGCAGCAGTTTCACAAGAACTTGCTCGACGCGTTTCCCAGCGAACGCGCCGCGATCGACGGCTACTTCGCCAAGGTGCGCGAGGTCTCCGGCGCCATGAAGGGCTACTACCTGAGCCGGCTGGCGCCACCAGGCCTGCTCGCGGGTGCTGCGGATGCCGTGCTGGCGCGCAGGGCCAACGCCGCGCTCGCGCAGCGGGCCAAAGCCGTGATCGACGGGCTCACCCGCGATCGCAGGCTCGCGTGCGTGCTGACCTCGCAGTGGGGCTACTACGGCGCGCCGCCGAGTCGGGCGTCGTTTGCCATGCAGGCGCTGGTGACCAAGCACTTCTTGCATGGCGGCTACTATCCAGTCGGCGGCTCGGCTGCCATCGCGCAAGAGCTGCTCACGACCGTTGCCGATGCCGGGGGTCACACGGTGATCCACGCCGACGTCGCCCAGATCCTCGTCGAGGATGGCGCCGTGACGGGCGTGGCGTTGACCGATGGGCGAACCATCCGCGCGCCCCGCATCGTCAGCGCTGCAGGCGTCGCCTCGACCGTGACGCGACTGCTGCCGGCCGCGTACGCCCAGGCCCCGTGGGTTCGCGACGTCGCAGCGCTCGCACCCGCGCCCGCACACGTGTGCCTGTACCTGGGCTTTCGCGGTGACATCCGCGCGGCGGGAGCATCGGCCGCAAACAAGTGGTTCTACGAGCAGTGGAGCTCCGAGGACGAAGCCTGGCAGGTCGACGGCGCCGATCCCTTGCCGCTGCCACCCGCGCCGGTGCTGTACTGCTCGTTCCCCTCGCTCAAAGATCCCAAGCATGATCCCACACCGGATCAACTCCACACCGGCGAGGTCGTCACGTTCGTGCCGTGGGAGACCTTCGCGCCGTATCGCGACCTGCAGTGGCGCAAGCGTGGTGCCGAGTACGAGGCACTCAAGCGACGGATCCACGAGCGACTGCTCGAGCAACTGCTGTCGTACATCCCGGGGTTGCGCGACAAGGTCGCGTACGCCGAGCTTTCCACGCCGGTGTCGACGCATCACTTCGTGCGACCGATGAACGGCTCGATCTACGGCCTGGCACCCACCCCCGAGCGCTTCGCCCTCGCCGCGTTGCGCCCACGCGCACCGATCGACGGGTTGTTCTTTGCAGGGTCGGAGGTCGCCACCGTCGGGGTGATCGGCGCTGCGATGGGCGGAGTCCTGGCGGCCGTCAGTGCCGAGCCCGTGCGCGGCATGAAGTACCTCTCGACGGCGACCCGGCGGGGCGTGTGAGCCCAGCGCACCCGGTAGCCGCGGCGAGACGCGGGCGGTAGCGTAGGCTTTGACCATGGCGTTCTTCGATCGGTTCCCCATCGGTGGCGACAACGATCTATTCGCTCGGCTCGATGCGTTGATCGCAGACGGCGACGCCGCGGAAATCGAGGCGCTGTGCCGAAGCCAACGCGCCCAGATCGCCGCTGGCTTCGCGACGTGGAAGACGGTGCCACCCGAGGTCCGCGCCGATCCGGCTGCGACCCAACGCTACGCGAATACGGTGATCGCAGTCGCCCAGCTCTTCGCCGGCGCCTTGGCCGATCCGTCGCTCATGGCGATGCTCGTCGGTGCGCCAAAGGACAATCCGATCGTGCGCTGGCAAGCCGCGATCGAGCAGGCCCGAGCGGCGATGGTCGAGCGCGCCCACGACGAGGCCCGGACGATCCTCGAAGCCGCACTCGAACAACACGCTGGCCTCACGGGCACCGGGGCCCAAGAGCTGCGCGCGATCACGATCGGCTCGATTGGTCAGGCGCTGTTCCACGCCGGCGAGGTGCACACCGCTGTCGAGCGATTCCGCGACGCGCTGGCGCTTTGCGCGGCGCACGACGACACCGAGGGTCGCGTTGCCAACCTCGCGGCCCTGTACGAAGCCCACCGTTGGCTGGGACGCCCGGACGACGCCGCCGGGTTTGCCGATCGTCTGGCCGAGCTACACGCGGTCGAGGATCGCGAAGCGGCAAGTCGCTGGGCCGAGCGCGCGAGCGTGGCCCGAGCCGGCGAGCCGCGGCTGCGCGTGTGGGTCGAGATCGAAGGTCGGCACCTCGATCCGGACACCCTCGGACCCGGGTTCGCGCTCGAGGCCTCGGCTCGGTTTGTGTTCGTCCGCGATCGACTGACGCTCGGCGGTGTGACCGCGTTGATCGACCGCGGTCGCGAGCTCGGACGCGCCGGCGACTTCGAGGCGGCGCTGCGGTGTTTCGCCGCGGCCGCCACCCTGGACCCCAACGATCCCGGGCCGGAGTACGACCGTGGGCAGACCTTGCTGCACCTGCGCCGGTATGCCGACGCTGGCGCGGCCTACCGGCGCACCGAAGCGCTCGCGCCGGGTTGGTACCAGTGTCGAACCGACGGTTGGCTCGCCGATGAGCTGGCCGCCGGTCGATTGGACCACGAAGCCCTCGACGTGATGCTGGCGCTCGAGGACGACGGTGCACACAGCCTGCGGCGCGCCGCACAGGCCGTGAGCCGGTGGCCCGCGCTCGCACCGTTGCGGCTGGCCCACGCGCGTGTGCTCGCCCGCGCAGGGCAGCGCGCAGCAGCTCGCGCGGCGGCCGAGTACGGCCTCGAGGAGTCGAAGGAGCCCGACGTCGAGACCCGCCTGCTGGTCGAGCTCGCACAGCTCGTCGATGGCGAGTCCCGGACCGAGTTGCTCCGGCGCGCCGTCGCACTCGGTGGCAATCGCATTGCGCGGGCGATGGCCCAGCTGATGCTCGCCGTCGACGCTTTGCCCCACTGAAAATCGTTTTGCGATGATCCGAACGCGCGTTCCTACAGCTGCGTGATGCCGCCGCGCGCGATGATCGTGCCCATCACGTCGAAGAACGACAGCAGGCTGTCTGCGGGTCCACCACGCAGGAACTTGTAGGCCTTGGTGACCGGAAACGCGGTGTCACCAGTCGGCACGCGCACGCCGGGCTCGTCGCCCTGGGCGCGGATCGACCACTGGGCACCATAGACGGCGATCATGCACTCACCGACGAAGCAGCCGATCTGGCCGCACATGCGCTCGCCGTCGGCTTCGGTCCAGTGCGCACGATTGGCCTCGATATAGGCTTCGATCGCGCTCACGCCGTCGCGATCGTAGGTGAGCATCACGCCGGTGCGCTGCAGCGAGCGCACCAGGCCGTCGGCGAGGTCGCGAAGTTCGCGGCACTGGGCGTCCACAGCCGCCATGGTAGCCCATCGGCTACGGCGCGTGGGCAGCGAGCCAGGCGTCGACCTCGGTCCGACCCACCTGGCCCGATTTCACTTCCCCGGGTTGGCCTTCGTGCTGCGGCAGCGCCTCACGGGCGCGACGCACCCACGCGAGCGCCTCGGGGACCTCGAGCGCTCCGCGGTCTCGACCGCGCTGCCACATCGCCCGGCCGAGATCGAACATCAACTCGCCGGGCACCTCGACGTGGTGCTGCTCGTACAAGGCTCGCGCACGCTCGGCGGCGCGCACGGCCTGGTGCGGATCGCCCAGCTCGGTCCAGGCGTTGGCCTGACCCGCCAGCGGATGGGTCAGATCGAGATGCCCGGGCCCTCGCGCGGACTCCCACAGCGCCAGGGCCTCGGTGTAGCGCTGCAACGCCACCGCGTGAGTGCCCATGCGGGTGTGCACCGTGGCCTCGTTATGCAGGCCAATCGCGACCTGTACGTCTTGGGGCCCGAACGCGGCGCGCTTGAGCTCGACGACGCGCTCGGCCAGCGCGAGCGCGGGCTCGAGCTGACCCTCATCGAGCATCAGCAGCACGAGATTGCCGCGGGCCCTGATCGCGTGTCGATGGCCCTCGCCATAGGCGGCGTCGAGGTTCGCGAGACCCTCGGTCATGGCGGCGCGCGCCTCGGGCAGGCGGCCCAGCGCGTACAGACTGCCCGCGGTGAGTTCCAACGTGTACGAGCGAGCGGTATCGGAACGACCGAGCTCGCGGGCCTCGATCTCACTGGCCTCGGCGAAGTGGACCAACGCCTCCTCGTGGCGACCGGCCATCGCCAGCGCCGCACCGATCGAGTTCAACACCGACGCCTCGAACATCGCGACATCGCCGGTCGCCGCCCGCGCTGACGCCAGTGCCCGCTGATAGTGGCCCAGCGCGTCGGTGAACGACGCGTCGCGCAGCGCAACATCACCCAGGGCGAGGTCGAGCTCGCGCTCGACCTGCTGCCCAGAGGCACCCAGGCGCGCCAAGCCAGCCTGGGCGTTGCGCAGCCACGGCTGCGCGCACTCGGTGTCGAATTGATACGTGCAAAGGTGCACGAGCTTGATCGCCGCCGTGGTCGCAGCAAGATCTTCGCCGGCTGCGGTCGCCGTCCATAGCGCATCGCGCAGATGCTGTTCGGCGGTCTGACGCTCGCCGCGATCCATCTCGCTGCCGCCGAGCAGCAGCAATGCCCAGGCGACCGCGTCGGGATCTGTGGCGGCATGGGCCTCGGTGAGCATCTCGTGCGCAGCTTCGCCAGCCTCCTCGAGAGCGCCGGCGGCCATCAACGAACGACCTCGCTCGTGCATGCGGCGCATCGGCTCGTCGAGGCGCGGCCGCGCGAGATCGGAATGATCGCAGTCGTGGGTCGACCCGAGACCCTCGATGACACGAACCGCCCGCGCCGCGCGGCTGGGCTCGGCCGACTCGAGCACGGCCAATGCCTCGTCGAGCGCGACCGCAGCCCGCACGACGCACGCCGAGTCACCGCTCGCCGAGTCCGGCGCGCACGCGCGATCCGCCTGCGTGCGCCACCGCGACACTGCATTGTCGACGTGGGACTGCACCCGCGACCACGAGGCCTCGTGGGCCGCCCCCAACCCTG
>CANLQR010000509.1 GCA_947492135.1 Deltaproteobacteria bacterium | reverse complement strand
CCGGGGTCCACCGATCTCAGCGTACCATCAGGCGCCAGGCGCCGGCGCGTGGCGCCAGGCCAGTGCCATGACTACCCGCATCCCCAACCTCTCCGACGCCGGTGACGCCCCCGCGCACGGCGAGCGGTTCGTCGAGTTGGCCCGGCTCGGCAACACCACGATCGAAACCATCGTCAGCTCCGCCAGCCCCGGGACCGAGCTGTTCGATCAACCCCACGACGAGTGGGTGGTGTTGCTGACGGGAACCGCCGAGCTGGAGGTCGAAGGGGCGCGCTTCTCACTCGGAGCCGGCGACTGGCTGCTGCTGCCTGCGCATACTCGGCATCGCGTGCTGGCCACGAGTGATGGGGCCCGCTGGCTCGCCGTGCATGCGCGCTGACCAAGCCTGACGGGGGCCTCGAGGAGGTCACTCCATCCCGAGATCGGCGTTGGTCGGCGCCCCGCAGGCGAGCCACTCGCCAAGCAACGCGCGATCGTCCGGCCCCGGTGCACCCAGCGGTGGCATGCTCGAATTCTGATCGGCGGCGCGTGCCCACACGCGGGTGGCCTGGTTGCGGACCAACTCGACGGTCTCGAGGTTGACGGCCAGCGGCGCAAGCCGACGCATGTCGGCTGCAAGCGCGCTGTGGTGACAGCTCGTGCAGTAGCTCAACACATAGCCGCCGCCGAAGTTCTCCCACGTCAGTGTGCTTTCGGTGGGGCACGGCCGTTCCTCGAGGCTCGGCCACGCCGCGCCGGAGCTGCCGTCCTCGCTGCTGCTGTCGCTGCCGGTGCTCTCGTCCACGCCAGTCGAACTGCTGTCACCGCGGGTGTCGTCGGACGCGCCCTGTTCGCCGCAGCCGGCGACCGTCACCCACGCGAGGAGCACCGCGAGTTCAAGCATGCAGCGCATGGAACGGCTCCGCGTTGGGTAGGAAGTCAGCCGGTTCGACGCCCAGCGCTGCGAGCAACCCGGCGGCAAAGTTGCCGTACTGCAGCTGGACGCCGCCGTCACTGGCCGTGCCGGTCGTCAGATCCATCGCGCGCGCCGAGAGTGTGTCGGTGGTGGCCCCGAGCACCCGCCCGCCGGGCAGCCCGCCGCCGAGCACCATCGCGCTGGTCACAGGCCAGTGGTCCTTGCCACCATCGGCGTTGAGCTGGGGCGTGCGCCCCATCTCCGAGACCACCGCGATCACGGTCTCGTCGAGTAGCGAGCCTCCACCGTGTTTGCCGGGTCGGCCCGCCAGGGCCGCCGCGAGCTGACCGAGTCCAGCGAACAGCACTTCGTGTTGCGCGCCCTGCATCGCGTTGTCGGTGTGGGTGTCGAAGCTCCCGGTCTCGATCTGCACCGCCCACGACAGCTCGCGGTCGAGGGCCTCGACGGCCAGATTCGACTGCACGCCGAGATCACGGGTGTAGTCGAGTCCGCCGACCGGGCCAATCGAGCGCAGCACGTCACCGCGGCCGAGGCTGGCGATGAACGCTTCGATGCGATCGCGGTTGCTGCCGTGGTTACCTCGCGCAGCCCGTACCCGCTCGGCGCGGGCGGCCACATGCTCCCGAACCATGGCCAGCTCGGCGTCGTCGAGCACGTTGGGCACCGCGATGCCATCGGCGGGGTAGCCGTACTGCAGATCGGTCAGCGTGCCGAGCTGATTGGCCGTGCCCGCGCGGGCGGAGAGTGCAGCGTACGGTCCCGAGTACGAGGTCTGACCCAGCACGAAGTAGGGTACCGGTCGGTCGCTACCGTGCACGAACGCCGTGATGGCGCCGATGTCGGGATTGGTGTCGCTCTGGGTCCCTGTCAGCAGCCGCTTGCTGCAATCGGCGTGCACCAGTGACTGCACCTGCAGGCCGTTGATCACGGTGCATTGCTCGGCCCACGCCTCGAAGAACGTGCGCGCGCCGGGTCGCGCCGGATCATCGAAGAATTGCACGCCGCCGAGCTCCACGATCTCTCCCGAGGGCGCGTCGATGGTGGCGATGCCGGGCTTGGGATCGAAGACATAGGTCGTATCCCAGCCGCCATAGGCGACCACCAGCACCAGGTTCTTCGCAGGACCCACCTGGGCCCGCGCGCGGGGGATCCCCAGCGCCCCGACTCCGAGAGTGGCGGCTGCGGCACCGATAAAGTCGCGTCGTCGTAGCGGTCGCATGGTGTTGACTCCTTTTCGGCGGCGCTAGTAGTAGGCAATCCGCAGGTCCTGCAGCAGCGCAGTCAGCGTGACCTTCCACGCCTGCGTCGGATCACCGCTGTGTTCGTGGGCTGCCGACCACAGCGCCCAGCTGTCGTCGGCATCGAGGCTCGACGGCTCGATCCGCGCGCCATACAGGCGCAGGTGCAGGGCGACGAGCTGGTTGCGAATCGCGGGTTCGTCGATCGTCGCCGACTCGACCGCACCCAGAAGCCGGCGCTCGGCAGCGGGCAGGGCGAAGTCGGCGTCGACCACGAAGCCTGCCGCCAGCTGCGCGAGCGTGCGCAATACCAGCGAGGTGCTGGCGCTGTACGTGTGCGAAGGCCGGGTCACGTAGACTGCATCGAGTCCGCCTGCGAGCACCGCGTAGCCCAGGAACGAATCGTCCATCAGATCGACGTGGCCCAGGCCATAGGGGAGATCGGGGCTGTCGATCACGTTGAGGTCGGAGCGCCAGCGAAAGCCGGTCAGATCCTCGAAGAGCTGGCGCAGCTGCAGGGGGCGGGCCTTCTTGACGCCGACGACGTCGTCGACTGGGCTGAGTTCTTGTGCGGCATCGTCGTCGAGCACGACGTGCGACGCCGCGAATCGCTCGTCGAGGACGATCGCCTTGGCCAGGGCCTTGGCATCCATACCCGAGTCGATCAGGACGTTCTGGAACTCGGCCTCGAGCGGCTGCGGCACCTCGGTCAGATCGAGTTGATGAAAATAGGCGACGAAGCGGCGGGCTGCGCACGCGCTGAACCTCGGGTCGGCGGCGATCATGCGGCCCAGCGCCGGCAAGTCCTCGCCAGGCGCTCCGAAAAAGCCGCGGTCACGCATGGGTACGCCGAGGATCTCGGTGAACACGCCGGGGTAGTAGCTGGGCAGCGGGTAGGTCTGGCTGTTCTCGTCGACGGCCACCTCGAGGATCTCGGAGGGCAGAAACTGCGGGATATAGTCCTGAAAGAAGCTCGCGAAGGGATCGAGGCCTTGGTGGCAGCTCGCACACGCCTGGTTCTGCTCGACGGCATGCGCGACCGCCTCGGGGTCGGCGAGATCGATGTCCACGTCGAGGACGATGTCGCGCTCGGCGAAGTCGTAGCAGAGCAGGGCCCGCGATATCGCATTTGCGCGCCCGCGATTGGCGTTCGAGGCCGTGCTGCCGTGACGCTGGAACAGCCACGAGTCCGAGAGCACGCCGGCGTTGCCGCGGCCATCTTCCCAGCGGGTCTCGACCCACTCGCCGGGCTCACCGTCGGCCAGTCCCCACACCGCGGCGACCTGCGCATCGGCGACGGTGTAGTCCGCCGTGACGATCTCGCCGTACGGCCGATCATTCATGACGACGTGCTCGACCAGGCGCAGCGGTGCCTCGGTGAGCGCCCGGTTGAACTCGTAGTAGTCGTAGCCAGCGGCCGGCCCCAGCGGGGGAAAACCCGCGGGAAAGATCAGGTAGTCGACCAGGACCAGCAGCGCCTCGTTGTGCAGGTCGCGGATGGTCTCGCCGAACGCGGGGTCGTCGAGGTAGCCATCGACGATGGCGTCGAGCGCAGCAGGGTCGGCCTCGACGGCGTCGATCTCGGACGCGGTCGGCCTTCGTCCGCGCAGCGCCATCGAGATGCGAGTCAGGCGGTCGGCCTCCGAGAGTCGGGCGATCTCGGGCCCCGAGTCTTCGTCCCCGGTGGTGCTGCTGTCGTCGAGGGTTTCGCCGCTTTCGCCCTGGCCGCCGGCGCCGTCGTCACGGCAGCCAGTCACGGGAACTGCGAGCGCGACGGCGACCCACCATGGATTCGAGGTTCGCATCGAGTGGTGCCCATCCAAGGCTCGCGCCACCTCCTGGGTGGAAGTTTGCCGTGTCATCTCGCGGCATTGTCGCCACGGTGGAGTGGCCACGACGGTCTGCTGAACGTCGCGTGGCGTCGTGCAACGTCGCGTCTTGCGACCACGCTGGACCGGTGACGCCCGAACGCGGGGCCGTGGTAGACGGATCCAAGCGCCGCGCGCTGGTCAACTCTCGGCGCCGAAACGCGCCTGCTGCAGCTGCGCGAGCAGCAGTTCCTCGGTCTGCGGGTCGGCCCCGCCCGGTCGGTCGTGCAGCAGCGCCAGCCGGGCGAGCGCGGTGTGCATGCGATCGAACCACTTGCGCTGGGCGGCGGTGAGCCGCTTGCGCGATGCCATCATCTGCTTGAAGTTGCCGAACCACACCGCCTCGTAGGCGGTGAGTCCGTAGCGCTCGACCATCCACGGCACGCGCTGCGCGAAGCGACGCTCCTCGTTGCGGCGCGTCGCGTACAGGACCAGCGCGAACACCACGAACAATCCGACGAACGCGAGCACGGTGCGCGCGAGGAAACCCAACGCGGCGTCGCCGAAGGCACCCACGGCGACGGTGGACCCGTTCCACAGCGCGTGGGATGCCACAGCGAGCGCGTAGCCCCACAACATGCTGGGGAACACCGGTCGGCCGCGGGCAACCGCGCGGCCGATCGCGAGGCCCGTCCATGCGGTGAACAGCGGGTGCGCGAACGGGGACAGCAGTCCGCGGAGCACGAAGACCATAGCGAGCTGGCCCTGTTGTGCGGCCTCGGAGAGGTACTGCACGTTCTCGACGACCGCGAAACCCACCGCGGTCCATCCCGCGTAGACGATGCCGTCCATCGGCCCGTCGAGCTGACGACGTCGCACCGCATACAGGATGCCCAGGGCCTTCATCGCCTCCTCGCCCAGCGGCGCCGAGATCGTCGCGGCGATGCCTTCGCCGGCGAGCGCACCGACGGTGTCGTTGAACAGCGAGCCCACCAGCACCGCCACGGTGCCGCCCCACAGCAGCGAGTGCACGAGCTCGGCTTTGGGCTCGGGTTCGACGCGATCGAGCCACAGCAGGACCGGCACCACGATCGCAAGCGGAACCATGGCCAGCAGCACCACGATGGGGTTGCTCACCAGCGCCGCGAGCAGCCACGGCACCATGAACAGCATGGCAATCAACACCGGGATGCTCAGCCATGCCGGCGTCACCGGCTTCTTCGCGCGCACGCTGACGTGGGCCGTCCACGCCCACCCGTCCCACCACCGCCACTTGCTCGGGTCCCACGGATCGGGGTGCCACCCCGCCGCGCGGCCAGCCCCTGCGGGTCCGGACACATCCATCGGTTCATCATCGCTCATCTTCTGGTGAGCAGCGTGTTCGTGCGACGAGCCGCCGTTTTTTTGCGGCGCGGGTGCCAGGTTGGCATGGCGAACCGGTGGGACTTGCCGCGCCTGGCAGGAGCCGGCCGCGCCTGGCAGGAGCCGGCCGCGCCTGGCAGGAGCCGGCCGGGCGGTGGACGCCGATGGTGCGCTGTGATAGCGACATGAGCCATGTTGCAGGTCCGTATCGCGATCCTCGGCGTGCTCCTGGCCGCCGCACTCGGGTGCAAGCCGAACGACGGGAGCAACGCGCCGACCGGGCCGATCCCCGCGACCACCGTGGCGCCGATCACCTATGCGCAGGACGCCGGCGTGAGCGCAGACGTCCGAGCGGAGTGCGGCCTCGAAACGAAGATCCCCGAGTACATCGCCAAGAGTGCGCCAGGCCTGACCCCCGGTGCCGCCGGGGCGAGCGGCCGCGTGCTCGCGATGGAGATCACGCAGGTGATGGGCGCCGGCGGTGGCATGTGGTCGGGGCCAAAACAGATCGTGATGTCCGGCACGCTCACCGAGAACGGCGCCGTGATC
>CANLQR010000508.1 GCA_947492135.1 Deltaproteobacteria bacterium | reverse complement strand
TCGAGTCGGCCCACCGCGCGCAGCTCAGACAGCAACGGCGCGCCTTCGAGGAGTCCGTAGGCGGTCGGATGCTGACTGTCGCGCAGCGCCGTCACCACGCCGTGGGGCTTGTGCTGGAGGAGATCCATGCGCTCGCGCAGCGTCACCGGTGCGCCATCGAGCACCACGACCTGCGGCAGCAGCTCGGAGGCGATCGCCAGTCGACCGTCGTCGAGGCGCCCGCCCGCGAGGTCGCGCACTCGACCCGAGCGCACCAGTCGGGTCACGACCGCGCGTGACAGTGCGAGGTTTCGGGCGAGCAGGACGTCGAGCCGTGGCAACGACGCATGGTAGCCCTCGGCGCAGCCCCCGCGGTACCCTCCCGCGCAGTGACCCGGCCCGACGCCCTCGCGGACGAGCGTCTGTTGGTCCAACGGGCGGCCACCGGCGACCGTCGGGCTTTCGAACAGATCTATCGCGCGTACGCGCGAGCGATCTACGGGTACGTGCTCGTGCCGATGCTCGGTGACAAGGACGACGCGCAGGACTGCCTGCGTGACACGTTTCTGTCCGCCTTCAGCGCGCTGCCGAACTACCAATGGAAAGCGCCGGGGTTGTATCCGTGGCTGAAGGTCCTCGCGAAGAACAAGGCCCGCGATCTGTTGCGGGCGTCGGGTCGTCGTCAGCGGCTGCGAGGCGCGTTCGCCGAACACGTCGAGGCGTTCGTCGACGAGGCCGCGGATCCAACGGAGGAGGAGATCGAGCGCGAGCAGCTGCGCGTGCGGATCGACGCGGTGCTCGCGGGACTCAACCCCCGCTACGCGGACGTCCTGCGCCTGCGACTGCTCGAGGGGCGCTCGCGCGACGAGTGCGCCGCCGCACTCGAGGTCAAGATCGGCACCTTGGATGTGCTGTTGTTCCGGGCCTGCCGGGCGTTTCGCCAGGCCTGCGAGAAACAGGGTGTAGCCCTACGAGGAGAGCCATGACTGCGCAAAACCATCGGCCGTTCGCAGGGCGTAAGCTGTCCCAGGCGGGGGGCGTTCGGGCCATGAACGCACGGAAGTCCGAACCATGACGGGTGAGCATCGCGACGCGGCAGTGACGGACCCCAACTGGGAGGACGAGTTGCGCGCGGGCATGGCCCAGGACGGTGACGTGGGCAGCGTCGAGCCCGAGCTCGCGATCGCCCGGCTGTTGCTGCACGCCCACGCCCCGGCCGCGCTGACCACCGCGGGACACGATGCGATCTGGCGTCAGATCGACGGTGCGATTGCGCCCGTGCCGTGGTGGCGCCGCACCGCCGTGCTGTGGGGCGGGCCGCTACTCGCCGCCGCCGCCGCAGTGGTGCTGGTCGTCGCGCTGCGGCCCGACACCCCGGCCGCGAACCCCCCAAGCGTCGCTGTCGCCAGCGGCGATGCGATCGCGGCGCAGCTCGAGAATCAGTTCGCCGCGCTTGCACCCGGAGCGCGCGCCAACGTGGCCCGCCGGGTCGAGGTGTCGCGCGGCAGTATGCGTGGCGATCTGCTCGCGATGGCGCGCGGCGGCGGAACCCAAGGAGGGGCACCATGAGCGTGCGATGGCTCGTTCCTGTCCTGACGTTCGTGCTCGGCGGCGCGTCGATGTTGGTCGGTCTTGCGCAGGCCGGACGGCTCGCGCCGGCACGTCCAGAGGCACTGGTCGCCTTGGCGCAGATCGTCGAGGTCGAGCATCGTCGCGTCGACTTGCTGCTCGAGCGCCACGACGAGGCCGGGGCGATCGCGGCCCTCGAGGCGCTGCGCGGCCAACGGTGGCCCTCGCGTGAGGATGGCGGAGACCTCGGTGAGCAGCTGCGCCATGACGTCTATGGTCGCCTCGTTCGCCTGCGTCTGGACTACCCCGAGGTCGATCCACAGACCGACGAGGCGCTGCTACAGGTGGTCGCCGACGGCCTCGGGCCCGACTATCGGGAGGTCGAGACCAACCCGTTCACCGCCCGACTCGTCGCGCTGCGTGGGGAACTCCTCGAAGAACGCGGCCGCGACGGCGAGGCACTCGGTGCCTACGAAGAGGCGCTCGAGATGAACCGCCGGTTGCTCGAACTCGAACTGGCCGAGGTCCCGTGACGAGGCTGCGCAGCGGCGCGTGGATCGGGTTGTGCGCCGTGGCGTGCATGGCAAAAAATGCGCCGGATTCGGCGTCGCCGCGCCACCGCACGAGCGAGTCCGCGGATGCTGTCGCGCCGACGGATCACGCGGCGGCAGGGGCAGCGGAGCCTCGAGGCGAGGAGCTGCCCACCGCAGCGCCCGAGCGCGACGCTCCCACGACCAAGCCCGCGGTTGAAGTCGCGGTGTCGCTCGAGGAGCTGACCGCGGATCTCGATCGACTCGAGGCCGAGCTGCGGGGCGAGGGCGTGCGCCTGCGGACCTACCGCAAGGCGGGCAAGCACAAGTCGCACGCGCGGCGCCCGAGCCCGCCCAAGAAGGCCTCTCCCGGCGCGGGGGTCTCGACCAACGCGGACGAACCGTGCGCGCGTATCTGTGCGATCGCGACCACGGTCTGCGGACTTCGTGAGCGCATCTGTGCGCTCGCCGATGAACACCAGGACGAGCCCCGGTATGCGGCAGCGTGCGAGCGCGCCGCAGCCGACTGCACCCGTGCGAGCGAGGCTTGTGATGACTGCGGATAGTCGGATCTGGACGCTGCGGCTGGTACTCGGCCTGACGATGTTGGCGGTCGCGTGCAAGAAGGACGCTGCCAGTGCCCCGCCTGGGCAAGCCATGCCGTTCGCCGATGCGCGGTTCGACGAACTCGCGGCGGCCCAGGCCGAGCTCGCGCGCAACGCCATCGAGCTCGACGCGGTGGGAGTCGTGGTGGTGGCGCGGGCGAAAGGCACGGCCGCGCAAGAACCAGGGCCATCAAAGGATGATATCGCTCCGGGCGCCGACGACGAGCTGGGCCGTGGCCGGCGAGAGAGATCGACCAAGGTCCCCGCCGATCCCGCACCGCGAGCCACGAATCCCAAGCGTGCGCCAGCCTCGCCCGAGCCGCCGGCAGTACCCGGCACCTCACCAGACCCGGCGTCATCGTCGAACACCACGTACCAACGCATCTGCGCGCTGGCGGAGATCGCCTGCGACCTATCAGGACGGATCTGCACGCTGTCCGAGGATCATGTCGGCGAGGCACGCTACGAAGACGCGTGCTGGAACGCCGAGCAGCAGTGCGAGCAAGCCAGCGATGCTTGCAGTGACTGCGGCACGGCGTGCTGAGGTTCAGGTCAGCCGGCGGTGGCGGCTCGTAGCCCGTTTTCGTAGGGCTTGGACCACACGTCGACGGTCTTGCTCGAGCCCAGCAACTTGAAGAAGAACGCGTCGCCGGATCCTTCGACGATCGCGGCCATCATCCGATAGTCGGCTTCGTCCAGCATCGTGGTGCTGCCGGGGCGCTCAGCCGCCTTGTAGTGGCCCGCGATGTCGACCATCGTCACCTTCAGCTTGCCGACCTCGAACGACGACATCGTGGTGATGTCGTCGAGCGTCTTGCCCTCGGGTGGGACGAACTGGCCCTTCCACCGCGCGATGTTGGCGTCGACGCCACCGGCACCGCCAGCGAAGCGAAACACCACCATCTCGGCATCGCCGCCGGGTCCGGGTACGACGAACTGCGCCACGCGCATCGGGCTGGCGACGGGCAGCGTCTCCCACTCGGTCGGGACCGTGAAGCTGAGCTCCGCCGCCTTCTCGGTGCGGGTCTGTCCTGACGGCGTGATGTCGCGCGGCGGACCCTTGGCTGCACTCGGGGCCGTCGAGGCCACGCCGCCGTGCGGGCCGCCTTGCGGGCCACCGTGCGGGTCGGTCGGCGCCTTGCCGACGTCACCGTGCGCCTTGGTCTCGGGCTTTGCCTTGGCGTCGACCGCCTTGGCCTTGGCGTCGACGGCAGCGGGCGCTGCCGCCGGCTGGTTGTTGCACCCGACAGGCGACAGGGCGAGGGCGAGGGCAGCGATCCGGAGCGGTTTCATGGCGCCGGATGGTACCGCTATTGGCAGGTCGCGCCCACCAGGCCGTTCATCCCGCCGGAGGCTGGTGTGCAGGTCGCCGGGGCCATGCAGTCGTCGTCGGTACCACACTCGCCGCACACGCCCAGCTCGATGAAGCCCATGAACAGGTCGGCCACGCCGCAGTGGCCGAAGATGCATACGGCGCCGTCGCCGACCCCGTCGGCGAGCGGACAACCGCCACCGTTTTCGACGCTGGCCGGATCGAGGCACGTCAGGTACCCGCCCAGGCTGCCGGCGTTGTAGACGGGGTTGCAGATCTGTTCGCCCTCACATGGCGCCGAGGGGCCGCAGTCCGAGCAGAAGCTGGCGTTGAACAGGCCACCGGTGTCGATCAACTCCGAGCAGACCAGCGCGCCCATGCAGCCCTCGTCGGAGTCGCACATGTTGCCGATCGATCCATCGGTGCACACCGCATACCCCGCGGCGCCGTCGATGCTGCACGTGCCCATCTCGCAGTCGGAGTCCATGAGGCACTCCGAACACACGCCGCCCAGCATCGGAATGATGTAGCAGAGCCCGGACTCGCAATCGTCGTTGCCACCGCACTGCTCACCGTTGGGACCCGGTGCGGTCGGGCCCGACTCTTCGGAGTCGGGGTTGATGAACCCTGCGCTCTCGGAGCTTTCCCCAGCTTCGGTGGTCGCCACCGAGGTCGCAGACGTGCTCGCCGTGGTGGTGGCGGACGTCGAACTCATCCCGTTGGTCGCGGACACCGAGTCCGCACCGGAGGTGTCGCCGCCGGTGGTCGAGTCGGTGGCGGCGGCAGCCGTGCCGTCGTCACTACAACCGGAGAACACGGCGATCAGGCTCAGGCCGAGGACAAGCTTCGATGCGTGCATGATGATTCCCGCCGGCGCGCCGAAAAAAAACGCGCTTTGGTGCCCAACATCATCGGGGCCGCTACCGCGGATGTCCAGCCTTTGCTGGAATCACCCAGACTCGAGGCGGGCTGGTGCGGTGCCGAGCGGACGACACAAATTCGATCCGAGCTGAATGTCGACCCAACCGGATGCGCGTAGCGATGCAGTGATCGAACTCACCTCTGGAATGGCAATGAGGATGACCGGTGCAGCGGCCGACAAACGTTCGAGAACGTCATCGAAGATCCGATGAATCGCAGGGTCGAACGTGGGCTCGATCAACGTGCGGTGAAGCGCGAACGCTCGACCTTCGCGACACACGTGCACGCAGGCGCGAAGCTCTGGCCATTGCAGAGTGTGACGCTCGGCTGCAGGACTGTGGGTCCAGGCCTCGGCGAGATAGGCTTGGAGTTCGAAGGTGCCTAGCGACGCATCGTCCCACGGCCGCGGCCCGGGCAACTCCTGCGGACGACCCTTGGCGAACGCGAGCAACGTGGTGACGTGGCGTTCGAGGACAAACCCGCGCGCGGTGTAGAATCCTTCGACATCGCGTGTCGCGCCGATCTCGAGGCCCGTGGCACCGGCCTGGGCACATGCGGCTGCGCTGGCTTCGAGCAGCGCGGTGGCGACGCCGCGTCCGCGCCACGGTGCGACGACACCGGTGCCTGCTGCGCGCGCCAGAGGCCAGCGCGAGGGCGGCCGACCGACCAGCACGTAGCCGATCCACGACCGCGGATCCTCGGGATCATCGCCGATCACCGCGACGCGGCTCACGCTCGGATCGATGCACTCGCGCACGAGCTTTCGCGCGAACCAATCAGGGCGTCGATCGGCGGCACCGAACACGCGCTCGGCCAGGGATTGCAGCCTGACCGTGGCGCCGACGTCCGCCGCCGAAACCACGCGCCAGTTCACCGCAGTCCACACGCCACGCGGCAGCGCTCGAGCACCGGGGCCGCCATCGCTCGCGCCCGCGCGGCGCCTTGCGCAAGGACGTGATCGACCTGCGCA
>CANLQR010000507.1 GCA_947492135.1 Deltaproteobacteria bacterium | reverse complement strand
GCTTCGCTCGTGAGGAGACGCTGACGTTCAGCACCTGCACCGGCGAAGGCGCCGGGCGCAACTGCGAGCTCGAACACAGCGTCTCCCGGTTTGAAGCCGAGCCGCCCACCGGCAGGATCCTCGAGCAAGACGAGCAGCGCTTCACCGGGGTCGTCACCCGCCACCCGGTGGATGCCCATGGGTTCAAGCGCGCCGCCGGGACCGTGA
Organism: Deltaproteobacteria bacterium; assembly: GCA_947492135.1. Lineage (GTDB taxonomy): Bacteria > Myxococcota_A > Polyangia > Nannocystales > Nannocystaceae > Xiheibacterium. The sequence continues at coordinate 5,696 of CANLQR010000507.1, read as the reverse complement.
CCGGCCCACCCGGACCCCCAGACTTTGCCGAGTCCGAGCTCGGTCGCGCTCTGGTGGCAGTCCATCGCTTCGCTTGCCTGCGCCTGCCCGCCGAGCCGGTCGCGGTCGGAGCCAAGTGGTCGGACTCCTGCACGCTGTTGTTCGGTGGCCAGGTCGCGCGCCAGGACGTCGTTTGGGAGCTCACCGCGTTGTCCGACGATCCGGTGTCGGGAAAACGCGCGGAGCTGACCATGATCGGCAAGCTCAGTGTCGGCGGCGAGGGCGGTGAGCGCAGCGGTGCCGTCGAAGGCAAGCTGTACTTTTTCGTCGACGCGCACGCACCTCACATCCTGCGCGTGCGCGCCCAGGTGCCGCTGCGCGCCGGACAGAGCACGGACGCCACCACCACGTTGAACCTCCAGTTCGGCCTCGTCGCCGAGGGCGGCGTGGTGACGCGGACCGACGGTCTGCCGCTCGAGCCGGCGACCTCGCCGACCGCGAGCAGCGGGTCGAGTGTCGCGGGGGCCGGCACGCCCGCAACTGCTGTGCGCGCCAGCGACCCGAGTCTAACGACCACGACGCCCGCTGCAAGCCCGCGCAAGGCCCCCGGCGCAAGCCCGACGGCAACCCCACCCACAAGCTCCGCGGGCCAGCGGTGAGCGTCCGCTTCGCGATGGTCAAGCGTGCCCCCAAGGGGTAGCTTCGCCGCCGGGAGCATACGCATGGGTTTCTCCGACAAAATGCGCGACGGCCTCGGGGCCGAGGGCGCGAAGATCGAGGTCGTGACGCCGACGGACGCGGTGGCGCCGGGGGCACAAGCAAAGCTGTCGGTCGTGGTCGTCGGCGGTACCAAGGCCGCCAGCGTCGACGCACTCGTGGTGCGGTTGATCGAGGCCCAGCGACATTGGGTCGACGCGGACGGCAAGACGCACACGGAACTCAGCGTGCCGTCAGCAGAGCAGCGTGTGGGGCTGACGGCGGGCTGGACACGCAGCACCGCCACGGAGATCCGCATCGAGATCGGCGTGACGGTGGAACCCAACGGGCGTCATGAAGTCGACGTCGCACTGCTCGTGCCCGCGAGCACTTCGGCCTCGAGCGCGGCGTGTATGCACACGGTGTCGGTGCAGGCGGACATCAAAGGCCAGATCGATCCGACCGGCCAAGCGCGACTGCTCTTGGCTTGACGGCCTCGAGCCCGCCCACACCGTCGCACACGCGTGAGATCGAGTGACGCGCCTCCGGCGGCGGCAGCGGCGGCTCGCAGAGTTGCGGGCGCACTGCGTGCAGTCGTAGGATTGCAACCATGACTTTCTCGCGCGCAGCCGCCCGTTGGGCGATCTTGGTGATCGGTCTCGCTGTGCCGAACCTCGCGAGCGCGCAGCGGACGGTCTTTGTCAACCTCGACCAACAGGCCGTCAACACCAATAGCGGCAACGACCCGAGCCTGAACTCGTACGCGAGCACCTCGTTCGTTCCCGGCACGCTCGATGGCTACCCTGCGCTCGACGCCGAGCAGCGGGCTGAACTTCTGCACTGGTTCAAGCAGGCGACCGTCCCGTTCGACATCCATTTCACGCTGGAGCGTCCTGCGGCCGGTAACTACGACATGCTGGTTTTCGGGAGCGAGGCGGACAACGGCGAACTGTTCCCCGATCTCGGCTGCTCGGCTTCGATCGGCCTGGCCGACTGCACCGATGCCGACGACGAGAACATCAGCTTCATGTTCTGGGGCTGCATGCCCGACAACCAGCAGATGGACCTGCGGCGGGTCGCGTTCTTCGGGCTGACCGCACTCGGCTTCGGCTGGGGCCTCGAGGGCGTCGGCGTGTCCGGGCAGGTGATGGGGACCTATTCGCTGTCGGGCCTCGATTTCGGCGATAGCTGTGTCGCCATTTCCGGTGCATCGCAGTGCACGCACTCGGGCTGCGCCGCCGGCCAGCAGAACTCGAGCGCCGACCTGACGCCGGCACTCGGAGTCAGGATCGATGACGGTCCGCCGACGGTCACCATCGAGAGCCCGGCCAACTTCGCGCTGGTGGATCCGGATATCACCATCACCGCCGCGGTTGCGGACACCTTCGGCGCTGTCGCGGTGACGCTCGAGATCGTGGAGATTGCGGCCACTCAAGACGACGACGTGCCGCCGCACAACTGGGAGCTCAGCGACGTCCCCGAGGGGATGTGGACCCTGCGGGTCACGGCGACCGACGCCGACGCCAACGCCACCTCTGCAGAGGTCGTGGTGTGTGTCGGCCTCGAGTTCTGCGGCGGCGCGGCGGACACCGGCGCTGCAAGCTCGGAGGGTGGCGGCGACACCAGCACATCAACCTCCGGTGGCTCGAGCGAGGGCGAGAGCGGGGCTGACTCCAGCTCGACCGACGTGGCCGCGAGCTCCGACGGCGGGATGGTGTCCGGGGTCGGTTCGAGCACCATGACGACCTCGGCGAGCGGTGGTTTCGGCGGAGGCGGGGCAGACACCGGATGCGGCTGCAATAGCGACTCAGCGGGAGGTCGCGGATTCGTCGGGCTCGGACTCGTCGGGCTCGGGCTCGTTGCTCGACGGCGTCGCCGCTGAGGTCGCTGCGCGCACGAAGGTCCACTCTCCTGCACCCGAGGTCGTTCCATCCCCACGCCCGAACGAGCCGGTGAGCGCCGACCCCTCGCGATTGACCAGCAGCCAGCCCTCGCCGCGGTCGCCACGACCATCTTGCCAGGTGAACCGCAGGAGGTTGGTGGGCATCGGCGCGCCCGCCGGGCCCGGCGCCTCGATCTGCTGCAGGTTCAGCACGTAGCGGCGGTGCAGAGTGCTGGCTTCGAACATCCCGCGGAAGTGGACTCCCGCAAGGTCTTCGACGCGCAGGATGCCCTGGACCCCGGCGACCTCGCCCCGCCATTGGCCGTCGACCACCACCGGAGGCTCAAAGACCTCCGCAGACGGCAGCTCGGGCGCCTGATCTTTGTCGCACGCGAACGTCACCGCGAGCGCGAGCGCGAGCACGCGGTGCGACGCCGTGCGGACGATCTGTCGACCCTGAAAGACCATCGTCGGTGCGCGCATCCTAGTGGCCTCGCTCGGGGATCCGCAAGCCCGATGACCGACCTCGAGCCTCCTCACCAGCGCATCCCGAGCCCGAGGCTCGGGGCCCAACCCACACGCGTCGTCCGGCGGGAACGCCGATCCACGATCGCCAGACGCACCGCGCCGGCCACAGCGAGCACGGCGCCAATGGACACGACGGCCGCCGCCGCCACGCTCAACGCTCGGGCACGATCCAGACGAGTGCCGAAACTGCCCACGGAGTCCGCCCGCTCGGCGGCGCGCTGGTTCACGGCCATCGCGGCGTAGAGCCCCACACCGACCAGCACTCCGGCCCCACCGGTCACAGCGAGCGCGACACCGAGTCGATCCACGCGATCCGTCCCGGCCTTTGCCGCGCCGTCAGTCTTGCCGGGCGCGACGACCGTCGGTGCCGGAACCGCAACCGGGCACTCCTCGATCCCGGCGCGCGCCATCTCGGCTCCCCCGGGCGACGGATCCGTGTCGAGATAGAGCTGATAGAACTCCCGGGCCGCGACGCAGTCACCGTCCGACCGTTCGATCTGGGCGCGAGCGTACAGATACTCGGGCCACGGTTCGATCATGTACGCCCGGGCAATCGCGGTGCGAGCCTCATCATAGCGTCGAGCCTCGTAGTGCGTGAGGGCCTGCTCCGCGGCTTGGGCGGCCGGGCGCGAGCGCGGTACCTCGGGCCGCGACGGCGCCCAGACGGTAAGAACCGCGGCTACGATGACGGCGAGCATTCGCTATTCGCGGGGCGGAAAAAGTTGGTTGGGTCGCGAGGGCAGTGGTGCCCCGGCGGCGGACGCTGGTGGCGCAGGCTTGGACGCTTCGGCCCGCGCGCGCGGCGTCGCACCGCCACGGGTCCGTCGCCCCCGTGACGTCGGGGGTGCGGGTGACGTCTCCTCCTGGGCGATCATGATCGGTTCGGCGTCGTCCTCGACCGGAGCCTCGAGCTCGAGCGGCACCGGGGCGGCGGGCAAAGCCTCCCGAGGCGCGGGCCCCGATGCGACCGATTCGACCGCTGCGGTCACCGGCGTATCCGCCGGCGAATCGGCCCCCGCCGAGCCCGACTCATCCGAGCCCGAATCGGGCGAGCCCGCGCGAGGCGAGCCAGCATCACTGGGCTCGGTCACGCGCGCCTGCGCGAAGAACCACGTGCCACCGACGAACATCGCCACGACGAGCCCCGCCGCCGGCACCAGCGCCGTACGCCGCGGCGCGACGATCCGGGCCGTGGCTTGCCGCGTCATCGCATCCTCGTCGACCACCGCCGTGGGCGTCGACGTCGGATGGGGCTCGATGCCGAAGCGCGAGCCGATGAACTCCGCAAGCAGGTGATTGCTGGTGCGCAGGCCCGTGGCCTGCACATAGCTCTCGAGTTCGAGCGCGAAGGCCTGGGCGGTCGGCTGCCGCGCATCGGCCTCGCGGTGCAGCGCACGCATCACGATTTCCGCGAGCGAAGCAGGAAACTCGGGCACCAACTGCCGGGGGTCCGGTACCAGGCCAAAGACGATCTTGCTCATCGCGTCGTAGTCGTTGTCCCCGCCGAACAACCGCTGGCCGACGGTCAACTCCCACAGCAAGATGCCCAGGCCGAAGACGTCGCTGCGACGGTCGACCGCGTCGCCGCGGCATTGTTCCGGCGACATGTACCCACGCTTGCCCTTGACGACGCCGGCCTGAGTCGCGCCCGAGCGGGCCCCCGCCCGCGCGATGCCGAAGTCGACGAGCTTCACGACGCCGTCGTAGGTGACCAACACGTTCGACGGTGAGACGTCGCGGTGAACGACACCAAGTGGGTGACCATCAGGGCCTCGGCGCTCATGGGCGTGATGGAGCCCCGCGGCAACCCCCAGAAGGATGGTGAGCGCGACCTCGATCGGCAACGGGCCGGGCACGCCCATGCGTTTCTGGCTCGATGTTGCACCCGACGCCGAGTGCGTCGATGCGCTGGAAAAGATCAGCACCGATCGAGCGGCGCTGGTCGATGCCCTCGAGCTGATGTTCCGCGTACCGCCGTCGAACCTCGGTTGCGTGACGGCCCCTTCGATCTTCACGGACGACGACTGGACGCTGCGCCCGGTGACGCTCCGCGTGGCGCAAGCCAGCGAGGATCCGACGGCGTTTTTCGAGCTGTCGACGATGCGCGACGGTGGCGAACTGGTGCTCGCCAGCGACCGCCCGGGATTTTTCACGACCCTGGGATTCTCGGCCAACTGGCTGACCAACGACTCGAACCAGCACCGCGTCACCGCCAACCAGACTCTGATCGTGGGCCTGGGCCGCACGTTCAACCCCGAGGACCTCTTCGCCCCGGCGGACGGCGCAACGATCGACGAGGGCCACGCGAACCCCAACACGCCCTGCTTCGGCTGCCACAAGGATCTCGACCCGCTGCGAGACTTCCTGCGCCAGAGCTACACCTACTCGGGATCGCGCCGGCCCGCGGACCTGATGGGCGAGCTGCCGGGCACCGCGTACTTCTCGATCGACGGCAGCGAGGCGATTGCGGGCTCAGGGGTCGGCGACCTCGGCGAGGCCATGGCCGGGCATGCCCGCTTCGCGCCGGCGTGGACCGAGAAGCTCTGCACCCTGGTCAACGCGACCGTGTGCGACCCCGAGGACCCCGAGATGATCCGGGTGGCCGGGGCTT
>CANLQR010000506.1 GCA_947492135.1 Deltaproteobacteria bacterium | reverse complement strand
AGCTGCGTGTCGTGCAACGAGGCGATGATCGATGTCGCAGCCTGGGACGACGGCAGCGGCTTTGCGGCGGACATGCAGCAGCGCATCGTGGCGCCCGGCGTCCACGCCCTCGAGCTACTCGGGCAGTACGCGACCCTGACGCGCATGTACACGACGATGTCGGGTGCAGAGATGACCGCAGATCCGTTTTTCTGGGAGAACCCCGACCTGCCGGAGGTGAACCTCACCCAATCGATCGCGACGCGGCGCGTACTGTGCAACGGCGACGCGGTGTGGACGCTGCCCGATGCTCGCGAGGTGTACGTGCCCAACGATGGCCCGTGGCCCGCGTTCGGCGACGAGATGCCCTACGAAGAGGAGGTCTCGCAGATGCCAGCCGTCGGCGCGCCGCAGCTGCTCGTCGACAACAAAGAGATGATCAACGTCCAGCTTGCCACGTACAACTGCGCGCTCGGCTGGCCCGGCGACAGCTGTGGCGGCAACGCGGACAGCGGCAGTACGGGCTCGGGCTCCAGCGGCAACAGTAGCGGCGGACTCGACGACGACGGTGGCTGTGGATGCCGCACCGATGGGCCCGATGGGCCCGATGGCGTGGCGCTGGTGCCCATGGTGGTGTTCGTCGTCGCGTGCCGACGACGACGCGCTCGTTCCTAGTCTCCCGGAATCGCCGCGCTGACCGTCGAGCGCGCGCTCGCCTGAGCGCGGGTCACCTCATAGGATCGGGCAAGGGTTGCAGCGTCGCCGAGTTTACTGGCATCGTGAACCGATGTTCATTCGTCGTTGGCAGTCCTGGGTCGTGGTCGTGACCGTCGCGACGAGCTGCGGTGGCGAGCTGTTCTCTGCAAGCGGCAGCGACAGCACGTCGGGCGACACGACAGTATCCGCGACGACCCTGACCTCCTTCACGACGACCTCGGTCAGCGCGAGCTCGACCGTCGATCCGTCGATGACGACCTCCGCGGACGAGACCCTCGGCGACTCGTCCGATACTGGCACGTGTCCCGTCGGTGGTGGCGGCTGCCCGTGCACGGGCGGTGGATCCTGCGATCCCGGTCTCGAGTGTGTGGACGAGGTCTGTAACGATCCTCGCTGCCCGATCGGCAGCCCGGGTTGTCCATGCACCCGGGGCGGCGCGTGCGATGGCGGTCTCGAGTGCATGGCCGGGGACTGTGTCGATCCCGGGGGAACCGAGGGGTGCCCGATCGGCGCTGCGGGCTGCCCATGCACCGGGGGAGGCGCGTGCGATCCAGGCCTGGTCTGCGAGGGCGACTACTGCGTCGACCAACCCGCGTCCACGAGTGCTGGGAGCGGCGGAGAATCCGAGTCGACCACGAGCCCAGTTTCCGCGGGCACAGAGTCGACGGGCGGCGATGCATGCGGCAATGGCCTCATCGATGGCAACGAGGACTGCGACGACGGCGACGACATCCAAGGCAACGGGTGCAACAACGACTGTGTTTCATCGGGTACCGAGCTGTGGACGCTCGCCTATGCAGGGCCAGACGGCCTCGACGACGAGGCGCGACGGGTCGCAGTGGGGTCCGGTGACGCGTTCGTGGTCACGGGAATTCGTTCGGTCGTCGGAGCTGGCCACGACATCCTGACCCGCAAGTACGACAGCGACGGCGGATTGATCTGGGAACGCAGCCATGGGGGCGCCGACAACGACCACGACGAGGCCTGGGGCGTCGCGATCGACGACGACGACAACGTCGTGATTGCCGGCAGCGTGTATGAGGGCGCTCTTCGCGAGGCATGGCTGCGCAAGTACGACGTCAACGGGGTCGAGCAATGGACCCGGACCTACGCCGGCGTGCTCGAGGCCAGTGCGTTCGCTGTGGCCGTCGACCAAGTGGGTGACCTCGTGGTCGGCGGCTACGCATCGGCGATCGGCGAATCCGAGAACACCTGGATCCGCAAGTACACGGTCGACGGCGACGTCTCGTGGACGATCGTGGAGGACCAGGGCGTCGGGCTGCATGACAATACCCAAGGGGTTCACACTAATAGCGCCGACAGCATCATCGTCGTCGGGAACATCAGCCTGGCCAACGGCTCGCAGGGATGGGCGCGCGGCTACGACGCCGACGGCGGCCTGCTGTGGTCGGACACGCCGGCCGACACCCGCGGCCTGCGGGGCATCAGCACCAATGCAGCCGACGAGGCCTTCACTGGCGGTCGAAGCGAGGCCGGCCAGGCCCAGCTGCAGAAGCTCGCAGCCGACGGTGATCCGATGTGGACGCAGACCTACGCCCCAAACGGCGGCACCGCCGATGTGCTCGACCTCGCCGTCGACAGCACCGGAGCAATCGTGATCTGCGGCATCGACCAAACCGCCGCCGATTTCCGGATCTTCGTGCGCAAGTACGGTGCAAACGGCAGCGCTTTTTGGACTCGCACCTACGCGGGGTTCGTGTCGGGCATCGTCGCGGAGCTGGGGTGGAGCGTCGCGATCGACGGTCAAGACAACATCATCGTCGTCGGCTACGAGCAGGTCGCAGGTCAGAACGACTGGTGGATCCGCAAGTACACGCCTTGAGTTCGCGGCTTTTTCCATCCTCGCTGCGTGGGAAGTGCCGGCGCAGACCTAGGCGCGGCCGACAGGTCGGACGCGCCGTGGCCGAGGTAGGCAGAGTCAAGCCGCCACCTACACAACCGACGCCCGCACCTGAAATGGGCTGAAATGGCGGGCAGCTTCGCTACCGAATAGGGTCGCGATTCGGACGGTCGACAGGACGTCACCTGCCGCCGAGACGCTCGGACCGACGCACAGGATGTGCGTTCAAGGTCGTTCCGAGCGGCTCGGCGGCGGTTCGTCGCGTCCTTCGTGCCTGAACGGGCTGGACTTTTCCCAACCCTCCTCCGCACCATCAACGCAGGCGAGCCGGTTGGGAGTTCTGAGAAAAATGTCGCCCGAGGCTCGCATGTGGTTCATGCGCGCGTCGCAGTGGATCGGGCGCGACCAACGCTGCGAACTCCGGATCCACGCTGGCGGTGTCTCGGCGTGCCACGCGACGCTGACGTGGGCGGACCCCGAGTGGATCCTGCGCGATCTCAACAGCACCAACGGCACATTCGTCAACGGCGTCCGGCTGGGGCAGGAAAAGTGCGCGGTCGTGGATGGTGATGAGCTTCAGTTCGGCAAGACCGAGCAGTGGGAGGTCGAAGACGCCGGCCCGCCGGGCTTGCTCCTGATCGCCGCCGACAGTTCGGAGGAACTGCACGTCTCCACGCGGACGGGCATCGCCGTCTTGCCCTCGGCTGCAGCCGCTTCGCTGACGGTGATGCGGACGATCTCCGGGGCGTGGCATGCGGAGACCGCGGACGACACCTGGGCCTTGGCTCACGGTGACGAGCTGCGCTTTGGCGATCGAGTCTTTCGTGCGCTCATCCCAACGCTGGACCTGAGAACGACCGACGTCGACCTCGATCACGACGAGAATTCGCTGGCGAACGCATGGATCGAGATCGCGGTTTCGGATCGCGAAGAGGAGGCCGACATGACGCTGCGTGTGGGCGGTCGGTCTCATCGAATCGTCGACCGCGTGCCGCTGTATCTCCTGGTGTTGCTGGCGCGTGCCCGCAAGGGCCCCCCACACACCATCGGTCACGACACCGGCTCCGCCAAGCCGCTCGAGGGTGAAGCCTCGACCGATGCCGACGGCTGGCTCACCGTCGGCGAAGCCTGCCGCCAACTCGCGGCCTCGCCAGAGCTGCTGAACCTGCACGTGTTTCGCGTGCGCGAGTGCCTGCGCGACCTTGGAATCACGAACGCCAATCAGATCATCGAGCGTCGCAAAGGCCGACTCCGGATCGGAATCGACCCCGCGAGGCTGCGGATCGTTCGCGCCCGCTGAGGCCCGCGACTGCGGCGTTGTCCGAGGCCGCAGTTCGTTGCGAGCGCACTGCCGTCAGCGCCGCGCTCGCGGGCGGACGGGAGTATGCAGCAACACGCCCAGCGCCTCGTACAGCAGGGCCTCGGTGCGCGCGCTGTCGCTGCCCTGGCGGGCAAAGTCGAGCTGCATCGCCCCGAGGAAGGCGGCGTACTCGAGGGTCGCGATCGCCCGACGCCGTGCTGCCGTGACGCGGCGGGGCAGTAGACTCTCGAGGTAGGCAATGCGCCGTGCGTCGATGCGCGCGACCGCCTCGCGCGCCACCGGATCGCGCAGCCCCCAGCCGCGAACCGCGAGGTCCAGTGGCCAGTCGAGTTGTTTGACGTGGGCATCGAGCGTTCGACGGCGGCTAGCGAGATCGTCCTCGCGGGCCGCGGCGGCGATGGGGGCGTCGGTGTGTCGCTGCTCCCACGCCGCCAGGACGGCATTCGCGAACTCGGGCATCCCCTCGAAGTGGTGGTAAAACGAGCCTTTGGTGCGACCGAGCGCGGCGCACAAGCGCTCCACGGTCAACGCGTGTTCACCGGTGCCGCGCAGCAGGCCAAAGCCGGCCTCGATCCAGTCCTCTCGCTGTGTACGGGCCATGGCTGTGCTCAAAAGACCGCTACGCGAGCATCGCACACGCGACGAGCGTCGCGAGCATCAACGCCAGCGGTGAGTATAGGCTGCGGCTGAGGCTCATGTACGGCGTGCCGCGGATGCTGGGTCGAAACGCGACCTCGACGAAGCCGCCCAGCCCGCGTAGGCCGAAGATCGCGATCATGGCAAGACCGCCTGCGTGCAACCAGGTCGCCGGCAGCGGCGACGCGAGCACCCCTGCGAGCATCAACGTCCACCACGCGGCACCGACCAGACCGATCGCGACAGCGACGGTGGCGAGCCGTCCCGGCATCGAGTCCGGACCCGGCACCCCACCGATCACCGCGGCCGCGAGCGCCCCGCGATCCGCGGCCGGAAACGTCGAACCTGCCGCCCACATCAGATGCAGGACCGCGATCCCGACGAGGAGCACGCCATCGGTGATCGCGGCAGCGGCCGCCAGCCACGGTGGCGTACCGCTGCTCACCCACGCCGCCGCGACGGCAGTGCCCGACATCGGCACGAACAGCACCCACTGCGGCAGCTGCCACACATCACCAAAGCGCCACAGTCCGACCGCAAGAAAGACCAACGCGTAGCCCGCGGCCGTTGCCGCGACGATGAGGGCGACCACCGTGGCGCCCGGCTCTGGAAGCCACAACGCCCCGAGCAGCGCCCCACCGAGCACGACGAAGTTCCACGTCAGCAGGTGCCAGGCGCTCTCGAGCGTCCCGCGAACCACAGCGCCTAGCGGCGACACGAGCGCGGGACGGAGGATCTCTCGCCCACCCGGCAGAGCGTGCGCAGCCGCGGTCAGAAAGGAAAGTGCGGCGGCGACTACCAGCAGCGCGGACATGGAACGTACCATACCCTATGGTACGTTTTGAGCAAGCCCGGAGTTACGAGCGCCCCACGCTAGGCCGCCGCAGCGGCTCGCGTGACCCCGGGCAGCACGAGCGTCGCGTCGCCGAACTCGTGCACGAGCAACTCCGCGGCCGCCGCGTGCTCGTGCGCGGCCTCGATGACCGCGCGGGGGGCAAAGGCCGACACCACCCGATGGTGGCTGGTGCCCGGCTCATGCACCCCCGAGAGCAGACCATCGACGACGAGCGGAACGAAGCCCTCGCTGATCACGAGATCGGTGACACCTTCGCCGCCCACGAGGCGCCCACCGTGAGCGCGCGCGTTGCCCTCGAGCGCGCGAACGACCGTCGTGCCCACCGCGAGCACCAGACCCCCGCGTGCGTGGGTGCGGACGATCGCCGCCACTGTGCGTGCGGGGATCTCGTAGCGCTCGGGTAGCGGTAGCTGGGCATCGAGCCCATCGTCGCCGGTCGCCGAGAGGCCCGCGGCGTGGGTGAGCGTCGCGATCTCGACGTTGCGACGGCGCAGCGCACCAACGGCGACCGGATCGAGCGGGCGGCTGGCGGAC
>CANLQR010000505.1 GCA_947492135.1 Deltaproteobacteria bacterium | reverse complement strand
TCTGGTTGCGAGCGCTTTGGTGAACGTGGCGGCCGCCTCAGCGAGCAGAGCCATCGCGTCGCGGTAGCCAGTGGCGTCGCGACTTGCCGAGGCCTTGACCGCGTGGACGAACGAACTGGTCACCGCGGGCGCACCGGCGTCGACGAATCCCAGTGCGAGCCAGCCGGGCACGGCGGTTGGCTCCGCGCGACGCTGCGCGAATCGGATCGTTCCGCCGAGCACGGCCGCCGCAACGTCGGCACCGCTGCCTGCCCCGCCTTGGGCCTCGGCGTGCGCCGCCTGGGCGATCGCGAGCGCGTGCTGGCGGACCTCGGCACTGCTGAGGTCGAGTCCACTCTCGGTGAGGTGGTAGCCGACCACGGCGGCTGCGACAGCGGCGCTGGATCCCAGACCGAGCTTGCGTTGCCCGAGCGTGAAGCCGCCGGTCTCGACCGCGGGCATCTCGCCGACCGTACTGCCAAGCCCCTCGAGATACGTCGCGACGCGGGCGTGCGCGCAGCGGACCACCGCAGTGTTGGCGGCGGGGCGCTCGATGCTCGGCTCGTGCGCGACGGCGCGAACGTCGACCGCGGTGACGATCGCGGCGACACCTTCGAGCACCGCGTACTCGCCGATCAAAAACGCCTTGCCCGGTGCGGAGACAGCGGTGGTCACGGTCGGACCTCCACGTGCGCGTCGGGCCCTGGGGCGCAGGTCTGGACCGCCACGACGCCCGGGAGTTCACCCAGCCGCTTCGCCCAGGTTGCCGCCGTCGCCGACGTGCACAGAACCTTGACATGGGGGCCGGCATCGATGGTGACGTAGCCCTCGAGGCCCTCCGCCCGTGCGCTCCACGCCGCGCGCATGACTTCCACCGTGGTGCCGTTCCAGTAGAGGAACGGTGGCGAGCTCGCCAGCATGCAGGCGTGCATCTTGAAACAGCTGTGCTCGACGATGGCGCCGAGCGTGGGCAGGTCTCGGGCCAGCAGCGCCGCTTGAGCGCGGTCGAGATCGCTGACCGACCCTTCGACCCACGCGCCGTAGTACGGCGAGGTGGTGCGCGAACGCTCCATGCCGGCCGTCGAGCCGATGACTTTCTTGCCGGCTGTCGTCTGCACCACGACCAAGCGCACATCCCAATGGTCCGTTCCCAACAGGGGCCGTGCCACGCAATCCTCGCCGTCCGGTCGATTCCCACGATCGAGCCGCACAAAGCCGCCCCACAGCGAACGCGCGGCGCTCCCGGAACCCATGCGCGCCAGCGCAGACAGCCGCGTGCGGTCGAGGTCACCCTCGAAGGCCGCCATGCCCGCGAGCGTCAGGGCGGCAAAACCGCTCGCCGAGCTCGCCAGGCCCGCCGCGGTCGGCAGGTGGTTGGTCGAGCGAACGAGTGCCGCCGGACGTGCGCCTTGGTGACCCGCGGCGCGCCACAAGCGGTCGAGCTGCGCGAAGACCTTGCGGGCGGCGTCGTCACCATGGGTCACGTCGTCGAGGACAAAGCGGTCGCTCGCGCTGGGCCCGACCTCGGTTTCCGTCCACAAACCGTCGAGCGTCAGTGACAGCGATCCTGTCGCGGGCAGGTTGAGTTCGACCGGCGCGTCGATCCGCTTGCCCCAGTACTTGCAGAGCGCGATGTTCGAGTGCGCGACGGCGTGGGCGGTCTTCATGCGCGAACCTCCACGCACAGCGGTTGCAAGCCCCGGGCGCGGAAGACGTCGGCCAGGGTTTCGGCGGGCCCGTCGGGGACCGCGATCACGCAGCCGCCACCGCCGGCGCCCGTGAGTTTTGCGCCCAGCGCCCCGTGGCTGCGGGCCACCGCGCACAGTTCGTCGAGCACGGGCGACGACACCCCGAGCGCTCCGAGCAATCCGTGCGCCATGGTGGCGAGTTCGCCGAATCGAGCGACGTCGCCGCGGAGCAGCTCGTCCTGCCCCAGCGTCGCAATGCGGCCGAGGTTCTCGAGGAGCGGCCGAGTGACCGTCGGCCAGCGCTCGAGCGCATGATGAACCTTCGCGACCTGCTGCGCGGTGTTGCGCACGACCCCCGAAGGCACGATGACGAGCGCGAGCGGACGGCCCAGGGTCAAAGGCTCGGGCGGTTGTCCGCGAACGAATCGCAAGACGCCACCGCGGGCCGCAACCTCGCTGTCGATTCCCGACGGTGTGCCGTGGAAGACCCGCTCGCCGACCATCGACGCCTCGATGACACTCTCCACCGCCACGCCTGGGCCCAGTACCAAGCGCGCCAGCGCGACGGTGATCGCTGCGGATGAGCCGAGGCCGGCGCGGGCCACGATCGCCGTGGTGCCGTCGATACGCCAGCCGGTCAACGGCCCGTCGCAGTGGCTGATGACATCGCCACAGGCGCGCGCGACCGGGTGGGTCGACACCTCGGCGAGTGAAAAATCCAGATCCCACGCAGGGATCACGCATCGCAACGGCGCGCTGCGATCGGGCAGTCGGGTCGCTCGCAGCTGCAGGGCTTCAGGCAGCCCAGCTGCGATCGCCGGTTGGCCGTGCACCACGGCGTGCTCGCCCAGCAAGATCACCTTGGCACACGCGCTCGCGTGCTCGTGAAGGCTCGGCGTCATGGGGCGGCGGCCTCCGGTCGCCATGCACACAGCGGCTCGTACAAGATCCTCGGGGCCCGCCGCAGCGCTTCAACGGTGCGACAGCCACACAGGAGCATGATCGCGCGAACCACAAGGATCGCTCGGTGCAGGAACGCCTTTGCACCCGCGTAGCCGCCGGCCTTGTGGGCGCGGAGCACAGCGGAGGCAATGCCGCCGCACGTCGCACCCAGGGCCACTGCGCGGGCGACATCGGTACCCGACTTGAGTCCACCGGTCGCGATGATCTCCAGCGGCAATCCCGAGAGCTGCAGGACCGACGCACCGGTCGGGATGCCCCAGTCCCACAGCTCTTCTGCGATGGCACGATCGTCTTCGTCGACCGCGCGATGGGCCTCGACCGCGACCCAGCTCGTACCGCCGGCTCCGCTGGTGTCGACGGCTTTGACGCCGGTCGCAACGATGCGCTCGGCGACCCGGCGCGAGAGCCCACATCCGGTCTCCTTGGCGACCACGGGAATTCCGAGGGTTTCGACGAGACGAGCGAGCGTCTCGAGTCCGCTCGAGAAATCTCGGTCACCACCAGGCTGGACGATTTCCATCGCCACGTTGAGGTGGATGCACAGCGCGTTCGCACCGACCGATCCGCAGAGGTCCGCGATCTGCTGGGTCGACATGGTTCGCGCCTGGACGACCCCGAGGTTGCCCAGCAGCAGTACGTTGGGCGCGACGTCGCGGATCTGAAACGTCCAGGCGGTCTCGGGTCGGACGAACATTGCGCGCTGCGAGCCCAGACCAAACGCGAGTCCGAGTTCGTCCGCCGCACGTGCGATGTCGCGATTGACCTCGGCCGCACGATCGGTGCCGCCGGTCATCGCCGCCACGATGATCGGTGCCGCAAGCTTGCGACCCAGCAACCAAGTGCTGCTGTCGACATCGTCGGCATGCATGTCGGGCAGTGCGTCGTGAATGAGCTCGACGCACTCCAATAACGTGGTCTTGTTGCGGAAGCCCACGTTGGGGCCGGCGCACAGGGCCAGGTGGTCCTTCTTCCGCTGGGAGATGTCGAGGCGATCGGCCACTTGCGCCGAGCTTACAGACTCGGCCGCGGCACGCCACAAGCAAGCGGTGATCGACCGCACGATACTTCGAGGTGTCGCATCCATGCAACACCTCGAACCCCGTGGCTTGGCGAATCGCTCGACGAACTCGCCATCGGGGCGTGAACGCGACTCCTGGGGAGAATCTAGCCGAGCGCTGGCATACGTCCAGATCACACGCCGACCGCCGCGGCGATGTGAAACCCCAGGCGCGGGTTCGGGCGCTGCGACCGCAGCCGGGGACGGTAGCGACCGCGAGGATCGGGGTCCAAGCCGCGACTCGTGCAAACCGTCCGCGCGAGATGCCACCATTACCCCCCTTGCCGATCGTCGGACGCTACGCGCCGTCACCCAGTGGGCGCCAACATCTCGGTAACGCACGCACTGCGTTGCTGGCGTGGCTGCACGCACGCGGGGCCGGGGGCCGTTTCGTTTTGCGGATCGAGGATCTCGATCCGACGCGATCCCAGGCGATCTACGAGCGCACGATCCTCGACGATCTCCGCTGGCTCGGGATCGACTGGGACGAAGGTCCGGAGGTCGCAGGACCGAACGGGCCGTATCGGCAGTCCGAGCGGACGGCGTCGTACGCCGCAGCGATGACACGACTCGCGGTGTATCCGTGCGGGTGCACGCGACGAGAACTGCGGGAATCTGCTTCGGCGCCGCACGGCATCGAACCGGTCTATCCAGGTACCTGCCTGCAACGAGCACCGGCGACCGATCGCATGCTGTCGACTCGCTGGCGGATCCCCGAGGGCTGCGCGAGCGCGACGGATTCACGCCTGGGAACTCTCGCGCAGGACACCGCCAAGGACATCGGAGACTTCGTGCTGCAGCGCGGCGATGGTGCGTGGGCCTACCAGTTGGCCGTGGTCGTCGACGACGCGGCGATGGGCATCACCGACGTCGTGCGCGGCGACGACTTGTGGACGAGCACACCGCGCCAAGTGTGGCTGCAGCGCGCCCTCGAACTCTCGACGCCCCGCTACCTCCATGTACCGCTGCTGCTGGGACCCGACGGCACCAAGCTGTCGAAGCGCCATGGCGCCCCCGACGTCGCCACGTTGCGCGAGGCCGGCGTCGACCCCACGCGCGTGGTGGCTGCGTTGGCGCGCAGCAGTGGTTTGGTCGCGCAAGACTGCCAGCGTGTGGCGGCCGTGGAGTTGGTCGGCGCCTTCGACCTCACGCGGATCGACGCTGGCCACCACCGACTCGAGCCCAACTCGAGCTGGCTGGGCTGACTTGACGCTGCGCTCGCGCAACGACGCTTGTCGACGACGGGCCGATGAGGCTAACTACTCCGAGATGCGCTCCGCATTTCTCAGCTCATGGATGCTCATCGCGGCGTGCGCTGGCACTCCTCCCGAGGTCACCTCACCGGCGCGGGATCCTTCTGCGCGGGGCAGTGCCAGGGTCGAGTCGATCGTGCCGCGCGAGCCTGACCTCGTGTACCCGGACTCGCCCCGCGGCGACGCCGTCGACGTCTACCACGGCGTCACCATCGCTGATCCCTACCGCTGGCTCGAGGATATGGACTCGGCGCAGACCCGGGCCTGGATCGAAGCCCAGAATCGCATCACCTTCGCGCACCTCGAACAGATCGCGGCGCGGCCACGGCTGCTGGCGCGACTCGAGGAGGTCTGGAACTTCGAGCGCTGGGGGGTTCCGAGTCGCGAGGGTGCTGCGTTGGTGGTGTCGCGCAACGACGGACTACAGAACCAAGCACCGATCTACGCCCTCGATCGTGAAGGCAACCAGAAGCTGCTGCTCGATCCCAATCTACTTGCGGCCGATGGCACCGTCGCGCTCGCCGGCACGGTCTTCAGCCACGACGGCAGCAAGCTGGTCTATGGCGTGTCGGCGTCGGGATCGGACTGGCAGACCTGGCGCGTCCGAGATGTGGCCTCGGCCACCGACACCACCGACGAGCTGAAGTGGATCAAATTCACTGCCCCCACGTGGACCAAGGACGGCAAGGGTTTTTTCTACGCACGCTACGCCCAACCCAAACCCGGCGAGGGGCTGTCGGGAGAGAACTACGATCAGAAGGTGTACTTCCACCGACTCGGTACCGCCCAGACGGCCGACACGCTGGTGTATGCGCGGCCGCAGGAGCCCAAGTGGGGTTTCGAGCCGAAGGTCAGTGAAGACGGTCGCTGGCTCGTCATCACGGTGAAGATCGGCACCGATCCCAAGACGACGATCTTGCTTCAGGACCTGCGCAAGCCGCCCAAGGCGCGCAAGACCGTCACGT
>CANLQR010000504.1 GCA_947492135.1 Deltaproteobacteria bacterium | reverse complement strand
GTCCCTGACCAGCTGACTCGTTTGCCCTTGCGGCGGAAGTCTGCGGTGACGCAGACCTCGTCTTCACCGCAGTCTTCGGACGACAGACAGGGGGCGTGCATGCCTTTGGCGGCGTAGTGCTCGAGCTCGGCGCAGATTCCCGTCGGGGCACAGAACAAGAAATCGTCGCAGTTGTCGGTGCGGCCGGCGCCGTATCGCCCGACGTCCTCCGTCAATGCGTCGCACTCGTACTTGCGGCTGACGAAGTCGATCGACCGGACCCGCCCGATCTCCACGCCAGCGAGCTGCACGGGGCTACCCCGGCGGAGGCCCGTGATCGTGCGAAAATCGGTGGTGATCGTGGTCTTGCTCTCCCACGTTCCGTCGCTCTGCCCGATGATGAAAAGTGACGCGAACAGTATCGCGCCCATCGCGACCATGAACAGGCCGACGACCATCCGGGTCCGCGCTTCGTTCCTACGCGCCATGGGGCGCCTCCGTGACGATGGTCGCGCCAGTGCCCGAGGTCCTGCGCAAGGTGCCGTGAACGAAATCGCGGACCTCCGCCAGCTCGCTATGCCATATCTGCTCCACCGTTCCGATGAACGGGAAACTCCGCTGGTACAGCATCGCGACGCGATCGGACACCTTGCGGGCCGTCGGCATGTCGTGGGTGACGACGACGCTGGTGACCCGTAACTCCTTCTGCAGCTTCTTGATCATGTCGCCGATGCGGGTGATGTTCCGCGGATCGAGCCCGGTGGTCGGTTCATCGTACAGGATAACCTCGGGCTCGATGGCAATCGAGCGAGCCAGCGCAACGCGCTTGCGCTGGCCGCCGGAGAGGTTTGCCGGCATCGCGTCGAGCATGTCGCTCGGCATCGCAACGAGATCGAGGCAGGCCAACGCGCGCTCGCGTATGGCGATGTCGTCCATCGCCGTGTGTTCGCGCAAGGCATAGCCGATGTTGTCCAGCACGTTCATGGAGTCGAACAAGGCCCCGCCTTGGAACACATATGCGACCCGTCGTCGCACCCGCCGCAGCCCTTCGCCGTCGAGGCCAGCGACATCTTCCCCGGCCACGCGAACCACGCCGGCGTCGACCCGGAGCAGGCCGATCATCATCTTGAGGCACACGCTCTTGCCCTGGCCGCTGCCACCGATGATCGTGAGGGTTTCGCCCGGGCGTACCGTCAGGTTCATGTTCTCGTAGACCGAGTTCTCACCGAACGCCTTGCTGACGCCGACGAATTCGATCACCGGAACCGAGGCTTGGACCGTGTCGCCCATCAGTAGAACATCATGGTGATGAAGAAGTCGGCAATAATGATCCAGATCGAGATCGCGACCACGGTTTCGGTCGTGGACACGCCGACGGCCTCTGTACCAAACTTGGTGTTGAAGCCCTGATAGCAGCCGATTAGACCGACCAGAAGCCCAAAGGCTGTGCCTTTGGTCAGGCTCTGGATGTAGTCCATCGGCGCGAGCTCATCGATATAGGTCTCGTAGAAGTAGCCCGCCGGAACGCCGTAGACCCACTCCCCGATCAGCATCCCGCCGAGCAGCGCGATGACGTTGCCCATGACCACGAGTAACGGCTGCGAGAGCGTCGCCGCCACCACTCGCGGCCACACGAGCTTCTTGATCGGGTCGGCACCGAGTGCGGCGACCGCGTCGATCTGCTCGGTCACCTTCATCGATCCCAGCTCGGCGGAGATGCCGGCGGCCATCTTCGACCCCACCGTCAGCGCCAGCAGCGTCGGCACTAGCTCGCGTACGAGCGCCAGCGAGCTCGCGTCGCCCAGCGCCATCGTGGCCCCGAAGTCGCGCAGCGCGGAGCCGAACTGCACCGCGAGAATCATCCCGATGAACACCGAGATGAACAGCGCGATCGGCAGCGACCGTACCCCCAGGTGGACCATCTGGCTGGCGATGTCGTCGATGCCCCAGGGCCGCCGAAGGCCCACTCGGATCAGCGTCACGGCCAGTCCGGTCAGCCCGCCGAGCCACTCCAGGCCGCCCAGGACCAGCTGCCCCAGCCTGGAGATGGCCCTCACCGGGCCTCCGTCGGAAAACGAAAACCGGCGACCACCCGCGCGAAGCCAGCCCGGCCGGCCTCGAACCCGTCGGGCCTTGCGGAGTACTGGAGGTCGAACAGGCATCCGCTCTTCTTGACGACCACGAACTCGTTGCGGCGCGGCACGCCGTCGAGCTGGGCATCGACCACGGTGCGCAGCGCCGCCCGATCGACCAATCGCTCGGCGGTCTGGCTCACGACCTCCCAGGCCGTCCAATCGATCCGCAGGTGATCCGTGTACTGCTCGAGGCTGCTGTCGCCCTGCTCGTCACACTGCGCGTGGAGGTCAATCACACCCGCGATGCCGTCGTGCACCCACGCGACCTGAACCCCGTCGACCTTGCGCACGGCACGCCAAGGTTCGCCTGGCAGACCGAACCCGAAGGACGCCTCGCGCGCCGCACGCGTCGCGGGGACACGATGTCGAAGATACTCGTCCCCCTGCCAGCCGCGACAGCTCGAGAGCAGGAGCATCGAGGCGACGATTGGAATCGAGCGGGCGAGCACGGCCGGAAGCCGCCGCATTCTAACAGCGTGGCCGGGAACGCCGCCCGGGAATCGTCGGATAGGGCCAGGTGCGCAGCCGCCGGTCGTGTTCGCGCAACCCTCTGCGCACCAACCACGTGCACGTCAGTGCACACCGAGGTCTGGAATTCACTTCACCTCGGGGCCGTCATCCATTCGTTATTGCTGTATTAATCCGCTGTACCCGGGAGCAGTCACGATGGGCGGCACGTCCATTGCGAGGAGGGCTCCGCATGGACGCCCGCACCGAGAACAACCCCGAAGCCCGCCCCGACTCGAGAGGCGTGGGGATCCTGGCGCGCTCGCTGTTCCGGCAGATGCGCGACCAGGGATACGCACCCGAGCAGATCATCACCTTGTCGACCGAGCTGCTGCAGCTCGTGCGTGATGATCTCGCCAGCTCGCTCGCCGCCCAGTGAGCCGCGCGCCCATGGACGCGCGGGCGCGGCTTAGGCTAGACATGCCGCGGCCATGGCCGCTTTGTCCCTCCCCAGCCATCGAGATCTCGATGTCGACAATCGCCGGGTTTTCGTCCGGGTCGACTTCAATGTTCCGCTCGACGACGACGGCGTCGTTCGTGACGACAGCCGCATCGTGGCGTCGCTGCCGACACTGAAGAACCTCATCGAGCGGGGCGCGAAGCTGATCATCGCGTCGCACCTGGGTCGACCCAAAGGTGGATTCGATCCCAAGTACGCGATGGAGCCGGTGGCCGAACGGCTCGCCGAGCTGCTCGCGACCGAGGTCCAGCTGCCCGCCGACGAGGTCGTGGGCGATGCCGCGATCAAGCTCGTCGGAGACCTTCGACCCGGCAAGATCGTCCTGCTGCAGAACCTCCGATTCGAGCCGGGCGAGACCAAGAACGATCCCAAATTCTCGCAATCCCTCGCAGCACTATGCGATGCGTACGTGAACGATGCTTTCGGTGCATCCCATCGCGCCCACGCTTCGGTGGTCGGGCTGCCCAAGCTCGTGCGCGCCCACGCGGCGGGTGACTTGCTGCTCGCCGAGATCGCGGCGCTCTCGCGGCTTCGCGATGCCCCTTCACGACCGTTCGTCGCGGTGGTGGGAGGCGCGAAGGTCTCCGACAAGCTCAGCGTCGTGATCTCGCTGGTCGAGCGCCTCCAGGCCGGAGACACCCTGGTGATCGGTGGCGCCATGGCCAACACTTTTCTGGCGGCCGCGGGCGCTGGGCTGGGCGCGAGCCTGCAAGAGGCCGATCGCTACATGGACTGCCGCACGGTGCTGGACAAGGCCCGCGCCCGTCGGGTCCAGGTCATCTTGCCGACCGACCTGCGCGTCGGTCAGGGCGTCGATGCGACGACCGCTCGCACGATGGGCGCGTCGGTGGGCCTCAACGCCAACGACATGGCACTGGATATCGGGCCCGACACCGCCGAGCGGATCGCTTCGGTAATCCGCAGCGCCCAGATGGTGTTGTGGAACGGTCCCATGGGTTTGTTCGAGAACCCGGTGTTCGCCCAGGGCACGATGACCGTCGCGCGCGCGCTGGCCGAATGCGCCGGCTTCACCGTGGTGGGCGGTGGCGACAGTGTCGCTGCGATCCACGAGGCGGGGGTCGCCGCACACATCGGCCACGTCTCGACGGGCGGCGGAGCCTCGCTCGAGTTCCTCGAAGGCCAGGTCCTGCCTGGGGTCGCCGCACTCCTGCCGGAGCAGACCTGATGTCCCGCGCGATGTGGGTCATCGGCAACTGGAAGCAGCACCACCTGCCCGAGGCGGCGATGACCTGCGCGCGGACGATCGCGGACGGCGTGGCCGCAGCAAGCGCGGGTGCCCACCGGGTGAGCGTCGGCGTCGCGCCGCCTTACCTTTCTCTGGCCGCTGCGCGCACGGCATGCCGGCCCGTCAGCGATCTGTGGCTGTTCGCGCAGGACGTCGGCGCCCAGGACACCGGGGCACACACCGGCGAGGTCGGCCCCGCCATGATTGCCCACGCCGGCTGCTCTGGGTCGATCGTCGGCCACTCCGAGCGACGCGCGGACTACGGCGACACCGATGGCCTGGTTCGCCGCAAGCTCCATGCGGTGCTTTCGGCCGGATTGCACGCCGTGCTGTGTGTCGGTGAGCGACTCGAATCGCGCGACGCAGGCACACACGAAAGCGTTGTACTTACGCAGCTTTCGCTGGCACTTTCGGATCTTTCGCCTGAGCTTGTCGGGCCGCGATTGATCATCGCCTACGAACCCGTGTGGGCGATCGGCACCGGACGAACGGCGACCGGCGAGCAGGCCGCCGCCATGCATCGCTGCATCCGTGGGTGGCTGGGTCAGACTTGGGCGACCGCCGGCTCCGACAGATCGATTCTCTATGGTGGTAGCGTCAAGCCGGACAACGCTGGCGCGCTCGTGGCCGCTGGCGACATCGACGGCTTTCTGGTCGGCGGTGCGTCCCTCGAGGCCCCTTCGCTGCTCGCCATCGTCCGTGCGACCGCCACTGCACCCGTAGTTCAAGCACCATGACTCTCTTCGTCCAGATCATCTACACGATCGTCACTGTCGTGCTCATCTTGGTGGTGCTGTTGCAGGCCGGGCGCGGTGGCGGCCTGGGCACTGCGCTGGGCGGCGGCGCGAGCCAGAGCGTCTTCGGGGGTTCCGGCGGCGCCGACTTCCTGGCTCGGCTGACCCAGGGCCTCGCGATCGGCTTCATGGTCTGCGCCGTGTACCTGGCGTACGCGAGCGCGCACAGCGGCTCGGACCGGCTCAAGGACGAAAGCGAAAAGCTCGTCGGCGACGAGCAGCTGGCCGTCGGGGACGAAGATATCAACTACGAGCGCGTCGGTCCGAATCCCCTGCCCTTGCCGACCCCTGGTGGTCTGCCGGCGCCGATTGCCGCCGAAGACGAACCCGAGGCGGACGAAGAGCCTGCCGCGATGGGCATTGCCCCCGAGGAGCCCGTCGAGGTCCCGAATCCGTGAGCCCTGAGGGGGCCGGTACGCTGCGGTTCGTGAAGGTCGAGGGCCTCGGCAACGATTTTCTGCTCGTCGATGTGCGCGGCGCAGACCTCGAGCAGCTTGCCGGGTCTCTGGGGCCGCGCGCCGCCCTGCTGTGCGATCGTCGCCGTGGCGTGGGTGGAGACGGGCTGCTGCTGGTCGGCGATGGCGGCAACCCCACCGAGCAAGCGACCATGGTGGTGATCAACGCCGACGGGTCGCGACCGCAGATGTGTGGAAACGGCCTGCGATGCGTGGCGTTGTGGCTCGCTCGCAACGGGGAGCCGAGCCGCCTCGTCGTGGGCACGGATGCCGGACCGCGCTCTTGTGTCGTCACCGACGACGGTGACACCGCCGAGGTCGAGATCGACATGGGCCCCGCG
>CANLQR010000503.1 GCA_947492135.1 Deltaproteobacteria bacterium | reverse complement strand
CGGGGGCGCGGGCGCCAAGGACCCGCCGGACGAGCTCGTGGAGCTGATCAAGCTCGAACGGCTTGACCAAGAAATCCGTGGCGCCCAGGCGGATGGCCTCGACCGCGTGCGAGATCGTCCCCTCGGCCGACATCATGATGCAGTCGCGGCGGAATCCGGAGTCGCGCGCCCGCTTGAGCACCTCCATGCCGTCGAGGTCGTCCATGCGCAGGTCGAGCAGGATCAGGTCGAACGCGTGCTGTGCGACCGAAGCCAACGCCTCGTTTCCGCCGCCTGCGGTCTTGCAGTCGCAGCCCAAGGCGCCGAGGTAGTTCGCGAGCAGCGTTCGATGTGGTTCGTGATCGTCGACGATCAACACCGAGGCTCCGCGCAGCATGTGATCGGCGGCGAGTCCCATTGGGAGCTACTATTCGATGCTGTCCCGGGGGGGTCAATGGTCTGACGCCCACGATCGTGCGGTCCGAGTCGGGCCGGCTGTATGTTCGCCTCGCCTTGCGGCTCACCCCGCGTCCGGCGCGAAGATGCCCCCGGAGCCGTCCGAGCCTGAATCAAGGCCGGTCTCGGAGGTGGTCTGGGCGCTCGTCGAAGTCGAGTCAGTAGCAGGATCCGACGGGGTTGACCCGCCGGCCGTGGTGTCGGACCCGGCGTCCGCGCTCGCGCTGTCGCGTTGGGCACCCTGATCGGATGCGTCGGTCTCGTCGCCCGTCGAAGTGGACGCGGCGGAATCCTCGTTGTCGGGACCCGTCGAGCCGTCCATGGTCGCCGCGGTCGCGTCCCCCAGTCCCGTGCCCGTGGTGCCGGCGAGGACTGTGGTCGTCGACTCCGTCGCGGCGACCGACATCGCGCACTCGACGGCGACGCACTGATACTCGGGTGCACAGTCAGAGTCGCGAAGGCAGGCGGCCTCACGACAGGCCGATGCTTGGGCAGCCAGCGCGAGTATCAGTCCCAAGCGTCGCATCAGAAATTCACCCTTATCCCGAAGTGTTGGTCGAGCTTGGCCAACGCAGATCCGGACATCAGATCGCTGCCCCAAACGAATCCGGTGCCGGTAAATTCGGCGACCAGCGCGAAGCGGGGGTGCAGAGCCAAGGACAGTCCGGCGCCACCTTGGACCCCAACCAGGCTGTACGGTGCGAAGAACACCGGAAGTCCGAGCAGGCCCCAGACCCGGACTCGCTTGCCTCCGAGCCGGGCGCGGATCTTGGGGATCAGACCCACGCCGACTCGGCCCTCTACCTCGAACGCGAGGGCAGGGGCGAACTCGAGCCACTGTAGTTGCGGGTGCGCCAACGCGACTTCCCCGAGCAGGAACGCCGGCGAGCGGGCCCCGTACGTTCGACCTCCCACACCCGCCAGACTCATGCCGCTGCCCGCCATGATGCTGGCGCTGACCTGAAGCTTTTCCGCTGGCGCGAGCTGGCCGATCGCGCCGCCACACAATAGGGATGCCGTGATGAAGGCCGAGATCATGCTGTCTTTCGCAGGCTCTCGACCCGGCCTGATCGCAGGGCGCGGATGATCGCAACGTGGTGGAACCGCACGCGGTCGCCCGGGCCGACCGCAAGGCGCTCGAAGAAGGCATCCACGTAGGGTGTGCGCCGCGTGAATACGACGCTGCCGTCCGCGAGAAAAACCTGGGTCCGCACTGCACACTGCGGCGCACCAAGGTCTTCACTCTGCACATGGAGGCGCTGGCCCTCGTGCTCGATTTCCTCGTTGACCCCGCTTGCGGGCCCTGCCGGGGCGACCGCTGGCCCGTGCCACAACTCGCGAGCGAGCGCGTCGATATCCATGGCGGCGCGGGCCGTCGGCTCGAGTACGCATAGCGGCTGCGACTGGCGGATCGAACGCGTCACCGCGACGTCGTCGGCGATCGAGGCCGCAAGTCGGACCTGGCCGCCAAGGAAGCGACCCGCGAGGTCGTGCATCAGATTCGCAACGCGGCGGGCTTCGGCCGGCGAGGCGCGGTTGACCACCAAGGAGGTCGCCCGCTGCAACGCAGCCCGGGCCTCGGGACCAGCACTGCCGACGCGGCGGCGCGCACCCTCGTCGTGTTCACGCCGCTGCACGCCAGTGCATTGCTCGACATGGCGCATTGTCGCGGTCTTGATGAACGCGAAACAGTTTTGCAAGCTGGTCGGTTCGCCGGTCGTGACGACGACGCCGACATCGGCGGCCAGATAGAGATCGAGGGTGTTGAAGTTGGTTCCCGCGCCGAGATCGATCATGACGAAATCGCACGGGAGGGCTCGTAGGTGCCGGATGAGCTTCAGTTTCTGCGCATGCACGGGGTTAGCCGAGCCGAGGCACTCGCCATCACCAGCAACCAGCGTCAACCGATCGACACCGGTGGGCACCGCCACGTCGGCGAGCGACGCGACCGAGCGATCGAAGAAGTGTGAGAGCGTCCGGCGCGGTCGCTCGCACCCGAGCATGGTGTCGAGGTTGGCCCCGCCGAGATCGCCATCGACCAACACCACGCGATGGCCGAGCAGCGCCATGCGAACGGCGACGTTGGAGGAGATCACACTCTTGCCGACGCCACCCTTGCCACCGCCGAAGGCCCAGATGCGGGGACCGGTGGCCGATGCTTGGTCGACGGCGTCGCGCGTGCCTTTGGCGCCCTGACCCGAGGAGCCGGAGCCGCTTTGTGGTGGCGCGATGACACGAGGACCCATGCGATGGAGTCACTCAGCAAGTCCGATGCCACAACGACGGGGTTCGGCGGTGCGTTTTCGGGACGGGGGTTGCGGCTCAACCGTGCCGCCGTGCTGCCGATGCACGACTGACACGCCGAGGAACCGCGAATGAACAACGCGCCCAGGATTCTGATCGTCGACGCCGATACTGGCCACACTGCCCACCTGATCGCGGGGGCGAGACCTGGGTTGGTCGAACTCATCGCGGCTACACCGATGGACGTCGAAGCGCTGCTCGCGACCACGGCGATCGATGCACTGGTCCTCGATCTCGACGCCGACGAGGACATCACCGCGCAGGTCGTCGGTGAGGTCGAGCGTCGCTTCGATGGGGTTCCTATCGTCGGCATCACTCGCCGCGCCGACGAGGCCAAGGTCGCCTCGGCTTGCCATCTCGGTGCCTGCGCGATCCTCGTGAAGCCGTTCGACATCGACGCGCTGATCCAGGTGATGCGAACGCCGAGCGCAGATGCGGGGTTCGTCGGCTCGTGTGCGGGCGTACCCACCGCCCAGCTACTGACGCTGCACTGCGCGGCTGGGCACGACGGTGTGCTGCACCTGCGTGTCGCCGAGACCGCGACCCGCCCCGAGCGCACGGGTGCGGTCTTCTTCGAGGCGGGGCAACCCGTGCACGCCACCGCGGGTGGTCTGGTCGGTGCGGAGGCAGTCCATGCGGTCCTCGGTTGGCGCGATGCCGAGGCGGCCTGGGTGCACGGCATCACGCGATCGGCTCGCACGATCGTCGGGCGTTGGGAGGGACTCTTCGCCGGAGGCGCGCGTATGTCGAACGACTCCGCCGATCTCGACCGTATGGTCGCGCTCGCGCACCCGGGAGTCGTCGAGAAGCTCGCGCGCCTCGCCCAGACGCCTGACGTGCTTGGTGCATTCTTGCTCCGGCACGCCGAGGTCATCACAGGACGATGTGTTCCGGCGCTGGACGAGCAACTGGCGTCGCGCGCATTGTGTCGTCTCGCGAATGTTTTCTTCGATGTCGAGGCTCAGCCTCAGTCCGCCGCCGACGGCGAGGTCCAGGCCGTCGTCGGAGACCTGCGCCTGGTGCTGGATCGGGTCGGCCCACGCGAGGCGGGCTTTCAAGTCGGCGTGGTGGTGCGCCAAGCAGCACCCGTGTGCAAGAGCCTCCGGCGACTGCTCCGGCAGATCGATTCGTCCTTCGAAAGGGTCACACCTGCGCGAGCGCAGGTGTGCGGCACCACGACGATCACTCCGCAGCGCCTAAGGGTCTCGGCGGTCGCGTAGCAGCCAAGCGGTCACGGTCGGCACAGGCCGCGCTCCCGCGCCGCGATGGCGGGGTCGGTGGCGAGTTCGGCGAGATCGCAGTGCACGGTGGGAACGAACGGGTTGTTCCGTACCGCCCGATCCGCGGCCACCAGCGCCGGCGCGCGTTGCCCAGCTCGCAGCAAGGCTCGCGTCTGCGCTGCGGCCAGGTTTGCGTCATCCGGCGCATCGACAGCGGCAATCTCGAGCAGCTCGACCGCCTCGCTCCAGCGCTCGAGCTCGACATAGAGCTTGCCCAGACGGCGTGACAGCGTGGGGTCGCGTCGCGCGCGGGGATCGGCCGCGCGAGCCTTCTCGTACTGTAGCGCCGCGGCTTGGATGTGGGAGCGGGCCTGGAGAAGCGCGCCCAGCCGCGCATGTTGACGGGCCTTGCCGCCGCCGAGTTCGGAGAAGACGTCACCGAGCTCGTCGGGATCGTCGTCTCCTTCTTTGAAGCGCGGCGCGTCGATCTCACCATCCCGACCCTTCGCGGTTCGAGTCTTGGTCACGCGCTTCCACTCTGAATAGAAGGTCTCGAAGTCGTCGCCCCATGCCGTGGCCAGGGCGGTCTTCGCGTCATCCCCGGCAAGCACGCGGTCGAGCAGCGTCGTGATCCCGCCAGCGCCACGGCGCTCACGGAGCAAGCCCAGCATCGTCTCGACCTCGGCATAGGCGAGTGCGGCGAGCTCAGCGCTCGGCAGCATCGCGACCGACGGGTACATCTCTTCGAGCGTCACCAAGTCGTCGCGGACGATCGCTTGGTGGAGGCGAAACGCGACCGCCGGGTGCAGCGGATCGGGGGACTCGCGGCGCCAGCGGGCCTCGTAGAGCTTGGCAAGCCCTTCTTGCAACCACACCGGCGCCAGGTTGCCAGTGCGCAGTGTCAGCAGGTAGTGGACGTATTCGTGGACGGCGGTGTCGAGCCAGCCGTAGCCGTGAACCATGACTCGCGGGGTGATCATCACGACACGGCGGTGCTTGGTGACGCCGACGGTTCCGGTGGTTCGAATGTTCGCGATCGTCAGAGGCGTGACCATCGCGAGCTTGGTGGGATCGTCGAGGAACTCGAAGCGCACCGCGTGGTCGGGCAGCACGCCGAGTTCGCTTCCCAGGACCGCTCTCGCTTTGGCCATTGCGTCAAAGAGGTAGGGCGCGAGCAGGGCGTCTTTGGCGTCCGCAAAGATCGCCTCGACGTGTCCGTCTGGGCTCGTCAGGGTGATGGCGGCGCCTAGCGCCTTCTGGGCACCGCGGGCGAGCGCCAAGTAGTGTCGGGCCTCTTCGGCCAACGCGTCGGTACCTTCCAAGCCGCCGGCGGCGATGGCCTCGGCAAGGATCTGTTCGGCATCGGCGTAGCGGCCCTCATAGATCGCAATGACGCTGCGCTTCACTTGTTTGGCATTGCCGTCGGGAACCTCGCCGAGTGCCCGGGTCGCAAGCGCAACATCCCAGCGACCAAGCGCCTCGTCGACCTCAGCGATGCCGTCGACGTCAGCGTGAGCGCGGGGGGCCGAGCACAGACCGCTCAGCCCGAGGCAGATCGCGAGCCGGCGTCGGAGTGAACCTCGGGTGGTCATCGGAGCAACTCCTCGTAGTAGCGCCGCACCGGATCGACAAATCCCGGCGGGGCATCCTCGCGCATGGCTTCGAGCAGCGCGTCGCGCAACGTACGGTCGCGTTCTGCCTCGGTCGATGCATCGCCACTGGCTCCTGCCGGCGGCGGCGGCGGCCCGCGACGGAGGCTATCAATCGCGTCTTGCAGACCCTGCCACGCCTGCGACTGTCCGCCGATGGCTTCGCGCGGGGTCTTGCGCCCCAGCGCGCGACCGCTGCGGCCCATGCCGGTGTCCGCCCTTCGCATCCCCTGGCGACCCGGGGGCGGCAAGAGGTCCCCGAGATCACCCTGCGCAAGCTCCGACGCCCGCCCGCGAAGCCCTTGTTGGCG
>CANLQR010000502.1 GCA_947492135.1 Deltaproteobacteria bacterium | reverse complement strand
AGCACCGGCACCACCACCGGCTCGGAGTCGGGCAGCACGACCACCAACTCGACCGTCGCGCCGACTTCGACCGCCGCCGATACCATTGGCGACGCCAGCGATGAGTCTGCCCCGACGACCACCACCAACGGCACCGACACCAGCGCGGGCACCTCGGCGGACAGCGGGTCGACGGGGTCGACGGGGTCAGGCCCGGCTTGCAACGTGGACGACGGCGGTTGCGACCCCGATGCGACCTGCGACAACGGCGAACCAGCCGCCCAGTGCACCTGCAACCCGGGCTTCGTCGGAGACGGCTCGGTGTGCGCGACGACCCCCGTGCTGCCGACCCTGCGGGCCGAGCTGCCGTGCACCGGAATCCAGTGTTTCGGAGGATCGACCTGCTACACGGACGGCGAGGTGGACGCCGCCGTCGTCCTCGCAGGTGAGCTGGGCGTCACCTACGAAGTGACGCTCGCGGTGCGCGGGGTGCTCGAGCAGAAGGAGTACCCGGGCGGCCGCTGCGATGGGTTGTGGTGCGTCGGTGGCGAACCTGACGACGGCCCGTGGAACGCGGTGACAATCGCCGTCAGCGATCCGCCCGCGGAGTACCACCCCAATGCGGGCATGGCGGGGCTCTACGAGGTGTTCGCGATCGACTACGAACGCACCATTCCAATTGCGGCCGGGGCCACGATCACGGTGACCATCGACGGCTACGGAACGTGTTCCATCAACAACGACCAAGGCCTGGGCATACCGGGCGTACCGCCGGATCCCGAGATCTTCGATGGGCAGTTTCTCCAGGTGGACCTGGTCGACGCGACCCTGCCGGGCTAACGCAGCGTGACGGGCAGCGCAGTGAACCCGCGCAGCACGTTGTTGAGCAGGTAGGTCGGCTCGCCGACCTCGATGGTCTCGACGCGCTCGGCCAGCACCGCGAACAACGTGCTGAGTTCGAGCCTCGCGAGGTGTACGCCCAGGCAGGTGTGGACCCCGTGACCGAAGCCAAAGTGATCCGACGCATTGCGGAAGATATCGAATCGGTCAGGGTCGGGAAAATGTCGATCATCGCGGTTTGCGGACGCGTAAATCACGACCACACGCGAGTCCTTGGGGACCACCTGGCCGCCGACCTCGAAGGCCTCGCTGACGTAGCGGGTGAAGGCTCGGATCGGTGCCTCGCAGCGCAAGGCCTCGTTGATCGCGTTGGGGATCAGCTTGGGGTCTGCGCGAATCGCTTGCCACTGCTCGGGATGACGCCCCAGAAGGTGGAGCATGTGGCCGATGGCAAAGATCGCGGTGTCGAGGCTCGGCGCGATGTAGTCCTGCAACAGGCCCGGCACCACCGACGCATCGATCACGCCGTCATCGGCGGCCTGGAACAGCCGGGTCGCCCAACCCGCCGGATCGACGTCCTCGCGCCGCAGGCCGGTGGTGTAGCGAAACGACTCCTGCACCGCGGGAATTGCCGCGCGACCACGGGCGTTGAGTGAGCCCAGGGTGTCGAACGTGGCGGCCGCCCACTTGAGCATGTTCTCGCGCCCATTCTCGGGCAGCCCCACCAGGTGCGAGACGATCGACACCGGAATCACCTGGGCAAGATCCGTCATCCCATCGAAGGTGCGCCGCTCGAGCAACTCGTCGACCAGCGTCTCGGCGGTCGCGAGGATCCGTGCGCGCAGGGTCTTCATCTCGGGCGCGGTGATCGGCTTCATGACCAAGCGTCGATAGGTGACGTGGAGCTCACCGTCGCTGACCAGGGTCGCGACCTGGCGATCGTTGTTCATGTAGGTGTTGGCGGCGACACCCTTGCCGGAGATCAGCGTCTCGTCGGCTCGCAAGGCCGCGCGAACATCGTCGTAGCGACCGATCGCCCACAGTTCGTTTTTCGGCAGCCACACCGCCGGGCCGAGCTCGCGGATCGCCCGATAGTGGGGATGCGGGTCCAACACGACCTCGTTCGAGTAGAAATCGATCGGGTACGTTGGGGTGTCGGACATCGTAGGCGGCCGCATTATAGCGCCACGCGCCTCGGGGCACATCGCCGCCGTACGCGCAAAACCTGGACAAGACGGCGGCGCAAGCCCCGGTATGGGCGCAACGGCTGCGAGCTGCGCTCACCCCCAAGGGCCCTCGACGCGGTGGGGCATCTTCGCCGATGCTCGGGTTGAAACCGCACCATGACCCTCCGTGCACCCAAGACCTGGTGGATCGGCCTGCTCGCACTGACGGCCTCTTGCAACGGCGGCCAGAGCGATTCCTCGAGCGCCGAGGCAGGCTCGGGCTCCGACGACTCGACCGGTTCGGTCGGTTCGGTCGGTACCGTCAATCCGACCCAGACCGAAACCGAGACCCAGACCCAGACCCAGGGCCCGAGCACGACGGCTTCGACCACGAATCCCGACGTCACCAGCGAGCCCACGGGCCCTGACGACACCTCGTCGAACCCCGAGAGTTCGACCGGCGACCCGGTGGACCCGCCGACCGAGCTCGAGACGGTCTACGAGCTGCCGCCCGGTGCATTCTTCGAGAATCTCGCCGTCACCGCCGACGGGACGATTCTCATCGCGGATCACGCTCAAAAGCAGATCTTCAGCCTGACCCCACAGGGCGAGGCCGACGTGTTCGCCGATCTCGATGGCTGGCCCTTGGGCATTGCCGTGGACAGTGACGGCACCGTGATCATCGCGGCGCACCACAGCCTCATGTTCGACAACGCCCAGACCTTCGTCACGAGCAACGTGATGTACGTTGCCGACGGCAACGGCGGCGCGGATGTACTCACCGAGATGCCCGAGGCGGGGTTCCTCAATGGCATCACCATGCTCGCTCCGGGCGTGGTGCTTGCGGCCGACTCGAGTGCAGGGACGATCTGGCGGATCGATGCGGCGAACGGCGACGTCGAGATCTGGCTCGAGCACCCCCTGCTGACCCAGGAAAACCCGAACCTGCCCGCAGCCAACGGCATCAAGCTCCACGAGGGCACCATCTTCGTGTCCAACTCGGACCGCGGCACCCTCTTGCAGATCCCGGTCGCCGACGACGGCAGCGCGGGCGTGCCCACGACCTACTTTACCGGTCCGTTGATCGACGACTTCACGATCGCGGCGTCCGGGGCGATCTACGCCACGACCCACGGCAACGACGTGTTTCGGATCAATCCGGATCTGTCGATGCAGACCATCGCGAGCGCGGCGCAGGGCGTGGTCGGCAACACCGCGGTCGCCTTTGGGCGCACCGCCTTCGACGACGAGACCGTCTACGTGACCACCGATGGTGGGCTGTTCGTCGCCGGCGGCAACGCCGGTCAATCCGGCCCTGGACGGGTCGTGCGGATCCCGGTGGGCGAGCTTCAGTAGGCGTCGTCGGCACCGGCCCGTGTCGGGTCAAGTCGCCGGCAGCGCCGCACACAACTCGGCCAGCACGTCGGCGGCCCGACGCAGGCGGGTCTCGTCGCTCCCGCCTTCAATCCGCGCGACGATTCGATCGGGCCCCGCGAGCTTGATGCGGCCCTTGGTCGCCACCGCGAGCTTCGCTGCGTACGCCGGCGGTAGCGCGGTGTCATTGCCCAGCCGCACGGCCAGCCGCTCGCCGCGAAGCTCGACCGCCGTCGCACTCAGTCGTCGACCGAAGGTCCGCGCGGCCATGACCGACTCGAGACAGCGGGCTTCGAGCGGGGGCTCGCCAAAACGGTCGCGCACCTCGTCCATGATCGCCGCGAGGGTGTCGCGATCACGGGCGACCGAGAGCCGGCGGTAGAGGTCGAGTCGCGCGCCGGTGTCCTCCACGTAGGCGTCGGGCAGGTACGCCGGGACATCGAACGCCATCTCCGGGTCGCTCTCGCGGAGGATCGGTTGGCCGCGCAATTCGGCCACGGCCTCGGTCAGGATCCGCGAGTACGCCTCGAAGCCGATCGCCTGGATCTGCCCGCTTTGCCGGCCGCCCAGGATGTCGCCGGCGCCGCGGATCTCGAGGTCATGGCTCGCGACCGAAAAGCCGCTGCCGAGCTCGGAGTAGCGCGCGACCGCCTCGAGTCGACGCCGCGCGTCGGGCTGGAGCTTCTCCATCGACTCGACCAGCAGATAGCAGAACGCGCGATGGCGACTACGACCGATGCGCCCGCGGAGCTGATGCAGTTGGCCCAGCCCGAAGTGGTCGGCCTCGGCGACGAACATGGTGTTGGCGCGGGGAATGTCGAGGCCGCTCTCGATGATGGTGGTCGAGACCAACACGTCGATCTGGTGCTCGACGAGATCGAGCATGCTGCGCTCGAGCATCTCGCCGGGCATCTGACCATGTGCAACGCGGATGCGCGCGCCGGGAACGAGCTTGCGCAATCGAGTGGCGTGCTCCTCGATGCCGACGATGCGTGGGACCACGTAGAAGACCTGGCCGCCGCGCGCGAGTTCCTTGGCGATCCCATCGCGCAGCACGGTATCGGACGGTCGCGACACGAAAGTGCGCACCGAGAGTCGGTCGCCCGGAGGCGTCATCACCAGGCTGATCTCGCGGATGCCCAGCAAAGCCATGTGCAGGGTCCTGGGGATCGGTGTGGCGCTCATCGCCAGCACGTCGACTTCGGTCTTGAGCTTCTTGAAGCGCTCTTTCTGGGCGACGCCAAAGCGCTGCTCCTCGTCGATCACGACCAGACCGAGGTCGCGGAAGCGAACATCGGTCGAGAGCAATCGATGGGTGCCGACCACGACATCGACGCTGCCATCCTTGGCGCCCGCGATGGCCGCGGCACCTTGCTTGGGATCGGCAAAGCGACTGAGCACACCGACCCGCAGTCCGAACGGCTCGAAGCGATCGCGAAACGTGTGGTAGTGCTGCTGGACCAGGACCGTCGTCGGCGCGAGCACGGCGACCTGCTTGCCGGCCGCGGCGACGCGAAACGCCGCACGCAACGCGACCTCGGTCTTGCCGAACCCGACGTCGCCGCAGATCAGTCGATCCATCGGCTGACTCCGCCCGAGGTCGCGCTGCACGGCGGTGATCGCCTCTTGCTGGTCGGGCGTCTCTTCGAACGGAAACGTCGCCTCGAACTCGCGGTAGGGCTCGCCGCCGTCGGCATGCGCGTGACCGCCCAGGGCCTCGCGCTGCGCGTAGATCTGCAGCAACTCCTCGGCGATCTGACGGACCTCGGCTTTGACCTTGGCGGACTTGCTGGCGAAGCTCAGCCCGCCCATCTTGTCGAGCTTGGGCGGCTTGGCCTCGGCCGAGATGTAGCGCTCGATCTCGGCGAGTCGCACCACAGGCAGATACAGCCGGTCGTTGCCGGAGTACTCGACCAGCACGAAGTCGCCCAGGGCGCCGCCGAGTTCGAGCTTCGCGAGACCGACGTAGCGCCCCACGCCGTGGGTCACGTGAACGACGAAGTCGCCGACCGCGAGCTGCGCGAGGCCCGACAGGCCGGTACGTTTTCGCCGGGGCTTGGCCCGATGCGTGAGGGGGCCGAAGATGTCGGCTTCGGAGACCAGCAGCAAGCGATCGGGCTCGCTGGTGTGACCCGCGGAGAGTTCACCCGCGACCACGGCGATCCGCGTCAGCCCGTGCTCGGGCGCCACGAGCAGCCGCGGGAGGGCTTCGACGGCCAGCGGCGGGTCGACCTCCAGACCATGGCCGCGGAGCAACGCGACCATGCGCTCGGCATGGACGAGATTCGGCGACGCGATCACCACCGACCACGGCTCGACCGGGCTCGCGGCCATGGTGCCGCTGACTTCGCTGATGCGGCTGATACGGCTGCACAGGGGCATCAGCAGCTCGCCGTGCTTGCGGCCGCGCGCGGCCGCGAGCTCGGCCGTGAGGCGATCATCGCGCGAGCCGTCGAGCTGGAGCTGTGTCCGGGTCGGATCGGCGTCCGACGCATCGACGCGCTCGAGCCAGGCCCAAGCCGCGGCGCTCCACTCGGCAAAGTCTTCGGTCGACGCCGCGA
>CANLQR010000501.1 GCA_947492135.1 Deltaproteobacteria bacterium | reverse complement strand
CTGTTCTACTTCCTGCGCCCGACGCAGTTGTACGCGATGAGCGTCGGTGCGTTCGACGATCCCTCGCCGTTTCGATTGGTGCGCGAGATCTTCATCGACGAGAAGCCGGACGGGTATGCGTTTGCGGGGGATCACGAGCGGTGGACGGGTGCCCAGGCGTTCGAGCGCCTCGCACCGCCAGACGAGGGCTGACGCCGGCGCGCGTCGATCTCGACGACAGCTCGCGAGGTCCGTGTGTCGTCGTTCGGCACGCCGACACCCACACCTTGGCCGCGGGCGCTGAGGCTACGACACGAAATCGCGAGCGGGGAGACATGCGGGCCTTGACAGGCGCCGGTCGGCGGCGCGACCGTGATCCAAATGGGAGATGACCAGGATGGCACGCGAAGAGTTCGGTTCGGTTCGGTTCGGTTCGGTTCGGTTCGGTTCGGTTCGGTTCGGTTCAGCGTCGACGCGCAAGGGTAGTGTGTGCTGCTGCCGTGCTGGCTTGGGTTGGGGGTTGCTACACGGGCACCGACTTTCCTCCGCTCCTTGATCAATGCGCGACCGACGGCGTGGCTGCGCCGGCTGGTGCGTGGGACACGGACTTCGAGGACTGGCGGGACCCTGGCCAGCCGGGCAACGACGAGGTCGCCGACGCGTGCTCTGTGCCCGAGATCATCGCACACCACTGCTTCAGCACACCGGTGCACGCCGTTCACATGCACACCGGCGACGTGCTCGTAATGCACGGCGAAAGCGACCAGCGGCTTTGGACGATCGGTACGCCGCCTAGCGCGATATCGTGGCACCCGGTCCCGTTCAACGACGAGACGCCACCCGCGGACGCTCCGGTGGTCGACCTCTGTTGCGCGGGCCACAGCCAGCTGCCCTCCGGCGAGGTGCTGTTCGCCGGCGGCAACATCAAGGGGAGCCCCAACGGTGGTGGCATCAGAGACACGTTTCGCTTCGATCCGTCGGGTGCGCTCGGGCCCGTGGAGGTTTCCGACGGCGACCTCTGCCCGTTCGGTTGGGATTTCGAACTCGACGGTGACGAGTGGGTGAACCGCTCGGGGTCAATGGCATACGACCGCTGGTACCCAACGCTCACGTCGTTGCCGAACGGACACGTGTTGATCGCCGGTGGGACCTCGAGGACTCAGGCCGTCGGTGGCCTGTGCGACGCGGTTGAGGACTGCGATGGCGAAGAGATCTGCAACCTGGACCTCCGGATCTGCCAGCCGGTCGCAGGTCCGTGCCCGCTGCCGGACATTGCGTGCCAGGACAACAGCGAGTGCACAGCCGGGGTCTGCCGAGACGGGGAGTGTCGGTGTGCTCTCGGCGAGTCGTGCTACGGCGCGACGAACACCTGCCAGCCGCCGGCGCCGAACGCCGAGACGACGCGCGTGCTCGAGGTCTACGATCCATCGCAGCCACCTGAGTCTGCGATCACGCAGATCGCCGCGCCGTTTCCAGCGACCGAGGGCGTGCCGAGCTATCCGTTCATGTTCGTGCTGCCCAACGGCGACGTGTTGTATGCGGGGGCCGAGGCTATCGTCGACGCCAGTCAGGTCCCCGCCCAGATCCTCGTTGTCGACTACGACAACATCCTACAGAGCGAGTGGGGCCACACCATCAACTCGACCATCACAGGGGGATCGGCCGTGATGTACCGCCCGGGGCAGGTGCTGAAGACCGGGGGGCGTCCGCGAGACGAACTCGACTCGGAGGAGCAGACGAACGTCGCCGAGGTCGTCGACCTGCGTGGCTTCGCATCGGGCGACTACGGCGCGGCGCCCACCGAGTTCTCGATCGCTGCGCCCATGAACTCCGCGCGCCACTTCCACAATTCCACACTGTTGCCCGACGGCCGTGTGCTGGTCACCGGCGGCAACGAGTACGGCAATAGCCAGGGGCGCGACCATTTCAACAACCCGTGCGAAGTGCCTAGCATGCCGGAGCTGCGGATTGAAGCTCGCCCCTGCGCGGCAGGGTGTCCAAGTGTTTGCATGGACTGGTCGTCCAACGTCGGCGGCGGCTGTGTGACCCCGGAAGAGGAACTCACCTGCTCGCTAATCCGCAACGTCGCCTGCCTGACCGACGCGACCTGCGAAGCCGTCCTCGCCGGATCCAGCTGCGAGAGCGAAAGCGAGGACAACCCCGGCTTCTGCACGCGCGGCTGCGCAGCCGCGGGCGACGTCTGTGGCTACATCGACGACTGCGGCCCAAACTCGATGTTCGCGTCACCGCGAGACACCGACAACTGCGGCGCGCTGAACCACGCGTGCTACGCAAGCAAGGTCCCCGAGATCTGGGATCCCCAGTGCAACACGTGGACGGACTTTCCCGCCGATCCCGAGACATTCGAGCGGATGTACCACTCGACCGCGCTGTTGCTGCCGGATGCCCGCGTGATCTCGATGGGCAACGGTCATCGGCAGCTCGGCGTCTGGCAAAACCACCGCGAGGGCGTCGAGCAGCAGTACTTCGCACCGCAGTACGCCGAGGACCCGGCCGCGCCGGCGCCTGAAGCCGCGCTGTACGAGTTCGGTATCACGCTGGACGGTGAGCCACCACCCGAGCCCGTGCAGGACTACCTCGCGTGGGGCGGAACAATCGACATCATCGTCGAAAACGACGTGCGCGTTCGCGGAGGATCGCTGGTTCGCCTTGGCAGCGTGACGCACGGGTTCGACATGGACCAGCGCTGGCTTCCGCTGATCACCTCGGGGCAAGGCTCCCCGTATCGCGTGCAAGGCGGCTTCGCCAATTCCACCGACCCGTTCGATGCCAACACCGCCCCGCCCGGGTGGTACATGCTGTTCCTGCTGAGCGACGAGGGCGAGCCCGGCGATGGGATCTACGTTCGAGTTGGCGACGGAACCGATGTGGAGTACGTCTGCGAGGCGAGCGAACTCCTCGCGATCAACGAGGTCTCCTGCGAGTCCGAGCCGGACGATGCCGCGTGCCCAAGCGGCAACGAGCTGAGCACAGGCATCGATCTTCCGACAGTCCTCCAGGGATCGGCGCTCGTCGAGGGGTTCCGCGTGATCGTGCCCGCGGGGATGGTGGAAGATCACGACGCTCCCACGTCCCAGGAACTCGCGGCAGTGGAGTCGGTGTGCGCCCGTGCCTGCACGGACCACATCGCGGGCCGCGTGGGGTACTCTGCCAACTGCGAGGACTCCGGCGTTTTCAGCGCGGTGACACCCGAGGCCTCGCCGGGCGACCGCGCCACGGAGTTGATCCGCGCCGACCACCGGCATGGGGAGGACCTGTTCGGCACCGCCGAACTCACTTGCGATCTTGTCACCGCGTGTCACGAGGGCTTCGACGAAGTGCTCGACGCGGTCGGGCCCCGACGCGTGACGCCAGCGGCCCAGACTCTCGGCGAATCCGAGGAGTGGGTGCTGTCGCTGACTGGATCGGTGGCGGCGATGTCGACCCATTCGCAGGGACAAGTGTCGGCGTCGATGACGGGCGAGATCGGCTATTCGCTATGTCAGGGCGGCAACGCGAGTGGCCCTTGCCCGTTCTACCTCGGATCCCTTGACCTCGAGCTCACGCAACCCCTGACCCTGGTGCTGCAGTGCGACGGCCAACCCGAGACCCATGTCCTGTCGAGCCTGTCGCTCTCGCTCGCGCAACCGGCGTTCGGCATCGCACAGCAAGGCACGGTCTGGCGCGGCTTTCCGCCGGGTGCGCTGGTGTTCGACGCCGAGGGCGTCGTCGATGGCTTGCCTTTCACCTCGCGCCGCCCCACGCAGGAGCCGGTCTTTCTGCGGGCAGGGCAAGGCTGGTCGATGCTCCAGGGGATCGACGGCGCATGGCTCGAGTTCACGATGCCGTGCGGCGAGGACGAGTCCGCCGATGTCCTGGTGTGGTGGGGGTACAACACGATCGCGGTCGACGAGCATCCGCCGGCCGCGGAGATCACAGTGCCTGCGACTGTACCGTGCCCGAGCACGGTGAACCTCACCGCGTCGGTGTCGGACGTCGACGGCGACCTTGCGACCAAGCGATGGCTCGTCGACGGCGTGCTCATGGAACACGGGATCACACAGCTACACTTCACCGAGGCCCACGAGTTGACGTTGGTGGTTACGGACGAGCGGGGGGCGACGACCAGCGACGTCGAGGCCAAGGTGTGCCAGTGATCCGCGCACGAATGGTGGCATCGCTTGTCCTCGCCGTATCGTGCTCGCGCGAGCCGGCGCAGACCTGGATGCTCGGGGTCTTCTCGAGTGCGGACCCGGGGCCGAGTATGTATGGCGGTGTTGAACGCTACTACGTGTACCCCGCCGGAGAACTCGAGTATCGCTCGGACTTCAACGGGCCCGGCGTCACCGTGATTGCGCGAACCTGGGTGCAGGACGGCCGCGACTCGATCGTGATCTTCCCTGGGCCGGACGACACACCGCTGACTCAGGAGAAGGATGAGTGGACGATCACCCGAACCGACGACTGTGACCTCTTCGACTACCGGACCATCCGCCGCGGGAAGCCCATCAGCGACGAGCCCGGCACGGTCTATCGCGGTGAGGTCTGCGTGCGCGGTGCCGTGGGTCGCTGCAACGGCTGCGACCCCTACGAGCACTACTGGTGCGACCAGCCTCCACCGCCGTGCGACGCCGACGGAGGCGACGATTGAGCCGGCTGCCCGATGGCCCGCCGCGCTCCAACCCGTACCCGAGCACGGTGAACCTCACCGCGTCGGTGTCGGACGTCGACGACGACCTCGCGACCAAGCGATGGCTCGTCGACGGCGTGCTCATGGAACACGGGATCACACAGCTCCACTTCACCGAGGCCCACGTGTTGACGTTGGTGGTTGGGGACGAGCGCGGGGCGACGACCAGCGACGTCGAGGCCAAGGTGTGCCAGTGATCCGCGCACGAATGGTGGCATCGCTCGCGCTTGTCGCATCGTGCTCGCGCGAACCGGCGCAGACCTGGATGCTCGGGGTCTTCTCGAGTGCCGCCCCGGGCCGGAGCGAATACGGCGGTGTCCAGCGATCCTACGTTTCCGCCGACGGAAGACTCGAGTACCAGCAAGACAGCAACGATCCAATCGTCGCCGTCAGCGCGCGGACCTGGATTCCTGACGGCGACGACTCGATCATGATTTTCCCCGGGCCGGGCGACGAACCGCACGTTCTGGAGGGCCAAACATGGACGCTCACCAAAACGCCCGAATGCGACGTGTACGAGTACCAACCCCTCTACGAAGGACAGGACAGCCCGAAGCCGAGGTTGTTCTATCGCGGCGAGGTGTGCGTACGCAGTGTTTCCGATCCGTGCGAATTCTGCGACCGCTACGAGCGCTACTGGTGCGACCAGCCTCCACCGCCGTGTGGCGACGACGGCGGAGACAGTGGTTGAGCCAACTTCGACGTCAGTCGCCGAAGTTAACGCTCCACGGCGCCTGGTTGGAGCTCACCGCGCCGTGTAGCGAGGGCACCTGGCTCCCCGTGGCACGGCTGCCGACCACGACACGTTTCGACCAAGTTCGCGAGACAAGGTGAGCCAGACGGTGAGCCCTCTCCCGCAGCCCGAAAACCACCGGCGACGAGCCTTCCTGCGGGGGGCGCTGGCCGTGGTCGCTTCGCCGCACATCTCCGCCTGCAGTTCGACGTCGTTCCCGCCGGTCCGGCCGATCACCCGCGGGCCCGCGCACCATTGGTTTGGCTACTACGACAAGCTCGCGTTCGATCCGACAGAGCGATACGCGCTGGGCATGCGCGTCGGCTTCGAAGGGCGCCCGCCTCCGAGCACCGATGCGATCCGCGTGGGGATGGTCGATCTCGCCGACGGCGATCGCTGGATCGACCTGGGTCGATCGACGGCGTGGAACTGGCAGCAGGGCTGCATGCTGCAGTGGCTTCCGGGCCAGCCTGGTCGCGTGGCGTGGAATGACCGCGTCGGCGACTCCATCGGGTCGCGCG
>CANLQR010000500.1 GCA_947492135.1 Deltaproteobacteria bacterium | reverse complement strand
CGCGTTGGCCGCGGCGGCGGAGTTCGGTGCGGGGGCTGCGGAGATCGGGGCTCGACATGGGCCTCAACATGTCGTCCAAGTGGTCTGTCGTCATGGTCCACTTGTGAAATATCGGATAGACCAGTTGACGCATGCCCCACGCGACCGTGGTCCTGGTCGTCGAGCCCGAGTCCAAGCCGCGCTTTGTCGCGATTGCGCGGGCGCTGATCGAGGAAATCCGCCGGGGTCGGCTTCGCCCAGGCGATCGAATCCCGAGTACGCGAGAGCTCGCGGCCCAGCAGGGTGCCCATCGCAACACGATCGTCGCGGCCTATCGCGATCTCGCCGCGCAGGGGTGGATCACCACGAGTCAGGGCAAGGGCACGTTCGTGACGGGCCAGCTCGATCCGGTGCCCACGGGGGGGCGAGCGCGACCACTGCGAAAGCCAAAGCTTGGCGACCCGCACCGCATGGGATTTTCCACGCCGCCCACCGTGCTGTCCGCGATGCCACCACGCGCGGTGCCCGGAGGCCGCAAACCCATCTTCCTCGATAGCGGGTTGCCCGACCCGCGGTTGCTACCGTCGGCGCTGATCGCCCGCGCGTACCGCAGGGTGCTACGCAACACCGGGCTGCTCGGTGATGGTGACGCGCAGGGCTGGCTTGGGCTGCGCGAGGCGATCGCCGGCACGCTGGCGGCGCAGCGCGCGATCCCGTGCACCGCCGATGACGTGCTCGTCACACGCGGTAGTCAGCAAGCGATCGATCTGGTTGCCCGGGCAGTGGTCCGCCCCGGCGATGCCGTCGTTGTCGAAGCCCTGGGCTATCGACCGGGCTGGGACGCGTTGCGGCTCGCGGGCGCCGAGCTCATTCCGATCCCGGTCGATGGCGACGGGATCGACACTGCTGCGCTCGCGCGCGTGCTCGAGCGCCGAAGCGTGCGACTGGTCTACGTGACGCCGCATCACCAGTTCCCCACGCTCGCAACGCTCAGCGCGTCGCGCCGGGTTGCGCTGCTCGCCTCGTGCCGCAAGCATCGGGTCGCGATCCTCGAGGACGACTACGACCATGAGTTTCACTACGGGACCCACCCCGTCGCGCCGCTGCGCAGCCTCGACGTCGATGGGATCGTTTTGTACGTCGGCACGCTCTCGAAGGTGCTCGCGCCGGGGCTGCGAACGGGTTGGGTGGTCGCCCCGCGTCCGCTGCTCGCGACGATGACCAGGATTCGAAGCGCCGCCGATCGCCAAGGCGATCGTCCGCTCGAAGCCGCACTCGCCGGACTGTTCGACGACGACACCATCGGGCGACACATCCGTCGCATGCGTCGGATCCACCTCGAGCGCCGCACGGCCGCAGTGGCTGCGCTGACCAAGCATCTCTCGGGCAGCGTGCGATTCACGATCCCGCAGGGTGGGATGGCGCTCTGGCTCGACGTCGATCCTGCGCTCGATCCCGACGCGTGGGCGGCAGCTGCCGCCGCGCGCGGGGTCGCGGTCGCCCCGGGCTCGAGGTTCACGCTCGATGGCACTGCACGGCCCAACCTGCGGCTGGGCTACTGCAGCCACGATCCCGGGGAGCTCGAGCTGGGCATTGCGCGCCTGGCCGCCGCTCGGTCCATGGCCCGCACGCGGATGTAGGATCGAGCCGGAGCCCTGCGACCTCGAGCCCTGCACCGCGGCGCACGTTGACCATCCATGGACATCCGCGTACGTTGATGTCCATGATCAAGGCGACGGCGTCCCAGCTCAAGGCAAAGATGGGCCGCTACATGAAGGCCGTCCGCGCCGGCAAGGAGGTCGTGGTGACCGACCGGGACCGTCCCTTCGCCCGCCTGGTCCCGATGCTGGCCCAACCCGAGGCGCCCGCTGGACTGCGCACGAGTGCTCCCCGCGATCCGGCGGCGCCACCGCTGGGCGCGATCGTGGTCCATGGCCTTCGCCGCCGCGGCACCGATACGACCGCCATTCTCGTCGAGGACCGGACGCGGCGATGATCGCATTTGTCGACTCGAGCGTCGTACTCCGCAAGCTGTTCGGGGAGCCCGGCGCACTCGCCGAGTGGGGCCGGATCGAAACCGCCTACGCCTCGCGCCTGCTCCCCTTGGAGATCGGCCGCGTCATCGATCGCTATCGTCTGGACGGTCGACTCGATGACGAGGACGTCGCGGCGCTCCACCAGGAGGCCCGCCGCGTCTTGAGGTCCATCGACATCCTGGCGGTGACCGAGGAGCTCTTGGAGCGTGCCGCCGGCCCCATGCCCACGACGCTCGGGACCCTGGACGCGATCCATCTGACCACGGCGCTCGAGCTCGCTCGCAGCCTGCGCGCTCCGATCGTACTCGTGACCCACGACGCCCAGCTCGCGACCGCTGCGCGGGCATCCGGGCTCGAGGTGTGTGGCGCGTAGCGAGAGCCGTCTCGCGGCGACTGTCCCACCGCCGCGGCCTCGTCGTCCTCGACCTTGCCGCGGCGCGCGCGGTTGTAGGTCGTGCGTGCGACGAGCCGCTCACCAGCCCGTGACCATCATCGCGCCGCTGAGCGCGACCGCGACGATCACGAACCACCGCACCACCCCGGCCCCCTCGCGCACCTGCCAGGCGGCGCCGATCCAACCGCCGAGGGCACCCCCGACCGCG
The DNA here is from genome assembly GCA_947492135.1 of Deltaproteobacteria bacterium. Classification (GTDB taxonomy): domain Bacteria; phylum Myxococcota_A; class Polyangia; order Nannocystales; family Nannocystaceae; genus Xiheibacterium. The sequence continues at coordinate 3,309 of CANLQR010000500.1, read as the reverse complement.
AGCGCGAGTCCTTCGAGCCACAGCACCTGGCCGGCCGCCGCGAACATCGGCAACGACACCAGCGTGAAGCCGAGCACCAGCCCGACCTTGACGGCATTGCCGCGCACCGCTGGATGGCCGAGCCCGGTGATGAGCAGCGCCATCAGGGGAAAGCCGACGCCGGCCTGCAGGAATCCGCCGTACCCGCCGATGGCCAAGCTGGCGAGCTGAGCCCACCACCGGGGTGCGCGCGGCTCGGTCGCGGGGGTGAAGAATCGCCCGGGTCGCACGACCAGGGCGACCGCCCACAGCACGAGCACTACGCCGAACACCGGGCGTAGCAACTCGTTGGCGAGGTGGGTGGCGAGCGCAGCGCCCGCGACGGCACCGACGATCATCGCAGGCAGCAAGCGCGCCACCAGCCGAAGATCGCCTAGCCCGTGGCGTCCGAACGCCACCACCGCGGTGATGTTCTGCGCAAGCACGCCCACGCGCATCGTGCCGTTCGCGCTCGCGGGCGAGACCCCCAGCGCCATCAGCAAAGGCAACACCAGCAGGCCACCACCTCCGGCCATCGTGTTGATGACGGCCGCGACCAGCGACACCGTAGCGAGGATCGCGAGCCCCGCAGGGTCGTCGGACAAGACGGGCACGCCGCACGGTAGCAAATCGACCCCATCCCAGGAGGTTGCAGCGCGAAACAGGCTGCAGCGATTTTTCGGCTACTGTTGCGCAAATGCGTTGGGTCGTCGGCGACATTCAAGGCTGCGCCCGCGAGCTCGAGCGACTGCTCGCAGAGATCCGCTTCGACCCCGCGCAGGACGAGCTCTGGGCCGCCGGCGATCTGGTCAACCGCGGCGCGGAGTCGCTGGCCACGGCGCGACTTTGGCGAGACATCGGCGGCCGCGGCGTGATCGGCAACCATGAAGTCTATGCCCTGTGCGCCCGCAGCGGCCGATGGCCACGCAAGCGCGACACGCTCGACGCCCTGTTCGCGGCCCACGACGCCGAGGAGTTGCTGGACCTGCTGCGGGCATTACCTGCACTCGTCTACCTCCCGGCATCGGGCCTGGGTCCGGCCGCGTGGCTCGTCCACGCCGGACTTCACCCGCAGTGGCGCGCGCTGGACTCGGTCGCGGCCGCGCTCGGTGCCGGGGCTCACGATGACGACTGGCTGGTCCGCGACGACGTCAGTTTCGCGACGCGGGTGCGCTGCTGCACCGTCGACGGCATGCGGAGCAAGTTCGATCGAGCGCCAGCCGACTGCCCTCCACCGTTTCGGCCGTGGGATGCGTTCTATCGCGGCACCGCGCGGGTCGTGCACGGCCACTGGGCCTGGCGCGGCCACTACCGCGACGGCGCGGTGATGGGCCTCGACTCGGGCTGCGTCTACGGCGGTCCCTTGACTGCGTGGTGCCAGGATGAGGACCGCGTCGTGCAGATCCGACCCTAAGGTGATGTCGCCGACGGGGTTGCAGCGGACCGCAACCGCCACCCTGCGCCCAAGCGCGTGGCGTGGAGATCATCCCGCAACGCGCTATCGTGCTCGCCATGATGCGTCTCTGGGGTCTAGTCGTGGCGATGTCGGCGTGTTCGACGACCTCACCGGAATTCTCGCCGCCGCCTCCACCCGCGCCCAGCAGCGATCCGGTGCCCGTCGGGGAGACGGTGACGGTCCCGCCGATGGCACTGGGCCAAGCGCTGCGGGCGGTGCCGCAGCCGATCGATGCGCTGTATCTGCTGTCGCTGTCGGCCGATCGCAGCGCGCTCACGATCGACCCGGCACCGGTGGCAGTGCGAGCGGCCCGCGAGCGGAGGCCCGGCGGTTTCACGGCCGAGGACAGCGCCGCGGGGGGCAAGGTCATCACCCTCGAGGGCGGCCCGTTTCGCAACGGCGGCTGGGTGCGCGCGTCGCTGCGCCAACGCGTCGCCGGTCCCAGCGAGCTCGAGTCGCTCGCGCGCGCCGGCTACGATCTCGACGAGCTCCGCGATCTCCTGGTCGTCGACGGCGATCACGATGCCACGCAGACGGTGTTTGCCTTCAGTGCCGACCGCGCTCGTCTCGGCGTGGTCGGCATCTGCACCGGCGTGACGATGCTCGACTTCGGCAAGCCCGAGCGGCCGATCGCGGTGCGCAAGCCGGTGATCTATCTGCACCCGCCTCGGACCCAGCGGGTTCGAGTTCGACTCGAGCTCGACGGCGAGCTCACCGCCGCCTATCCGACCCCCGGGCCCGAGGGCTGGACGGTCACCGCTGCGCCCGACGGCACGTTGGTGGACGAATCCACGGGTCGGCGCAGCAACTATCTGTTCTGGGAGGGCACGGCGAGCGACTTCGAGATCGATCCGGCCCGCGCCCACAGCGTCCGCAGCGACGAGCTGGTCGGATTCCTCGAGCACGCGTGCGAGCGGTTCACCCTGTCCGACACCGAGTGCACCGATTTCATCACGTACTGGCTGCCGAGCATGATCGGCAACCCGTACAGCGTCGTGCAGTTCGTCGACGAGGCGGTCTACGGCCGCTACGCCCGGTTGCACATCGAGCCCGAGCCCGACGCGGTCATCCGCCCGTTCATGCTCTTCGCCCGCGCCGACGGGCCCGTGGCCGTCGGCGCGCCCGAGCTGCCGCAGCGGCGTCGCGGCGAGTTCACGGTGATCGAGTGGGGCGGCGCGGATTTGAGTGCGCCTAGACCCGGACGCTGACGGCTCCGAGGATCGAGCCGGGACCGCGCGCCAAAGCGCTGCCAACAACACGATGCCAACCAGCACCGCTCCCGGCGCCGGTCACGTCTTCCGTGGGCCGTGGGGGCCACCACACTCGCCACCCCGAGGAAGCCGTAGCCAGGTAGCAAAACCTACGCTTCCCAATATTTACGTATGGCACAACGCGTGCTCCCACCTCCACCGACGCCTCTCACATCGTCCTACGGAGAACCACCCCAGATGTTCCGCCGAATCCTGCAACTGCCCGTCGCGATCGCCCTGCTGCTTTCTGCCTGTGACCCCATCGACGACGGCGAGAACCTCGACGACGACGCGCCGCTGTCCAGCTACGAGGCGATCTTCGACGGTGAGGCGGTGGGCAAGGACCTGCCGTTCCAGATCAAGGCCGATGGTCCCGCGCCGCTGCACCACAGCGCCCTGGTCGCCACGCAGTCGCCGGTGAAGAGCCAGGGCAAGCGCGGAGTGTGCTCGATCTTCGCGACTGCGGCGCTGATGGAGCATCTGTATCTCGCGGCCGGTGCCGACGCGCCTGACTTCTCGGAGCAGTACCTGCAATGGTCGACCAAGTTCGAGGTCGGCGCGTTCCGGAACACCAGCGGCTCGAAC
>CANLQR010000499.1 GCA_947492135.1 Deltaproteobacteria bacterium | reverse complement strand
ATGCCGGCCGTGGCCAGGTCGGATTGTCGTTCGGGGGTCGCTTCTGAGCCCGAGTCGCCGGGCGTCGCGGAGATCGCCGGACTCGAGGCGACGGCGGGAGGTTCACTCATCGAGCTCTCGGCGCAGAAACCCGGCTGCGAGGTCTCGTTCGCCTCGTGCCCTCATACGGGAAAATACGTGCTCGAGCCTGGTGTCCTCACGGTTGCCGGAGCCTTTGTCCCGCCGATCAGCCCGCCGGAATGACGGGACCGAGTGCACCCGGAAACCCGCCGCTGCAGGCCGCTGCAGGGCAACCCGCGGAACCTCATGACCGCAGAGTGTCTCTCGGCCAGCGCACTGCCGAGAAGCCGAAATGCGAGCGTCCAGAGTGTCTCGGAGGCCGTGCCTTTCGGTTCCTCGGCATCTCCACGCCCGAGAGACACCCAGGCGCCTCGAGCTTCCGCTACCCGCGGCTCGCAACGAAACGTCGTGCGCGGTCGATGCCGCAGGCATGGCGAGCGCGCCGTGGATCCATCTCACTGCCCGCATGTCCCCTGCGGCCCCTGAGCTTTCGCGCCACGACACTGGCGCATGGCTGTGGGTACAGCTCCGCGCGGCGTTTCCGGATGTGCTCGCCGCGACGCTCATGCCCGACCATCCGCACCTGGTCCTCGCGGCCGAGGATCCGAACGCCGCGCGACAGCGTCTTGCCCGACTACTCGGCCACTTCGGCCGCCGCTTCGGGATCTGGGGCCGCGTCTCGCAGGTGCCTCCACCCGCGCCGATCCGCGGCGGTGACGTGCTCGCACGCCAGATCCGCTACGTCGCGCTGAATCCTTGCCGCGCGAGACTCGTGAGCTGTCCGCTCGCCTGGACGTGGAGCACGCATCGCGATGTCCTCGGCGCCACCGTAGATCCGTGGGTCACCGCAGATCGCCTCGCGCGCGCGCTTGGCATGCACTCGCGAGCCTTCGCAACGAGACACCATGCTTACGTCAGCGGTGACCCGCGCGCCCGCATCAACGGCACGCCGCTACCCCAGATCGCGCCCACGACGACGATGCCGACCGCCGCCCTGCACACGATCGCGCAAGCCGCTGCCGCCGCGACTCGCACCGAACCCGACGCTATCCGATCGCGAGGCCCCGCCCGCGCGCTGTTCGTCGCGCTCGCATTCGACCAGGGCTGGAACCAAATCGCTCGTCTCGCCGAGCTGTGCGACTGTTGCTCGCGAACGATCACCAACCTGCGCCACGCCGCGGATCCAGTCGCGCTGCGTGCCGCGCGGGTGTGCCTGGGTGACGCCCGCCTGCGCCGCCGCTGACCGCGGCCCGCCCCATCCCGAGTCGACGGGTCTCCCACGTCGCCGGGGCCTCGGTACCATGGTGGAATGGAGGCGCCCCCTCGCGACCCGACCGATGACGCCATCGGGCGGCTGCAGGGCGCCCGTCCGACGGTCCCCGACTCGCAGACCGAGGCGGCGCTCGCCCGGTTGCGGTCGGTGTTGTTCGGTGCCACGCCGCGGCACCCCGTGCTCGCGCGCTACCCGATCGTGCGCAGACTCGGCGAAGGCGGAGCGGGCGTCGTCTATCTCGCGCACGACGTCGAGCTCGACCGACCCGTCGCCGTCAAATTCATCAGCGCGGTCGGCGAGTGCGCGAGCGCGGGCGGCAGCACCTCGCGCGAGCGACTGCGCCACGAGGCCGAGGCGATCGCCCGCGCACCGCACCCGAACATCCTCGCGATCTATGACGTCGGCACCGCGACCGATGAGGCTGGCAAGCCCTGTACCTTCCTCGTGCTCGAGTATGTCGAAGGTGCCGACCTTCGCACGTGGCTCGAGACGGATCACGGTTGGCGAGCTACGCTCGAGATCTTCGTGGCTGCGGGGCGGGGCTTGGCGGCCGCGCATGCGGCGGGTGTGACTCATCGCGACTTCAAGCCGGCCAATGTCATGGTCGGCAACGATGGCCGGGTGCGTGTGCTCGACTTTGGTCTCGCGCGGACCGGCGCGACGCGCGACGTCCGACGGGTGACACTCGACGACGCCGTGACCGACGTGCATCTCACCGAGGACGGGACCGTGCTCGGGACACCCGCGTACATGGCACCGGAGCAACACGCTGGGGGGCTCGCGACGGCTGCGAGCGATCAGTACGGCTTCTGTGTCGCGCTGTGGGAGGGGCTACTGGGTGCGCGCCCGTTCGCGGGTCAGTCCCTTGGGCAGCTCGCCGAGGCCAAACGTGACGGCGTCCGGGCGCGGCCCCGGTCAAGCCCGGTACCCGCGCGCATCGTTCGTGCGCTGCGCCGCGGCCTCGAGCCCTCGCCGTCGCGGCGGTTCGCGAGCATGAACGATCTTCTCGCGGCGCTCGTGTTCGTTCCGGCGCGGCGTGGGCGTCTCGTTGCGTCGATTGCGACGTGCGCGGTGATCTCGATCGGCGCCGCGGCGTGGACCGATCGCGATCGACGCTGCGCGGATGTCGACGGCCAAAGTCTCGCCGCGGCCGGTGGAGTCCGTCGCGCCGCGATCGAGGCCGCGTTCGCGAGCACCCCGGGTGAGTTCGCCGCCGACGCGCTCATCCGACTCGGGCACCGCATCGAGCGCTTCGACGACGCTTGGCGCAACGGCTATCGCGAGCTGTGCGCGGCCGGCCCATCGCAGCGCGGCGCGGATGCGTTCGACCGCTCGATGGCATGCCTGCGTCGACAACGACACGACGCCGACGCAGTGCTGAGTGTGCTCGCCCAGGCCGATGCAACCGTCGTGGCGCGCGCTCTCGAGGTTGCCGGCGCGTTGCCCGACCCCTCGTCGTGTTCGGACCCCGCGCATGTCTATGCCGAGGTCGCCCCGCCCACCGACCCGCAGATCGCGGGCCGCGTCGCCGAGCTGCGCTCGGAGCTCGCTCGGATCCTCGCCCTCGACGCCGCAGGCAGGGTCCCAGACGCCCTGCTCGCGGCCCAAAGTGCCGCGGACGAGGCGGCGACGCTCGAGTATCCGCCGCTGCTGGCAGAGAGCTTGGACGCACTGGGTCGCGCGCAAGAGCGAACCGGCGAGTACGAACTCGCTGCCGCTACGCTCGAGACTGCGCAGACGCTCGCGGTTTCTTGCAACCACGAGCGAATCGCCGCCCGAGCCGCCGAGCGCCTCGTGTTCGTCACTGGCCACCGACTCGGAGAACTCGACCGCGCGCTACACTGGGCGTCACTGGCCGCCGTGGCCTCCGAACGTCTCGGCTATGTCGCCGATCCGGCGGCCCTGCCCCTCGCGCTCGCGTCGGCATACAACCGGGCCGGGCGTCTGGGCGACGCACAAGCCGTCGGGCGTGAGGCATTGGCGGCGCAGATGAGCCTCGAGACCGTCGACGCGGGGCGGCTCGGGATGCTGCACAACAACCTCGGCGACGTGCTGCGAGCGCTCGGTGACCTCGATGGCGCAAGCGAGCACCTCGAAGCTGCCAGGAGTCTGTTCGAGCAGCAGTACGGACCCGACCACCCGTGGATCGCCGACGCGCTCAACAACCTCGGGACGGTCGATCTCGCGCGGCGAGACACGGAGGCGGCCGAAGCCAAGTTCCGGCGCGTCGTGGAGCTTCGAAGTCGAGTCCTGGGATCGGATCACCCGCAGCTGATGACCTCGCTCGCGAACCTCGCGAACGCTCTGCGTCGCAACGAGAAGTACGCCGAGGCGCGGGTCACACTCGATCACGCGCTCGAGATCCTACGCTCGCACGGTGCCAGTGAGACTGCGCCTGCGGTGCTGGTGCTGGTCGCGTTGGGCCGCCTCGATTCTGCGCAGGGTGATGAGCGCGCGGCGCTGGACTCGTTCGACTCCGCGGTCTCGATCGCGGAGTCGACGCTGCCGGCGAGCCACCCGGACACCGCCGGCGCGCTGGTCATTCGCGCGACGACGAAGATGCGGCTCGGCGACCTCGATGGCGCCTTCCATGACTTTGACGCCGGCATCGCGATCTCGCGGGCCGTCTACGGGGCGGGCCACGCGAAGGTCGCAACCTCGCGTCTGCGGTTTGCCGAAGACCTCGACGAGCGGGGACACGCCGCGCGGGCGATCGTCGTCGCGACCGAAGCTCGCGCGGGGCTGACCAACCAGGCGGCGCCGGTGGGTGCCGAGCTCGAGGCTTGGTTGGCTGCCCACACCGAGATGGTCACGCGATGACCGACGACCGCGCGGACCACGAGTTGTTGCGAGCGTGGCGTGCCAAGGACGCCGGCTCCGGCGATCTGCTCGTACGCCGGCACTTTGCCTCGATCTACGCCTTCCTCCGCAGCAAGACTCCCGAGCACGTCGACGAGCTGGTGCAGGCGACGTTCCTGGCGTGCGTCGAGTCGGTGGAGCGCATCGATGAGGCACGGAGTTTCCGCGCGTATCTGTTCGGCATCGCGCGCCGGCAGCTGATCTATTACTACCGGCAGCGCCAACGCCACCTGGACCGCTTCGATCCGATGCTGGAATCGGTCCGCGACGCGGTCGGCTCGCCCAGCCAGATCGTCGCGATCCGGCAGGAGGAACTCGTGGTGCTCGAGGCCCTCAACGTGCTGCCGCTCGACCTGCAGATCACCCTCGAGCTGCACTACTGGGAGGGCATGGCGGTGGCGGAGATCGGCGAAGTGCTCGGAGTTCCAGCGGGGACCGTGAAGAGCCGGCTGCACCGCGCCCGCGAGTCTCTGCGGGCGGCCCTCGCCTTGGTCACCGAGGCCGGAACGTCCGACGGGCTGCAGCGCGGGCTCGCGGGGCTGCATCGGGCGCTGCAGCCCCTGTTGCCGTGATGCGAGCTGCGCTCCTTGGATGTGGGTCGCCGTCGCGTCCCTCGATGGAGACTCGCGTTGCGGTGATGTGAGTCTGGATGGCTCCAGGTGAGGAACGCTCGTTTTTGACGAAAGGTATTTTTGTTGGATTTTGTTCCGGCTCCGGCGGACCTTCGTTCCGTCGATTTTTGCCTCCGACCCCATGGCGGCCGAAGCACGAGGACTGGACGAGCGCCGCAAAAGTGGCTCCAGGCGCGGTTTTGTACGCTCCAAGCCCAGCGGTCTCGTCCTCGAACCCCCTGGAGCCCGTCGGTTGTTCACCGGGCAGCAACGCCTCCGTCCTAATTTGGACACTGAATATTTAGTAATCAAAATTGCACTTTATTCAACAGGTGATACGATGCCTAGACCGAGGCAAGTCGCATGGCAAACCGCTCCTACACCGCGTTGATTCTGGTCGCCCTTCTCGCTCCCGCCTGTGATGAGGCGGGTGAGCCGAACGACAGCGAGTTTCGCGAGGGCTGCTTCCCGGCGGGCGGGGCGGGGCTCATTGGCCTCGACTCGATCGCCATCGGCGGCACTGCGGGCATCAACGGCGCGGCGGGCGTTTTCAGCAACAAGCTCGTCAAGGCCTGGGGCGCCGCCGACGTGGACGCCGCCGCGATCAGCGGAGGCACGGTCGAGGTCAGCGGCGGCGCCAGCATCAGCGGCACCATCACCCAGGGCGCGATCACGGTCACGGTGCCCGACCCGACGGGCCTCGTGGCGGCGGCTGCGACCGCGAACGACAACGCGAAGATCCCGTGCGTGAAGCAGGGCAATTCGTGCAAGTCGCCGGTCAGCGGTGGAGTGCTGACGCTCAACTCGACGACCACGCTCGTGTTGACCGCAGGCAACTACTACTTCAAGGGCATTGCCATCAACGGCCAGGCGAAGCTCGGCACCAAGGGTGCGGTCACGATCTACCTCGACGGTGGCGCCACGTTCAACGGCGGGTCGGCGACGAACGTCGACACCGACTCGCTGACCATCATCTCGTCGTCGAGCGCGCCGATCAAGCTCAACGGCGCGGCCGAGGCAACCATGAACATCTACGCCCCGTTCGCGGACGTGACGTTCTCGGGCACGATGGGCTTCTTCGGCACCGCGCTCGGCAAGACCATCACGACCGTGGGGACGACCGAC
>CANLQR010000498.1 GCA_947492135.1 Deltaproteobacteria bacterium | reverse complement strand
CTCCGAGAGTTGCTCGGGGCGGCGCGTGCTCGCGACGAGCCGCTTGATCCGCTCGACGGCCTGGTTCCCGGCATCGATGTCGACGCCAGCCTCGCGGTAGGTGAGGGGGGCGCGGACGGGGCCGGGCGGCGCAGCCATGGAAGGTGCCGTATCAAGGGTGGGCCCATCACGGCAAGTGAAAGCCGTGGTCCGGGCGGCTGCCGGGGCCGTGCGTTGGCGCGTTTCGTCGCCCCGGAGACGACAACGCTGGAGGGTAGGGGTGAATTCCCGACCCGCATGAGGTACAAGAGCCCGCACCATGGCGTGGTGGCGGCGCAAGAAAGACGCGCTCGACAAGGATGCGGGTGCTGGCAAGGTTTCGATTCCCAAGGGCCTCTGGTCCAAGTGTGAGTCGTGCGGCGAGATCACGTACACCGACGAGCTGATCTCGAACCTGCGTGTGTGCCCGGTTTGCGGCCACCATGCGATCATGTCGACCGCCGAGCGCATCGCGGCGATGCTCGACCCGGACACGTGGACCGAACACGACACCGAGCTGAGGTCGGGTGATCCGCTGGGTTTCTTCGATTCGCAGCCTTACCGCGACCGGATCGACAAGGCCGAGCGCACCAGCGGCTCCACCGAGGCGTTCCGCTCGGGTGTCGCCGAAATGGATGGCGTGCCGGTCTCGGTGGGATTTTTCGCGTTCGAGTTCATGGGTGGTTCCATGGGCTCGGTGGTCGGTGAGAAGGTGACCCGCGTGTTCGAACGCGCCGTCGAACTCGATCGACCCGCGGTGGTGTTCTCGGCTTCCGGCGGTGCGCGGATGCAAGAAGGCGTGCTGTCGCTGATGCAGATGGCCAAGACTTCAGCCGCGCGAGGGCGTCTGCGCGAGCGCCGGCTGCCCTACGTCTCGGTGGCGCTTCATCCCACCACAGGCGGCGTTGCGGCGAGCTTCGCCATGCTCGGCGATGTGATCTTCACCGAGCCCAAGGCGCTCGTCGGTTTCGCCGGCCCCCGCGTCATCCAGCAGACCATCGGCCAGGAGCTGCCCAAGGGCTTTCAGCGCGCCGAGTTTCTGCTCGAGCACGGCATCGTCGACCGCATCGTGAGCCGCCACGAGATGCGTGAGCAGATCGGCACCGTGCTGCGGATGCTCCGGGGCATGCCAGCCAAACCCACTGTCGCCGAGTCCGTCGTCGCGGACGAACTCGCGTGAGCCTCGATCGACTGTTCGCACGGCGGAGTCTCGGGATCCGGCTCGAGCTCGACACCGTGTTCGAGGTTTGGCGGCGACTGGGCCAGCCGGCCGCCGGAGTTCCAGCGGTGCATGTGGTGGGTACCAACGGCAAGGGATCGACCTCGGCGATGGTCGACCTCGCGCTACGTCGCCACGGGCGCGAGGTCGGGCTATACACCAGCCCGCATCTGCACCGCGTCGGCGAGCGCGTGCGGATCGGCGGACTGGCCGAGTCCGATGTCCTGCTCGAGGCCGCCGTCGACCGCGTTCTGGGCTTCGAACAGGGGGTGAACCTACCGCGACCGTTGTCGTTCTTCGAGGTGCTGACGCTCGCGGCGTGGGTGCGATTCGCCGAGCGAGGGGTCGAGGTCATCATCGCAGAAGCCGGAATGGGCGGGCGCTACGACGCCACGCGGATCTGCGACGCGCACGTGGTCGCGGTCACTTCGATCGATCTCGATCACCAGATGTGGCTGGGCGACACGCTCGCGGCCATCGCCGGCGAGAAGATCGCCGTCGCGCGGGCCGATGTCCCGGTGTTCTCGGTGCCGCAGGATCCGCAAGTGCTCGAGGTGCTTCGCGAGCATACGAACGCCATCAGGGCTCCGTTCGACGTGGTCACGCGACTCCCACAGGGGCCCGCAGGTCTGCTCGGCGCACATCAGCACAGCAACGCGGCGCTCGCGTTGGCGGCGGCCCGCGTGATCGAGCCCGCGGTGACCGAAGCCGATCTCGATGGTGTGGTCTGGCCAGGTCGCTTCGAGCGGATCGCCCACGGCGGTGGAACGCTCATCTTTGACGTGGCCCACAACCCTGCCGGCGTCCTTGCCCTGCTGGCCACACTCGAGGTGCATGCGCCCAACGCCGCGATTGCGATCGGCTGCGTGGTCGACAAGGATGCTGCGGCGATGGCAGCCGCCGTCGGTCGTAGCGGCCGCGACTGGGCGTGGGTCGATCTCGGTGGGTTCGGCGCAGCCGGGATCCACCTCGACCAGAGTCCATGCGTGCTGGACGCCCTGGTGCCGACCTTGGCGTGGATCGACGCGCGGCTGGCGGGTGGGGGCACGGTGTGCGTCTGCGGATCTCACGTCCTGGTGGCCGCAGTGCGGGCCACCGTGCTGGGCATCGCGGCGGCGGAGCCGGGCGAACGCACCAGCATCTGAGTGTTTTGGGCTGATGTCCGCCACTGGTGCTATCGTCCACCGATATGGCGCGCGTTGGATGGGTTGCCGCATGGTTGTTGGCGGCGGGTACACAGGGTTGCGGTGAAAACGATGCGCCGCAGTTCGAGGCGCGCTGCGTGGCGTTGCCGCGACTGCCCTCGCCGGCGCAGGTGGTGGTCGAGCGCGCCTTCGCACAGGTCGACATCGAAGGCGGTGTCGCGCTCGTGGAGCACCCCAGTGAGTCGCGTTTTTATCTGGTCGTGAAGTCTGGGCAGATCTACACGTTCACACCGAACGATCCATCACCCGAGTTGTTCGTCGACATCGAGGACGCGTTGATGATCTCGGGGGAGGCCGGACTCCTCGATCTCGAGTTTCATCCCGACTTCGCCGCCAACGGCCAGGTGTTCCTGTCCTACAACGCCCCGGGTGGTGCGGCGATGCTGTCCAGGGTCTCGCGCTTTTCGGTCACCTCCGATGGCAGCGGTGTCGAACGCGACAGCGAAGCGGTGATCATCGAGGTCGATCAGCCGTACACGAACCACAACGGCGGTGACATCGGTTTCGGACCGGACGGCCTGCTGTACTTTGGGCTCGGTGATGGCGGCAGTGCCGGTGATCCGCAGGGCAACGGGCAGAACACCGACACCTTGCTCGGCGCGATGCTGCGGATCGACGTCGATGGCGCCGAGCCGTATGCGATTCCGCCGGACAACCCGTTCGCCGCCGGCGGTGGTGCGCCCGAGATCTACGCCTGGGGGTTTCGCAATCCCTGGCGTTGGAGCTTCGACCGCGCCACGGGTGACCTGTGGCTCGGCGATGTCGGTCAGCATCGCTGGGAAGAGATTGATCGCGTGCTTCTCGGGGGCAACTACGGATGGGGGGTCAAAGAAGGCCCCGAGTGCATCGGGGTCGACACTTGCGCGGGCGACTTCATCGACCCCGTCGCCGCCTACCGCAACGCCGGGAGCGCCTCGGTGGTGGGGGGTGCCGTCATGCGTGGCAACACGGTGCCGGCGTTCGAGGGCGGCTACATCTTCAGCGATTTCTATGACGGCATGATCTGGCACGTGCCGCTCGACGCCGGGGTCGCCGGCAAGGCCGAGATGATCGGGAGCGACGCAAACGGCATCGCCGCCTGGACGTTGGCACGGGATGGGACGCTCTATGGCACCCGGTACCAAGGTGGTCTCGTTCGTCTCGTCGAGGGCGAACAACTCGCGCCCGTCGACGAGTTTCCGCGCAAGCTGTCTGCAACAGGTTGCGTCGACGTCGAGCAGCCAGCCAACGTGCTGCCGTGGATATTGCCGTATGACATCAACCTGCCGTTTTGGTCCGACGGCGCCGACAAACAGCGCTTTGTTGCCGTGCCCGACGGAGAGACTGCCTCGGTCGACAACGCGGGGTTGGTGCAGTGGCCGCGTGGCACCGTCCTGGGCAAGTCGTTCTCGATCGACGAGCGGCTGGTCGAGACACGCCTGCTCGTGCGCGACGGTGACGGCTGGGTGGGCTACGGCTACGCCTGGGATGCCGACGGTCGCGACGCCACCTTCGTCGACGAGGAGCGCTCGGATGCCGCCGGCTGGATCTTCCCCGGGCTGCGCGGATGTCCGGCGTGCCACACCGACGCCGCGGGTGGGCCGTTGGGCACCACGGTGGCTCAGCTCGATCGGCAAGTGCTCGCAGGGGGTACGAGCGTCGACCAGCTGCGCCACCTCGCCGACCTCGGCGTGCTGGCTTCCGCAGGCGACTTCGAACCCCTGCCGCAGCCAGCGGATCCGGTGAGCGCCGAGGTCGCGGTACGCGCCTACCTTCACGTCAACTGCTCGCCCTGCCATCGTGACGAGGGCACCGGAGGCCGCGCCGACCTCGATCTGCGCCGAGAGATTCCCCTGGCCGACAGCGGCCTGTGCGATGCCCCGTCGGCCGGTGACCTTGGACTCACGGATCCACGGATCGTCGTCCCCGCGGCTCCCGAGCGCTCGATCTTGCTGGCGCGGATCAACTCGGACGGTGACGCCCACATGCCGCCATTGGCGACCGCTGTGCGCGACGCCGCTGCGGTCGAGCTGGTCCAGAACTGGATCGCCGCGCTCGCGGACTGCCCAGGAGCATGACTTTGTTGGCGGAGCCGCCCGGGGACGGATATGCTCGATCACGATGCCCTTGCTGGTCACGAGTCTTGGTCTGGCGTTGCTGTGGACTCCGACGGCAGTGCTGGCCTATGGACCGCCCCCGCCACCACCGGGTAGCCCTCCAGGCGCCGCCCCGATCCAGGCGCCGCCCTCGTCGCCCGCGACGTCCCCTCGACCAGGATCGCCCGCGCCACGTGGTGCGACGCCGCCCGCCCCACCCGACAGCGCTGCGGGGCGTGGTGACGATCGTGCGGCGCCCGAGGCTGAGCCGACCAAACCCATCGACCTCGGGGGCACCTGGACCTACTCACGCTCGGCGCCCGAGCAGCCAAGACTAGTCCGCGCGCGCGACGATGTGGACACCGCCGCCAACCCCGAGGGCTACTACTCAGGGGTGTCGATCGAGGGCAACCATGTGCCTCCGTTCCCCGCGGCACGCATGGGGACCAAGCCTGCGTCCATGACGTGGACTGGTTTCGAGCGGGTGGGGGACGGCTCGAGGGTCTTCTTCGAGGTCTCCGCCGACGTCGCGACCAAGCTGGAAATCAAAGGCGCGGTCGTGACGGTTCGTCTGAGCAACACCCGGATCAACGTCCGCAACAACGCGCGCTATCTGGATCTGCGCTACTTCCGAACGCCGGTTCGCTCGGTGAAGGTCAGTCGTCGTGGACGCGACGCGCTTGCCACGATCGTGCTCAAGCAAGGCGCCGAGCCCAAGCTGTCATGGATCGCCGGCAAGGCCGGGTACCGCCTGCTCGTCCTCGATTTTGCCGGTGACGAATCCACCGAGTCGGTCGGCGAAGCGATCGGCAACTGAAAGCGGCGAGCTAGGCCATGCCGTTGGCCGGCGCGCCCTGGTCCTCGGTGCGCCACAACCGGATCAGCGCGAGCCCCACCGCGCTGACCGCAGCGGCCGCGCCCAGCAGCGGGAACCCGCCCACGAGTCCGATCGTGGCGATGCCCAGCGCCAGGCCGCATCCGCGGTAACGCAAGGCGCGGTCGATCCGTGCGCTGCGCTTGACCCCTGCGACCACTACCGCGAGCTGAGCTTCCTCTTCTGGTAGCAGAGGTATTGCTTCCATTCTGCCCGGCAAGTATGCGTGATTTTGCCACAAAAGCCGGGTCGCGATCTGGTGCAGCCGGGCGAGTTCGGCGTTCGGGCTGGGCTCGCTCGCGAGCAGCACGGGCAAGGCATGGGTCTTGAGCTTGGGGAGGTAGACCCGCGCCCGGCTCAGCGCGCGCGCACCCTCGACGAGAAACTGACGGGCCTGCTCGGTGCGGCGGAGCTTGTCGCCGCGGTCCTCGCCCGACCGCCCCTCGACGGTGAGGACCGCGAGTGTCAACGCATCACTCGCGACCCGCAGCCAGCGCGCGAGGTCGGCCCGGGTCGACGCCGGCACGGCCGCAACGCGGTACCCACAG
>CANLQR010000497.1 GCA_947492135.1 Deltaproteobacteria bacterium | reverse complement strand
CGGCGAGATCGTCGGGCTGCAGCTCGTCGATCGAGATCGCGCCGCCGCGGCCCTCGACGAACGCCCGCGGGGAGTGGCAGCGCACGCACTCGACGGTGCCGCCGGGTTCGTCCTGATTGGCGATCGCGACCCCCGCCCAGAACACAGGGTCGCGGGCAGCATTGCCCATCATCGAGCCCTGCCAGCCGAACCACGGGGCGTAGTACGGTTCGTCCTTGTTGGGCGCGACGTTGCCAAAGCTGTGGCAGTTCGTGCACGTCGAGGCGGTGACCAGCGGGTTGGTCAGGCCGCCGGGCTCGGTCGGCGCGGCCAGCCCCGTGGTCGACCACGACCACGGCAATGCGAGTGCGAGCCAGCTCAGCAGGGTCATCCAAGGGGCGCGCGGGCGAGACATCGTGCGGTATCGTACCGGTGATGGCGCGGCCTCGCGATCAGTTTGTCGACCCGACTCGAGCGCGCTGGCGGACGACGATCGGCGCGCTCACCGTGGTTGGGGCGATGCTCGGCTGTCCGAGGACCGGCGATGGTACCGCCGGTGGCTTGGATCGACCTGCCCGTGATGCGAGCGGCAATCGGGTCCTGAACGTCGGCAACCCGTCGCGCGGTGCCGACGAGCAGCCCGACTACGAGGGACTCGCGCGGGACGTTCGCGCGCGCGTGGTCGGGCGTATGCCCGCGGAGCTGCCGCCGATCCGCGAGGCGTGTGCGGCGATGCTCGATGCTGCGGTCGCCATGTACGAACGGACCGAGTCCGATGCGACCGTGCTTGCCGAGCGAATGCATGCCACGCGCGCTGCCGATCTCGCGGCGTGCGAGGCGAGTAGCTCGGCCTCGGCGGCAGTGTGTGTCACGTTGCTCGTGGCCGATGATGGCGGGGAGTGGCCGTGGCTGCTCGATCAGTGCATGCGCGGGTTTCCCAAGGGATGAGGCGGCGCGGCGGTCCGATCGAGTATCCTTGGGGCGATGCGGATCCGCGGATGCTTCCTCATGGTCGGGCTTGCCGCCTGTGGTGACACCGAGTCGGCGGCGGACGTGACCTCGTCGTCGTCCGGACTGCCAACCACCACCAGCACCAGCACCAGCACCAGCGCGGGCAGTGCCGACACCACCACGGCCGACGCCACCAGCACCGACCCCGGAACCTCGACCACGGCGGTCGAATCCACCGGCACCACCACCGGCGGTCTGCCCGACTACGCCGACTCTCCGTGTTGGGGCATGGCGGCTTCGACGTTGGTCTACGACGGCGTGACGCATCAGACCGTCGAGGTCCCCGCGACTTGTCGTGCCGAAGGCGAGCGTACCTTCGTGCTGGTCGCGGATTCGTTGTGGGACAACGGCATCGACCAGGCGGCGGTCAACGGTTTCATGCACCGCTTCGAGCTGTTCACGCCCGCGGGCTCGATCGATCCCGAACGAGGGGTCATCGTCAACGACGAGGCCGTGTTCGGCGCGCTCGACGTGGCCAACCTTCCGGGGGACAAGGTCTCGGTGTTCGTCATCGACAGCAACGGTGGCGGTGACGGCTATCTGTGCGGCTGGTGCGACTATCCGCAGCTGCATCTCGACGGCACCGTGCTCGCTCCGCTGGACGGCGACGAGGCGCTGTCGATCGCGGCCCACGAGAGCTACCACATCATTCACCGCGGCCATGACCCCGATGAGGAAACCTGGGTCGACGAGAGCTTGGCCGAGGCCGCGATGACGGCCAATGGTTTCTTCACCGACGACGAGTGGCTCGACGACTTCCGCCTCGACCCCGATCAGGACTGGGGTCCCGGTGGCGTCGACTTCGGCTCGTTCAACTACGGCGCGGGCCTGCTGTGGGGGACGTTCCTGTACGAACGTGGCGGTGCCGAGTTGATGACGGCGATCACCGCCGAGCCGGCCAACGGCTGGGCTGGGCTCGACGCGGCGCTCGTGAGCGTCGGCGACGAAGATGCGTGGGCGCGGTTTCTCGACATGGCGGTTGCGATGGTCGCGGACCGGCCCGATCTCGGCTACGGCTTCACGGCGTTCGACGTCGGCGAGGTCGCGCGCGAGGGCAGTCTGGCCGCAGGTGATGGCATCGATGGCGGGGTCGCGGCCGGCGGCATCGATGTGTATGCGCTGGTCGGGCCGGGCCCCCTCGACGTCGAGGTGACCGGTGTCGGTATCGGTGCGCGGGCGTTTCGCATCGCGGATGATATCGTGGTGGTCGATCCTGTCGGTGGCGCATCGCTCGACTTCGGCGCCGCGGACCAGGCCTTCTTGGTGGTCACGGCGCAAGCTGCCGCGAGCTACTCGATCTCGGTGCAGTAGCCGCCGATTGCCGCCGGATTCCCGCCTTCTTCGACGCCCGTGCGCGGGGTCGGATACGATGCGCGGTGAAATGCCGACTCGTTCCCCGTCGATCGCGATGGCCTTGCTGTTTTGCGCGTGCAGCTCCAACGGTGGTACGGCGAGCGGCGGCTCGACCGGTTCTGCCGAGGGGACGACCACACCCACGACGTCGGCCGACACGACCGCGGACGATACTGGGGAGCCGGTGGCACTCGATGTCACCGCGCTTGTCAACGGCTGCTACACGCTGCGCAGCGGCGACCAGGTGCTCGCGCGCACCCCGGCGGACGACAGCTATTCGCTGGTCCCTACCGGGGCGACGCCTTTCTTCCTGAAGGCCTCTGATCTGGGCACGTACTTGCTGTACGACGCCGGCGCTGGCTACCTCGTCGCCGAGGGCGGCCCGATGCTGCGCCAGACCACGCTGCAGTCCGACATGCTGCTGGTCGACGACACCTATGTCTCGGGGGCCGAGTGGCAGCTCGAGCCCGCGCCGATCGATCCCGCCGCGCAAGCCCAGCTTCGCAACCGTCGCACGGGTCAGCTGCTGGGCGCGACGGGCCTGGTCGCCGACGAGGCTGCGGCGCTCGCCGTCACCTTCGAAGCCGCGTCGGGTTGCGTCGATCACCCCGAGCTCACGCTCGACGCCACCGGCGCGGTGACCCGCACGACCTTCGACGACGGCACGCTCTACGGCATCGTCGACACCCACTCGCACGTCCACTCCAACTATGGCTTTGGCGGCGGTGGGATCTTTCATGGCGCCGCGTTCCACCGCTTGGGAGTGCAGCATGCGCTGCCCGACTGCGCGCTTTACCACGGCGAAAACGGTCGCAAGGACTTCTTCGGCTTCGCGTTCGACACCGCCGGCGCCGATGGGGTGGATGTCGCGGGATTCTTGCCCGATCTGATCGCGGGTGAGCTCGCGATGGACAACCACGTGACCGACGGCTACCCGTATTTTACCGATTGGCCCGACGCCCCGCGGCGTTCGACCCATCAGACCCAGTACTATCGCTGGCTCGAGCGCGCGTACCTGGCGGGGCTGCGCCTCGAGGTACTGCACGCGACCACCAACTCCGTCATCTGTCACATGATGGCCGGCGCGGACATCCAGAAGGTGCGCTACTCGTGCGATGACATGGTTGCGGTCGATCGCATCATCGAAGAAAGCTACGCGATGGAGCGCTACATCGACGCCCAGTCCGGGGGCGCCGGCAAAGGATGGTTTCGCGTCGTGGTGTCGCCTGCCGAGGCCCGAGAGGTGATCGCTGCGGGCAAGCTCGCGGTGGTGCTGGGCATCGAGGCCTCGGATCTGTTCGACTGTCGCTTGGTGGCCCACGAAGGTGGTCCGGTTTGCGACGAGGCCTACATCACCGCGCAGCTCGACACCTACTACGAGATGGGGGTTCGGGCGATCTTTCCGGTGCACAAGTACGACAACGCCTTTTCGCCCGGCGACGGGGACCGTGCCTTCATCGAGCTGGGGAATTTCTTCAACAGCGGTCACTGGTCCAACTTCACCGACGACTGCCCTGCGGACGTGCCGTCGCCGTTCGACCATGGTGGCGTCTCGTTCGGCGGGCTCAACATGCCGCGCGATCAGTACGACGCTCCTCCACCGCACGATTTCAGCGGGTTCCCCGACGCGCCGCTGGCGACCGCGCTGCCGTACGTGTCGTCGCTCGACGAGCCGGCACTGGAGGGCGAGTACTGCCAGAACGCCACGATGACCCCGCTGGGCGAGACGCTCATCCACGAGATGATGGTGCGCGGCATGATCATCGAGGTCGATCACCTGCCGCAGCGGTCGTACCAGCGCGCGTTCGAGCTGCTCGAGGAGGCCGACTATCCGGCGGCCGGGACCCATGGCGGCACCTTCGATGGCCGCATCTACGCGCTCGGCGGGATCTCGAAGACCGGGCTGGGCCGGTGTCGTGACGCCGCGAATCCCGGCACGATGCTCGATGGACTCCAGCAGCGTCTCGCGGTGATCGAAGCCAGCGGTGGCTATCCGGCGGAGGGCTTCGGCTTCGACCTCAACGGCTTCGCCGGAGCACGTGGCCCGCGCTTCGCCGAGGGCGCGTGCTCGACACCGCAAGAGGATCCCATCACCTACCCGTTTGTTTCCTACGCGGGCGATGTCGAGTTCACGCAGCCCTCGGTTGGCAACCGCGTCATCGACTTCAACGCCGAGGGCATGGTGCACATCGGGCTGTTGCCCGAGTTGCTCGAGGATGCGCGGCGCGACGCGGTGTCCGAGGCCGATCTCGAACCCTTGTTTCGCTCGGCGGAGGGCTACCTGCGGATGTGGGAGCGGGCCGAGCAGCGCGCTGCCGAGCTGCGATGAGCGGGGCCGATGTGCGCTCGCGGTTGATGGTCGCCACCGCCAACGCCGGCAAGCTCGTCGAGTGGCGGGTGCTGCTCCGCGCGTTCGCCCTCGACGTGCACTCGGCGGCAGACGACGACCTGCTGCTGCCCGAGGAGAATGGGGCGAGCTACGTCGCGAATGCAGCGATCAAGGCGGTCGCCGGCGCGCTGGCGACCCACGGGCTGGCGATCGGCGATGACACCGGTCTGTGTGTTCCGAGTCTTGGCGGCGAGCCCGGCCTGGCGACGGGCCCGTGGGCGGCAAGCTGCGGCGGTTGGCCTGCAGCCTACGAGCAACTCGCGGCGCGGACCGGGGTCCGCGAGCGAACCGTGCGGGCGAGCTTGCATTGCGCGGTGGTGCTCGCGGACGCAACGGGTGGCGACCAGGGCGATCGCGTGCTCACCTGGAGTTCGGAGGCGATCGTCCACGGCAGCCTGCGCTGGCCACCGAGCCGGGCCGCAGGGCCAGCCGCGATGTTCGAGCCCGACACCGGCGTGGTGGTCGAACACGGCGTGTTGATCCACCGCCGGCTCGCGTTCGAGTCGATCGTGCCCCAACTGCGGCAGCGGTTGATGCGTGCGTAGTCGGTCAGGCCGGTCGCCCGATCAGCGCGAGAAACTCCCGTCGCGTGCTCGGGTCGTCGCGAAACACCCCGAGCATCTGACTGGTCACCATGCCCACGCCGGGCCGATGAATCCCCCGCGTGGTCATGCACTCGTGGGTGGCTTCGATGACCACTGCGACGCCGCGCGGCTCGAGCACGGTGAGGATCGTGTTGGCGATCTGCGCCGTCATCTTTTCCTGGATCTGCAGGCGCCGGGCGTAGATCTCGACGACCCGGGCGAGCTTGCTGATCCCGACGACCCTGCGGTTGGGCAGATAGGCAACGTGGGCCTTGCCGATGATCGGCACCATGTGATGCTCGCAGTGGCTCTCGAACGGGATGTCGCGCAGCAGCACGATCTCGTCGTAGCCGGCGATCTCCTCGAAGGTCCGACTGAGGACCTCGATCGGTTCTTCACCATAGCCGGCGAAGAACTCCTCGTACGAGCGCACGACCCGGTCGGGGGTGGCGAGCAGGCCCTCGCGGTCGGGGTCATCGCCGGCCCAGCGGATGAGCGTGCGTACGGCAGCCTGGGCCTCGTCGCGGCTCGGGCGGTTGAGGACCGCGGACTCGCGCTGTCGTTCGAGTTCGGCCTGGAGTCGCGCGCGTTCGTCGGGCATCGCCCGACAATGGCAGCACGCAGGAGGTCTGCCAACAA
>CANLQR010000496.1 GCA_947492135.1 Deltaproteobacteria bacterium | reverse complement strand
CCTCGGACCAGGTCGTTCGCCGCGAGCAGAGCGGCGAGCGACCCGGCAGGGGCCGTCGGATGGACCCACACGGTGATGCCCGCCGGCCGCAGATAGCCGATGAACTCGAACTGTCCGGACGGTGGCCACTCGGCGGCGACCTCGAGCATGAATGCGCGTTCGTCGAGCAACTGAGTATCGGGGGCGGCACGGTCGGCCGCATCGTCGGCCGGATCGTGGGCGTCATCCGGCTCTTCGTCCGTCGATTCGTCATGCTCCGCACCCACCTCTGGATCATCGACGCAGCCATAGACGGCGAGGCAGGCAAGCAGAGTGATTCGCGGTGAACATCGTCGACGCATCGCCACAATGTGTGCGTACGATCGCGAAGCGACAAGAGACGATTCCGACGACGCGCACGAATTCCGCCGCAAGGGACATGTCCGGGACAGACATGCCGATCACCTCGACCCCGCTACCTCCGACGTAGCCATAGCTGACCTCCGGCCACGGTCTCTTGCCCGCGTCGGTCGACCGCACCGCGAACGGCACCTCGGTGACGAACGCGACGGTCTCGTACGCATCGAGCGACGTCGGTTCTGCATCGTCTCGATGCGGACGAAGCTCGTGCGAGCGCTCGAACTCTGAGACCGCTGCGCCGGTCGGCCCCGCGCTGTAACCCGTTGTCTCGCGTCGGCATAGACGCGCGCATGCGACGACGTGCATTCGGCCCATGGCTTGCAACCACCGTGGTCGCATCCTTAATGGGTTGTCATCGCCGTCGGCGCTCGGAGGGCGGCATGCACGCATCGGAGATGAGATTCGTCGGTGGCGCGACCGGGGCTTGGCGCGTGCACAGCATGCGTGCGATCCGCGGAGAGACTCTCGGTGGCGGCGATCGCATTGCGCAGGTGCCGGCGGGCCAACCGTTGCCGCCCGGCATGTGGACGCTGCGCGGCGTCCCCAGCGAGGCTCGCTACACGCGTGCGTCGGAGCGCGACGCGTTGCAGGCGGTGCAACCACCCTTGGGGCGCCCAGCGGCGAGCTTCGCCGCGCTGATCCCCATCCGCAAGTCACCGGCCTGGTGGGCGCTCGCGCACGACGAACGTCGGGCGATCCTCGAGGAGCAATCACATCACATCCGCTTCGGCTTGGGCTTCCTGCCCGCGATCGCCCGCAAGCTCTACCAGAGTCGCGATCTCGGAGAGGACTTCGATTTTCTCACGTGGTTCGAGTTCGCACCCGAGCACGCGTCGGCATTCGACGAGCTGGTCGCGGGCTTGCGTGAGACGCCCGAATGGGCGTACGTCGACCGTGAGGTCGATCTGCGGCTCGTTCGCGTGGCGTGAGCAACCTCGAGACCAACCCGTTCGAGGACATCGCGGGCTGCGTGCCCGATGTCGCCACACCGCGAGCTCGGGCTCGGGCTCGGAGCAGGCGTCCGGAAGAACGCGTCTCGTTCTCTAGCCCCGTCGCCCCCCCCGACCCTGCCGCAACGTCCGAGTGAAGAACTGCGCGACTCCGATCGCGCCGGCCACCTTGGCGATCACGCTGGCCAACGCGTAGAGCCGCGCGTCGTCGCGCGTGTCGCCGCGACGCAGTCGATCGCGCTCGACCTTCTTCCACAGCCGTGGGTACGCCGCGAGGAGGCCGAGGCTCATGCCGAGGGTGAGCGGGGCGCCGCCAAGCGCGGCGGTGGGGACCGCGACGCCGTAGGCGGCGTAGGAGACGAGGTGGCGCATGTGCCAGGCATCACGGTGCACCCAGTACCCCTGCGCATAGGCGTGACCGGCTCGGACCGAGCGCGTCCACCACTCGCGAAAGCTGGCCATGTCGATGTCGTGCAGGGCCATGTCGTCGGGCAAGCGCACGACCTTGTAGCCGGCGTCGCGCACCCTCAAGCAGAACTCTCGCTCCTCACCCGCGGGGATGTCGGCATTCTGTCCGCCCGCGCCCTCCCACGCCTCGGCCCGCACCATCATGATGCCGCCGGTGTCCTCGACCTCACCGGGCGGCTGGTCCCACTCCATGTCGGCGAGGCGATGGAAGGCATTGCGCTCGCGCTCGCGCTCGCGCAGCCGACCGGCCACCACGCCGACGTCGGGATGCTCGTGGAGATAGCGAGCCGCCGTGCTCAGCCAGTCCGGGTGCAGCTCGCAGTCGCCATCGACGAACTGCACATAGCGCAGCGCGGGAAGCCGCTCGAGCAGCGCGGCGTAGCCCTCGTTGCGCCCGCGCGAGGGCGACAACGGGCGCACGGCGGCCCGCATCTGGACAACCTCGACCGCAGGGAAGTGCTCGCGCACCAAGGCCACGCTGCGATCGGTGGAGTCGCTGTCGGCATAGACCCCCGCGCCCGCCTGCGCGCCGACCGAGCCGAACGCTCGCAGCAAGTGCTCGCCCTCATTGCGCCCGATCACGACCACGCCGACATGCGCGGCGAGGACCTCGGGAGTCGAGCCGATGGGGGGCGGAGACGCGTCGGCGGAGTCGTTCAACGCGTGCCGACCGCATCATCCGACGAGCACGGGACGCGAACAAGCCCCCTTCTCGGCGACCGAAGGTCGTGCTGAGCCGGTGCGCGTGAGCGCACTCAAGATCGTGCAGTTCGAGGTGGGCATGCTGCAGAACTTCTGCGAGGTGATCGGCTGCCCGCGCCCGGATGAGGCGGCGCTGGTCGACCCCGCGTTCGAGGTGGATCGACGGCTGCGTCCCGTGCAGCTCGAGCTAGCGGGTGCTCGCCGCTGCGCGACCGCTGTGGTGGCCCGTGTGAGTGACTACGGCTCGAGATCCACGGGTCGCGGATCGCGATCGCCGTACGCCGACTTCGCGTCCTTCTTGGTCATGATCGACGTCGGCCCCTCGCCGCACTCGGGCAGCGGCTTGCCGCCGTTCCACCACACGTTGTCCTCGAGCACGAGGCCAGCGACAGCGTCGGCGTTCGCGTTGAGCGTGCACGACATCGAACCATCCTCGACCCCGAAGATGTTGCCCTTCGCCGTGATGCCGCGGTTGGCCATGACCTCACCGACGCGCTTGCTGCCGCCCCAGTAGTCGTCGCCGCCCTCCATCACGCTGTTGTACGCGCGCAGCATGTCGTGATCGCCGGCCGCGGCGCCTCGAGTGACCCACACGGTATTGCCCGTCGCGATGCAATCGTGGCAGCCGAAGAAGCCGAAGCCGGCCTCCCCAGCGTCGACGACGATGTTGTTCTTCGCGACCTGATCGCGGCCCTCGTAGGGCGCATCGTGTGGCCACATGTAGATGTTGCCGGAGCCTTCGCCACCTAACTGCAAGCCGCGGTGTCTCGCGCGACGCACCACGTTGCCTTCGAACAGCACGCGCGTCGATCCGCCCTTGGCCTCGATGCCGACGCCGGTGCCGACCATGTCCTCGAGCACGTTGCCGCACACGAACAGATCGTGCACGCCGACGTTGTCGATGCCGTGCCGCGCGGTGCGTGAGATCCGATTGCCGAGCAGCCAGATGTGTTGCGCCTGGTTGACCTTGATGCCGTCGCAGCAGCCGCTTTCGTAGGCCGCGGGATTCTGATCACCGTCGGCACCGCGATGGAGATTGCGGGCGACGACGTTGCGCACGATCACGTGGTGCGAGACGTCCCACTTGCCGTAGCTCGCGCGGTTCTTGGGATCGATCGCCTTGCCGGCGATGTGCACCGCCGAGTCGCCGTAGTGACCGCGGGCGGGTCCGATCGTGATGCCCTCGAGCGCGACGTAGGCGACGTGATCGAAGCCGATCGCCTGGCCGTTTCCGTCGTGGCAGTCGATCTGCACGGCGCCCTCGCCGCGGATCCACAGCGGTGCGGTGGCGGTGCGCATGTGATCCTCGACGTACAGGCACTGGCCGCCGTAGGTGCCGGCGGCGATCTCGATCCGTGTCGGTCGCTCGCGATCGCTCTTCGCGATCGCGTCGCGGATCGCGTCCATGCCACCGCCGTCGACGGCAATGGTGGTCCACGCGTCGGCGGCGATTGCATCGAGGAACGTCGGGCCGCCGCAGCTTGCGGAGCTCGCGGGGGTCGCGGGGCCTGCGGATGGGGCCGGCTCGTCGTGGGTCATCGCAGCCGGCTCACCGGATGAGACCGGGACACACGTCAGCGGTCCGAGCGAGATCGCGAGCAGCGACGTTGCGAGCGCAGTCGGGGACATCGATCGTTGTCGTGGCGTCGTCGCGCCCGCAATGCTCGGGCGGACGCGGCCGGATGTGGTCCACGCGTGACTGTTCAACGGCGCGCAATACGAACCGGGGCACTGCCGAGGCGCGGTTGCTGGTCCTGCGCAGCGCTTGGATCTCCCGTGACTACCGCCGCAGGGTGTTGTCGGGGCGAAAGGTCCACGATTGACCGAGTGGGTCCGCTCGGCACACGTCAGCCGCAGACCCGTCAGAATCCGTTCGCGGCCGCCAACGCCCCGTAGGCCTCGCCGACCGGCCGAAGCGTGCGCTGCTTGTCGACCCCGAGCTCATAGAGCCCCAGTCGCAGCTGCATGCCGTGATTCCACTCGTAGTTGTCGACGAGCGTCCAGTACATGTAGCCGCGGACGTCGATGCCATCGGCGATCGCACCGTGGAGCGCGCGCAGGTGCGGCAGCAGGAAGTCCTCCGCGGTTTGCTCGGCGATTCGGTCGCTGCCGTTCTCGGTGACGTAGATGGGCTTGCCGTACTCCGCCGCTGCGCGCAGGACCTCGCCGAGCCCCTCGGGGTAAGGTGCGAACAGATCCTCGGTATCGGGCAGGAAGTCGAACCATGGATAGTCGAGGAACACCGGCGCCTCGGTGCCGGTGACGACGACGCGCGTGTAGTAGTTGACCCCGACGTAGTCGAGATGATCGACATAGTCGGGGTTGGTGTCGTCGACCTCACCGTCGAGGTTGCGGTCGAACTCGCCGGAGGTAACCACGTTGAGGAACACGCGATTGTACAGATAGTCGGCGTGCTCGGCCCCGCGGACATCGATCGGATTGGCGGGATCCGCAGCGACCGTAGGCGATAGGTTCATCACCGGACCGACGAGCGCCGCGATGCCGTCGCCATCGGCGTCGACGGTGTCGTTGGCGTGGACCTGCTCGTACATCAACGCGTGACCCTCGGCCATGTTGAACAGCACCGAGACCGCCTCGTCGGGGGCGAACTGCAGACCCGGCGGATTGGTGCGCGCGGGCGTGGCGAGCAGGTAGCCGCTGACCACCACCGCCAGCGGTTCGTTCAGCGTGGCCCAGACGTCGACCTCGCCGCCGAATTCGCGGGCACACCAACCCGCGTACAGAGCGATCGCCGGGAGCATGCGATCGCGGTCGAGCCAGCCGCGATCCGTGCAGCCGTCGATGTCGAAGTGACAGGCCTTGCCGTCGTGGATCCACAGCGGCAGCGTGTAGTGGTTGAGCGTCACCAGTAGATCGAGTTCGTGGGCCTTCGCGGAGGCGAAGAGGTCATGGTAGTAGGCCACCGCGTCGGCGTCAGCGAGCGCCGCGAGCCCCTCGACCGTGGTCGCGGCCTCGGCTGCGCCATCCGGGAACACTCGACTCCACTCGATCGAGAGTCGCGCGACCGACAGGTTCAGCTCGTCCTGCGCGAGGCCGAAGTCGGAATCGTAGAGTTCGAACATCCCGGGCGCCGCCGACAACGGGTCGCCCGACAGATGTGCGGAGGCCTCGTCAAGTAGCTCGGGATCGGTGACCCACTGATACCAGTCGCTCCTTGGATCCTCGCAGTCCGCGGCGGGGATGCTCGGACAGCCGGGCTCGGACTGGAACCCGGCGACGGCGAAGCCCCATGCGAAGTCGGGCGGGAAGGCGAACTCGACGGGTGGCGCACCGCTGGTGCCGCTCGTGTCGGCATCGGTGATCGCCGTGGTGTCGACGCTCGTGCCCGGCGCGGTCTCGGCGGTGCTGCTCGACGAGGTCGCCGCGGGCGTCGACTCGGAAGCGCATGCGGTGCCCAGTGCGACCGCGAGCAGGAGCGCGTGGCACGTCG
>CANLQR010000495.1 GCA_947492135.1 Deltaproteobacteria bacterium | reverse complement strand
GCCACACCGATCGTCCGGGCCCCACGAGCGTCGCAGCGAGACCCTCACCTGGGATGATCCAGTGACTGTAGTGATCGTAGCGGCCGGTCTCGAACACCTGACCAAAGCGCAGCCACTGGCCCAAACCGAGCAGCCCAAGCGCGAGCGCGACCACGACGACAGCCCAGAGCCCCGGCCGCACCGCATTGCGGCGGCCCAGCAGGGCGTACCCGAGTAGACAGGGTAGGGCGATGAGATTGAGGACGTGGACGTGGCAAGCGATCGCCGCGAAGGCCCCAGCGCCCAGGGCCCAGCGCCGGGCCACTGTGGGTCGAAGCGATGAATCCGTGTCCAGACATCGGTGGAACTCGGCAATGCACCACGCGCAACCCACCAACGCGGCGGCGGAAAGCGGCTCAGAAAGAAAGGTCCGGCTGTACGGCCACGCCAACGTGCCGGTGGCGAACACCAGCGCGACCAGGGTCGAGGAGCGCCAAGCGAAGCCCACTGCGATCAACCACTGCATCAGCAGCCACGCCGACAGTGGCGTGACCCAGACATTCGTCAGCGAGACGCCAAAGCGCGTCCAGTCGGCCTGCTGCGAGCGCGCGTGGAGGTAGTAATGATTCGAGCGCAGCGCGTGCCGCCAGGCCGCGGGCGCCTGGGCGGCGCCGAGCTTGCCGAGAGCGAAACCCGGCAGGCCGGCGAGGGCCAAGGCGTGGCCGAAGAATCCATAGCGCTTGCCGTCGACCCCCGGCGCCCAGCCGAAGGTGCCATCGGCACGATCGCGAAGTTCTCCAGTCCTTCGCGGGATGCCCTCGATTGCGACCGAATGCCGCTCGAAAAGCGCCCGCGTGGTCTGGAAGACGATCTCGTCGTCAGGAAACAGGATGCGTCCGGGCGCCGTCCACAGGTACAGCGCGGCACACACCCAGAACAGCCAGTGGCCCGCGGCACGGGCACGGCTCGAGTCGCGCGCTGCAGCGGGCATGCTCGGCCACCTAGGCCAGCACGGCCGCGGATCAGCCGGAGGTTCCGCCGCTGGTGGACATGCACATCGAGGTGTCGAACGTGCAGACGACCGGATCACACGCGAGCGTGCCGCCGTTGAGGCCGAGGCTCATGCAGGTGAAGTCCTGCAGATCGGCGCCATCGCACTGTTCCCCGGGGCTGATGGCACCGTCTCCACAACCACTCGCGCCGGTCTCCTCGGTGGGCCCGGTCGTGGGGGGGTTGGTGGGATCAGACGTGCTGCTGTCGGCGGAGTCGCTGACGCTGCCCGCACTTGTCATCCCGGGGCCACTCGAGGTGTCGCCTGAGCCGCTCGAAGTCGCTGTCGTCGACATCGTCGCGGTGCCGGACGCGGTGAAACCAGGATCTTCCACGTCTTTGCCGCACGCAGCGACGAGGACCAAACCCATGATAAATGCGGTGCGCACCATGGACCGACTGTGCGCTCGGTCCCCGCACTTGGTCAAGGGATTCGCCGGCTCTGGGGCGCGCCGCGGCCTCACATGACGCAGGGCCTTCGGGCCCGGAAACCCGGGTGTTCCTCGACCCCCCAAAAGCGCGCCTTCAAGTCGCGGTCAGGGATAGAAGGCGTCGGCGGGTCCGGTCTTCTGGGTGTGACCAGCCTCGCACCCGATCGAGACGCTATGGGCTATCCTCCACCGGTGCATGCGGTGTTTTCGACGAAGGCTGGGCGAGTGACCCCCACGGCGGCTCGCCGCTGTGCGGCGATATTAGGGGTGCTCGTGCTGTGCTGGCCGGTAGCCGGGATCGCCGCGCCGGTCGGGGGGACCCCGCCACCCGCGGGCGCGCCGGGCGCGGCAGACACGGCGACGCCGCTCGCGGCGGCGGCTGAAACTCCGCCCGAGCCGAGCGCGGGCCCCGTCCCTGGTAGCTCGGACATGGCCGAGGTGAAGCGGATCTACGCCGCCGGCAAGGTCAAGTACGAGACCAAGAACTACAGCGGCGCCATCGAGGATTGGACCGCGGCACTGGGAATGCTGGCGTCGACGCCAGAGAACCAGGAGATCCGCAACGACCTCGTATACAACATCGCGACTGCGCAAGAGAAGGCCTTCGACCTCGACAAGGACATCGTGCACCTGCGCACCGCGAGGGCGCTGCTCGTAGACTTCCTCGAGGCGTACAAAACGATGTATCGGCCCGACGAACAGACGGTCGCCGAGTTCAAACGTGTGAACGAGCGGGTGGCGTTGCTCGATGCACGCATCGCCGAAGCCGAGCGTGCTGTCCCGCCGCCGGTCAAGGAAAGCGAGAAGCGACGCCTCGACCTCGAGGTCAAGCGGCTCTTGCAGAACGATCCGGTGCTCTCCAAGCAGTACAGGAGCGGACGCAGCATGGTGGTCGGTGGGTCGATCGCCTTGGGTGTCGGTGGAATCTTGTTGCTCGGGGCAGCTTCGGCCAACGCGGCGAACTCCCGCGACTCGGCAGGCAATCGTCCCTCGGTGGACCAGCGAAAGACGAACCGCAACCTCGCGATCGCGCTGGCCTCGGTCGGGCTCGCAAGTGCGGTCGGCGGTGCGGTACTCTTGGGCCTGGGCATTCCCAAGCGCCGCAAGGCGCGTGAAGCCGCGGTCCAGCGTGTGGTGTTCGCTCCTACCTACGGCCCAGGCCTCGGTGGCGGCCGTTTCGTTGGCATTGGCGCGTTGGCGCGATTCTGATCCGGCGCTTGCCCGTACGATCGCGCGCGGCCACACGTTGATCCAAACGGTCGGAAACCCCGTACACTTGGGTCGTGGTGGGGACGATCGCGACGGGTATGCGGGCCGTGTCCGACGGGACACAGCTGGGCAAGTACCAGTTGCTGCGTCGACTCGCGACCGGCGGCATGGCCGAGTTGTTTCTGGCGCGCGCGGCCGCGATGGCCGGCTTCGAGAAACACGTCGTCCTCAAACGCATCCTGCCGCAGCACGCGGAGAGTGACGACTTCATCAAGATGTTCCTGACGGAGGCGCGGCTCGCCGCCACGCTGCACCACCCGAACATCGTGCAGGTCTATGACATCGGGGAGGAAGGCGGACAGTACTTCTTCACGATGGAGTGGGTCCAGGGGCAGGACTTGCGCAGAATCGTCCGCGCGGCCCGCAAAGCCGGCGTTGCTGTCCCTCTCGAGCATGTCCTGCACATCATCGCGGGCGTCGCAGCGGGGCTGCACCACGCCCATGACAAGGCAGACACCGACGGCACGCCGATCGGCATCGTCCATCGGGATGTGTCGCCGTCCAACGTGCTGGTGACCTACGACGGCGCGGTCAAGGTGGTCGACTTCGGGATCGCCAAGGCCGCCGCGTTCCAGAGCAACACCATCGCCGGGACGCTCAAGGGAAAGATCCCATACATGTCGCCCGAGCAGTGTCGCGGCGAGGCGGTGGACCGACGCAGCGACATCTTCTCGATCGGCACGCTGTTGTGGGAGATGACCACCGGTGTCCGGCTTTTCGCTGGCGACAACGAGATCGCGATCATCAATCGCGTGGCCAAAGGCGACGTGCCCACGCCGACGTCGATTCGCCCGGACTATCCGCGCGAGCTCGAAGCGATCGTGATGCGGGCTCTGCATAGCGATCCGAACCAGCGCTACCAGAACGCTTTGGACCTGCAGCTCGACCTCGAAGACTTCGTGCGGGAGAATCGAATCCCGGTGTCTTCGGCGCGCGTGGGCAAGTTCATGCGTGAGCTGTTCGCCGAGGAGATCGAGGCCGCCGCAGCGCAGCTCAGCTCCGAGCGTGCCGATCGCGATGTGAACCGGCAGAGTGGACCGCGTGCGGTGGTGCCTGCGGTACTGCCCCCCGTGCCGAGCCTCGCGGGCCCATCGGCGATGACGGTCGTCGACAACAGTGATCTGCTCGAGATCCCCAGCGAGGTCCTCGGACGCTCGCACGCTCCCCGCATCGAATCCGACGTCTCACGCCTGACGGTGACGCGGAGCGACGCGCTAGCGGCGAGCGACGCGGAGGACTCCATGGTCGTGCGGTCCGGGGCGCCCTGGAAGGCGATCGCCGCGGCCATGGTGCTGCTCGCGCTCGGTGGATCGGTGATCGCGGTGGTGATCTCCGACAAGTCAGCGCCGCCGCCGGCGAAGTCGACGGTGATTCGCGCCGACGTCCAGCGAGCCGCGGTGGAGGAAACTCCAGTCCCGATCGCGCCGGTGGATGCCGCAGTGCACCCAATCGCCGAGCCGCCAGTGCCGCTCGCCGAGCCGACGAACCCAGCCGCTGCCGTCCCCGAACCGGACGACGACGTGGAACTCTTGCCCGACGGTCCTTCCACTGCGACCGATCCTGTCTCGACCTCGAAAACCCCCGAAGGGCCGGCCCCGGGCACGCCCACGGCGACCCCGGCGGTCACTCCTTCGACCGCGACCAAGCCGCTTCCAAAGCGTCCGGTGCCTGAACGCAAGCCCGACGCGAAGAAGCCCTCGCCCTCTGATACACCGAAGAAACCGAAGTGGGATCCCGACAATCCAAATCCGCCGCAGTGATCCGAGCTCGCGGCGCGCGGGTGCTGTGCATCCCGGTGGCCGCCGCGATGCTGGTTTTCTCGCCCGTCGCCGTGGCGATCCCGACCGATCCCGAGGCCAAGGCTCATCTCGATCGTGGCAACGCCGCCTACAGCAAGGGCGACTTCGATGTTGCGATCAGCGAGTACCGCAAGGGCTTCGAGGCGCAGGACGATCCGGCGTTTCTCTACTCGTGGGCCCAGGCCGAGCGCAAGCGCGGCAAGTGTGCCGCTGCGGTGAGACTGTACCAACGCTACCTCGCCACGAATCCGCCCGAGTTGTCGGCGGACTACGCCCGCGATGGCATCCTCAAGTGCGCCGACGAACTTGCAGGGGATGACCCCACGCCGCCAGGTGGTGATTCCGAGACGGGCGCTGATCCGCCGGCGGATCCGGTCACCGAGCCGGAGCCTGTGCCCGAGCCGGCGCCGCCCAAAGACGATCGGGCCAAGTGGCCGCGAGACCCCCTCGCGATCGCGCTGGTTTCGGTGGGTGCTGCCGCGACGGTCGCTGGCGTCGCCGTGCTTGCGGTGGCGAGCGTCGAGGACGGCAAGTCCGCGCCAAACTACGGCGCATTCGATGACAAGCTGACCAAGGTCCGCAATCTGGTGATCGGTGGCGGCGTCGTGCTCGGCGTCGGCGTCGGGGTCCTCGCCGGCGGCATCGCCCGCTGGATGATCCTGCGCGGACGCGAAACGAAGTCGAACGGTGCCGGAGTGTCCGCGATGATCGGACGCGGCACGCTGGGCCTATCCCTGACCAGGCGCTTCTGAAGCGCTAGCGGTCTCGCTGGTGATGGGCCATGCCCACGCCCACAAGCCGAGCAGCGGCAGCAGGCTCCAGCCCCCGGACAATCCCAGCAGCAGGCCGAGGTTGCTGGCGATGGCGTCCGTGCTGGCGTCGCGACCCAGGACGTGGCCCAGGGCGAATTCCCACAGCGGGTTGCCATACTGCGGTGCCTCCGGCATCGCTGCGGTCGCCAGGAGCAGTTGCGCGGCGCTCACCACAGCGAGCGTCGCGAACGCGTGCGGCACCACGCCGCGAGCGCGTGCAAGCCCAAGGCAGAGCAGCCCAAGCATCGGCACGACGTGCCGCGGACCGATCGCTGCGCCTCCGTCCCACATATAGTAGCCCGCGTTGAGGAGGAGGTAGTAGGCGCACAACGCTGTCGCGATCCGGGCCGGCGTGCCGTCGGTGAGCATGCCGACTTCGCGGTCGTTGGGGCGTGGCCACACGCCGCGCAGCAGCCCCCACACCGCGAGCAGGAGCACGGGCGCGACATAGAAGAGTCCGCGATAGGCACCAAACGTGATCGCAAGCAGCGCTTGCGGATCCGGTCGACCGATCCCGTAGTTCACCCGCATGCCCTCGGCGAACTCGGGGAGCCAGACCCAGTCGTAACCGGTCGACAGCGGGTGACCGAACGCCACGGTGTGATAGACGGCCAGCGCCAGAGCCCAGGGGGCCGCGCCCAGTCCCATCCACGCGGTCGCGACGA
>CANLQR010000494.1 GCA_947492135.1 Deltaproteobacteria bacterium | reverse complement strand
CAGAGTTTCACCCCGAGGTCGTCACCCACCAAGCCGCACAGACGTCGGTCTCGGTGTCCACACGAGAGCCCGCGCGGGACGCGAGCGTGAACGTGGTGGGCTCGATCAACGTACTCGAGGCTTGCGTGCGTCACGGTGTCGGACGGCTGGTCTTCGCCAGCACCGGCGGCGCGATCTATGGCGAAGTCGAGGACCCACGACTCGCTCGGGTCGGCGATCCGACCTTTCCGCTGTCGCCTTACGCGTGCAGCAAGCTGGCGGTCGAGCACTACCTGCGCATGTACACGGTCGCGCATGGGCTGCACACCACGGTGCTGCGCTACGCCAACGTCTACGGGCCACGGCAGGATCCCCACGGCGAAGCCGGGGTCGTGGCGATCTTCAGCCGGCGGCTGATCTCGGGGTTGACGTGTCGGATCAACGCCCGCAAGACGCCGGGCGATGACGGCTGTGTGCGGGACTACGTGTTCGTGCGGGATGTCGTGCGCGCCAACCTGCTGGCGATCGCCGGAACGCTGGGCGACATCACCATCAACGTCTGCACGGGCGTCCCGACCTCGACACGCGAGATCGCGGACGGACTCAAGCAGGCGCTCGACGTCGACCCCGCCCTGGAGCACGGCCCTTGGCGTCCCGGCGACCTCGAGCGATCGGTACTCGACGATACTGCGATGCGCTCTGCCATCTGTCGGCCCCTGGAGCTTGCCGCGGGGCTCCGCGAGACGGCAGCGTGGTTTCTAGCTCATCCCACGGTAGTACCCGGCTGATCGAGGCCTCATCGCGCTTTCTCCGCAGTTGTGCGGTGGGCCCCAAGAATGCCGCGCAGACCAAGCCCCATGAGCCCGTCCGGCGCGACCCGATAGAACAGCGTTCAGACCCCAAGCAAGGGGTTTGACAGACCCGCTCTCCCTCCTTAGAGTAGGCCATGCTCGCACCGCGTGGGTGGCTCGCGCTCGGGCGCGCTGTCCTCACATCAGTCAGAGGAGCTGCGTGAGCTACGAACCGCGTGCTGCGTTCGCGGGGCAGATCGCCGAGGTCTCGGTGGTGGAGCTGCTCCAGACCATCTTGCAGGGTGGTCATACGGGCGTCGCGCGGTTTGAAACGCCGGTCGGTGCGGCGACGCTGTGGTTCCGCGAAGGGGCACTTGTCGACGCAGACATGGGGCGGCACCACATGGAGGCCGCCGTGCAACGGTTGCTCGCACTCGAAAGTGGGACCTTCGAGGTCGAGTTCAAGACGATCACGCGGCGTCAAGTGATGACCGCGACCACTGCGGAGATGATCGCGTCGGTGCCCCCGCGCCCCGGCGCACCCACACCGGTCCCCAACGACGAGAACGACGCCTCTCGCCGCCGACGTCGCGCGGGCGTCAGCTGGCACCCCACCGGCGGCGGCAAGCCGAGCGCCGACAGCGGACCCGTACCCGTCGTTCGTAGCAACAACGAGACTTCCGGCGCCGCAGTGCGCTCGGCGCCTGCGCCTGCGCCTGTGGTGGCCGCCGCCTCCCCATCGCCGAGCATGCCGCAGCGCGCACCGCTACAAGCGCTGGCGGCACGCGTGGGCCCGAACCCGGAACCGACCACAGCGCCTCCGCAAGCCCCCGTCGGCGAGGAGCCGAGGGTCGATGCCGTCGCGCATTCGCGCCATACACAGTTCGGTTTTCCCGCGGCGGTAGCGGGCGGATCGACGGCGTTCGAGCCTGACGATGAGGACCGCACGCTCATGCGGTCGAGCCCCTCGATGGCGACGTTCGTGCCGCCACTGGGTCCGAGTGAGGTGCCGTCCTCGCCGCCGCTCCAGGTCGAAGAGCGACCCGCCCAGTGGGGCACAGGGACGATGGTGGCGGTGATCGACGCTCCTCGACTGGACAGCACCGCCACTGCCAATCTGTCCGTGGCCAGCACGTCTACGCTTGGCCCGAGCATCCCCGCGGTCGCTACGGCGGTCGCAGTCCCGACGCCGATTCATCACGCGCCGGCGAGCGCCCCGATCGAAAGCGGGCGCGAGCCGACCGCCAGCGGTGAGTTCGAGCAGGTCGATCGCACGATGATCGTCCCGTCGATGGCCACAGCGCCGCCGCCAGGATGGACGCTTCCACTCACTCCGACCGCACCGCCGCCGCAGGCTCTAGTGGTCGCACCGGTGGTCGCTGCGTCGCAGACGATGACGGCGGGCTCGATTCGGCGCTCGACGCCAGCACAACCTTCGCGTCCCGGCGCCGCGCGCCGAACCGACCGAGTCAGCGCGGTCGCCGGTGCGATCGGCATGAGTCCGCTACCGCAAGAGCGACGCGAGGTCTCCGAGATCGTACGGCTCGATCAGCAGGTCGAGGCCGCCGGTGCCGCGGGTCTCACTGGAGCATCCGCGCCCGCAGTGGTCGGTCGCTACGAGGTCTTGCTCCGCATCGCGCGCGGCGGCATGGGCACGGTCTATCTCGCCCGCGTCACCGGAGAGGGCGGATTCCGCCGCCTCTTTGCGCTCAAGGTCGTCCGCGATCATCTCAGCCAGAACGACGAGTACGTGCGCATGCTGCTGCACGAGGCGCGCGTCGCCTCCCGGCTCCACCACCCTAACGTCGTGGGTATCGTCGACATCGGCACCCTGGCCAACCAGCACTACCTGGTGATGGACTACGTCGAGGGCTGCACGTTCTCCGAGCTGCTCAAGGTGCACCGCCGCACTCGGCCGGCGCATCTCATCATACCCATCGTGCTGGACGCCTTGATGGGCTTGCATGCGGCACACTCGTTGGTTGACGACGACAACTCGCCACTGACGTTGGTGCACTGCGACTTCTCGCCGCAAAACATGTTGGTTGGGACCAACGGCATCTGTCGTATCACCGACTTCGGCATCTCCAAGGCGACCAACGTCATCAACGACCGCCCGAGCATCACTCGGGGCAAGCCCGCGTACGTCTCGCCCGAGCAAGTCACGGGTCGCCCGCTCGACCATCGCTCCGACATCTTCTCGGCCGGCGTGGTGCTGTGGAACGCGCTGACGGGCGAGCAACTCTTTGGCGGAGATTCCCCCGAACAGACCCTGCAGCTGGTGCTGCAGCGCCCGGTCCCACTGCCCTCGACCGTGGGCTTGCGACCCCCGAGCTGCTTCGATCGCGTGTGCCTGCGCGCGCTCGAACGTGACCCCGCCCGCCGCTACCAAACCGCAGAGGAGATGCTCATCGAGCTGCGGCGCATCGCAATCGCCCAAGACTACCTCGCACCGTCATCTGACGTCGGACGATGGGTCACAGAGAGTTTCGGGAGACAGCTCGAGCTGCGTCGGCAAGCGGCCGGCATCTCGCGGCCTCTGGGCGCCGACAGTCAGCCCATGTCGCTGCCGGCCCATGTGCCCGAACTTGGTCTGGGTGACGCTGAACTCACCAGCGAGACGCGCGCGCTACCGGCCGACTACGGGCAGACCCCGGCCGAGAACGACAGCTCGAGAACCAGCCTCTTGAGGTCTGAGGCGGTGGCCCCGGTCAGCCCCGAGGTTTCGCACACTCGCGGGCCGACGCCGGCGATCGGCCGGAGCCTGCTCGTGCTGGCAGCGGTCGCGATGGCGACCGCCGCGATCGCGATCGCCATCCTTCGGCCCGAGTGGATTCAGGGCAAAGGGCTGGACAACTACGGACGCCCCATCGAGGACGCCGAGCCGGCCGACGAGCCCAACGAGACCGAAGGCCGCGCGGAGACTGCCGATGACCCCAAGGGCGAACCGAAGCCGGGAAAACCGGGAGACACCAAGTTACCCGCCGAGGGCGGCCCGCCGAACGAGCCCGACGCCACCGTCAAACCCGCGGACCCCGACGCCCCGACGCCGGGCGCCCCGACGCCGGGCGCTCCGACGCCGGGCGCATCGACGACGACTCCCGTCACACCTCCGGCCCCGGCGGAGCCCTTGCAGCCCAGCGCGGCGCCCGAGCCAAAGCCCAAGAAACCCAAGAAGCCCGCGGTGGCGCCGAACGACTCAGGCGACGACGTTCCCGTAGCGCCACCCGATCCGGGAGACGTCCTCGACGGTCCTCCGGGCTGATGTCGGGCGACGGACCTTCGACGCGTCGTCGCGAGCTAGCTCGCGCCCTTGTGAAACAGAACCACCGGCACTGTCTTCAAGATGATCTTGATGTCGAGCCACAGTGACCAGGTGTCGATGTAGCGCAGATCGAGCTGCATCCACTCGTCGAAGTCGATCTGATTCCGCCCCGACACCTGCCAGAGTCCAGTAAGCCCGGGCCTCACCGACAGGCGTCGACGCTGCCACGCTTCGTACTGCTCGACCTCCGACGGTAGCGGCGGTCGAGGGCCGACGAGACTCATGTCGCCGAGCAACACGTTGAACAGCTGCGGAAGCTCGTCGATGCTGGTCTTGCGAACGAACCGACCGACCTTGGTGATTCGCGGATCGTGTTTGATCTTGAACACGGGCCCGTCCATTTCGTTGAGATGTTGGAGCTTGGCGCGGAGTGCCTCCGCGTTGGCCACCATCGAACGAAACTTGTACATCGTGAACTTGCGACCGTTGCGCCCGGCGCGGACCTGTCCAAAAAGCACCGGGCCTTCGGAGGTCCATTTGACCGCGATCGCGGTGGCGATGAGAAGCGGCGAGGCCAACAACAGGCCCACACTCGAACCGATGATGTCGATCACCCGCTTGACCGCGAGTCGAGCCTCGTCGGTCGGCACCCGGCGAATGCCGATCATGGGATAGTCGAAGCCCGAGACGTTTGCGACCTCGACCGTCCCCGAGGATGGATACTGTGGCGGCAACGACAGCAGCACGTCGATGCCGCGCTCATCGCAGGCCGCGATCGCGTCCTTGAAGATCTCGGGCTGCCTGCCCTGGACCGCAAACACGACCTCATCCACAGGCTGACGATCCAGCATTCCGGCAAGGCTGCCGACGAAGCCCAGCAGTGGCCGGGCGCGGGCGTCGGCGGCCTCGCCTGGCAGCTGGACGAACCCCACAATGGTCACCGCCCATGGCGAGTGACGGCGCAGCGACTCCGAGAAGGTGACCGCGGTGGTTCCTGAGCCGACGATCAGCACACGATGGCCATCGCCACGACGATGGCGTAGAAACTTCGCCGACTCCGCCAGCGCTATGCGGCCGAGCATCAGCGCGATGATCTGCGCCGCGCCGAACATCACCACGAAGCTCCGCGCTACGAACTGCAGGCGGAAGACAAAGATCGCAAGGATGAACAAGAACAGCCCCACGAGCGCGGCCTTGAGATAGCGGAGCGCGACCACGCCGTAGGACAACCGCAGATCGCCGCACCGGGCGTAGTGGAACGACACCGCCCAGATGGGGACCAATCCGGCGATCAGCCACTGGTACTGGGCCGGGTCGATCCCGGGCGGGACGCCGCCAACCGAGGCAACCAGGGTCGTGACCAGGTCGAATCTCGCCTCGGTACGAGCGAGCCAGTCGCGGATGAAAAGGGCCGC
The DNA here is from genome assembly GCA_947492135.1 of Deltaproteobacteria bacterium. GTDB lineage: Bacteria > Myxococcota_A > Polyangia > Nannocystales > Nannocystaceae > Xiheibacterium. The sequence goes on along the minus strand of CANLQR010000494.1, from coordinate 585 downwards.
AAAGAATGCAACACCGCTGACCACGGCGTCGTAGCCAATCACGAGCCTTCGCACGAAGGCGGAGCGTTTGCGCCACATCGGAATCCGTCGGACCGAGACCCGGCCGCGCTCGGACGCGGAGTCTCGCATTGTTGGCGCACGACGAAAAGCCGAGACTTGAGCGGGGTTTGACGCCGCGCGAAATCGATCATCTGTGCGCCTTTTGCGCCATTTCCATCGAGAAAAGGCCCGCTGGCGCATGCCGAGCGTTCGCACTACGCTTGCCAACCGCAATGGACGCAAACCGCACGGGTCGGACGGTTGTCCCAAATGCCGGGATCACGGGCCGGACACTGGGTCCGGGCGAGCCCGGACTCGACAAGATGCTCGAGATCGTGGGCGGAAGCCCCGACCCGCTCGCGCCGCAGGCCTTCTTGTTGGTGGTCTCGGGCTCAGAGCCCGGACGCCTGCACGACCTGTCGCGTCCCGAGCTCGTGATTGGTCGCTCGAAATACGCTGACATCCGCATCAACGAGCGCGCGCTCTCTCAGCAACACGCCAAGGTGGTGCGCTGGGGCGACCATCACCGACTCTACGACCTCGGCT
>CANLQR010000493.1 GCA_947492135.1 Deltaproteobacteria bacterium | reverse complement strand
TCTCGCGGATCTTGCTTTCCGAGTGGATGTCGATACGCCAGCCGGTGAGTCGCGAAGCCAGCCGCCCGTTTTGGCCCTTCTTGCCGATGGCGAGGGAGAGCTTGTCGTCGGGGACGATGAGTTCCATCGTGTGCCGCTCGGCATCGATCAATACCCGCGAGACTTGGGCGGGCTGAATCGCGTTGCAGACGAAGCGAGCCGGGTCTTCGTTGAACGGGACGATATCGATCTTCTCGCCGCGCAGCTCCTGGACGACCGCTTGGACGCGGCTGCCTCTCATCCCGACGCATGCGCCGACCGGATCAACGTCGCGATCTCGACTTGCCACCGCAATCTTCGAGCGGGCGCCAGGCTCACGCGCGCAGGCTTCGATCCGCACGATGCCCTCGTAGATCTCGGGCACCTCGTGCTCGAAGAGCTTTTCGACGAGGCCGCGATGGGTGCGCGACAGGATGATCTGCGGGCCGCGGGCCGACTTGTCGACGTCCTTGACGTAGGCAACGATGCGATCCCCGGGACGCAGCGACTCGCGCGGCACCTGTTCGCGCACCGGCAACACCGCCTCGGCGCGACCATTGTCGACCTCGACGATGATGGAGCCGCGCTCGAACCGACGGACCGTACCGGTCATCAGTTCGCCCTTTTTCTCTTTGTAGGCGTCGAAGAGATTCTCGCGCTCGGCCTCGCGGACGCGCTGGATGATGACCTGCTTGGCGGTCTGCGCGGCGATGCGGCCGAACCCCTGCCCGCCCAGGCGCAGCGCCTCGAGCTCCGGGTAGTCCTTGAGCTGCTGCTCGGCGCGCTTCTTGTCGGCCTCCAGATAGAAGATCTGAAACAGCAATTCGTCGCCGGCCTCGGCTTCGAGTCCGGCGCGTTGGGCCTGCTCGAGCGTGATTTCACGGCTCTCGTGGTCGATCTCTTCGACGACGTAGAGCACCTGAAAGAGGTTGACGTTGCCGGTCTCGGGGTCGAACTGCGCCTCGATCTCGCGCTCCTCGAACACCTTCTTGGCCGCGGCCAGAACCGCTTGCTCCACCGTTTCGGTGAGCACCTGGCGAGAGATGTTCTTCTCCCGACAGACCTGATCGATGACTCCGCTGAGGTTAATTGGCTCGTCCATGGTCGTTACCCGCGATCCACTGCTTTTTGCTGCACAGGCCCACCGCGTCCCGACGATCGGGCTCCGGGTTTGGTGCGCGTCTGGGGAGCCTCCGCGGGCTCGTAGACCAGGTTGGCGCGCCGGATGAGCGACAGGGGAATCTCGTGCACCGTGCCGTCTTCATCGGCGAGCGACACGCTGCCATCGCGGTCATCGGTGACGGCAACGACGGGTTCGACGGCCCCAGGGCCGTGAAGACCGATCTGATCGGCAGAGGTCGCGACGATGCGGCCGTGGAAGGTCTTTTGCGGGGAACCGACGACGACCGGGGCGTGGGTGCGCACCGTCGCACGGGCGCCGACGTGCAGATCGAACTGGCTGCGGCGCGACAGCGGCCGTTCGACGCCGGGCGACGACACCTCCAGCACGTAGGCAACTTCGAGGACCGCGCGAAGCGCCGCGGCACCGGCCTGCTCGCCGTGTTCAGCGGCATCGAGCGCGTTGCTGAGGATCGGCGACAGCCGAGCGCAATCGTCGAGCGTCATGCCGCCCTCGCGATCGAGATAAAGCCTCAGAACCCGCGGACGAGCCGTTGCAGCCCATTCGAGATGGACGAGCACAAACCCCATCGTCACGACGACGGGACCCACGACGTCTTCGAGCACTCGCACGGCGACACGACCACGCGCGAGCATGTCGGCGGGACTCGTGCTCACCTCGTCGGATGAGTCCGACTCGTGCTCGATGTCGTGGGTGTGCGTCATGGGTGTCGAGACAAAAAAAGAGCGGGGACCCGAGGGCGCCCACTCTCGTGCTTTGCGCGCCTGATTCGGCCCTTCGATAGCACAGCGAAAATCGCACCGCAAGCGCGCCAAAGTGAAGCGAGATCCTGGTGGCACCTCCGATCTTGTTCCCTGCTGGTTCCCTGCTGGTTCCCGGCTGGTTCCCTGCTGGTTCCCGGATGGGGTCGGACCCTGCCGCGGCACGGGCTTGGGTTGGCCGGCCGCGGGCGGGGCGCGGGCGGGCCTCGGGTCGGGCGCCGGGCGGGCGTAGCGTGGGTTGGCGGGGCGTGGGATGGGCCTGCGTGCGGTCCGCGGCCCACTGGGGAGCACGCGCCGCGCCGGGTTCCCAGCGCGGCCGACCGCACCGCTGCCATGCGCGCCGTGGCATGCCGCACGCCGCTTGCTACCGTGATGCCGTGGATCCGATCCGAGCCGCCGTCGTGCAGTCGAACGCAACGAGTGACCACGCAGCCTGCATGGCGTCGGCACGCGCCGCATGCGAAGCCGCGGCCGAGGCCGGCGCCACGCTGGTGCTGTTGCCCGAGAACTACTCTGGAATTGCGCCGGCTTCGCGCCGTCGCGCGTGGGCGTTTGATCCAGACCAACCCGAGGCTGCCTCCGCGCTCGCGCCTCTGTGTGAGATCAGCGCGAAATACCCGGTGTGGATCGTGGCTGGGGGTACGCCCGAGGCCGCGCCCGATGGCCGTCTCTTCAACACTTCGGTCGTCGTTGCGCAGGGCCGTGTTCGCGCCTGTTACCGCAAGATCCACTTGTTCGACGCGAACGTGCCGGGACAGCCGCCGCTGCGCGAGAGTGAGGAGGTCGCACCAGGCGACGGCGCCGTGGCGGTGCGCACGCCGTGGGGCGTCGTGGGACTGTCGATCTGCTACGACCTGCGCTTCGCGGAGTTGTATCGGGGGCTGGCCGACGCTGGCGCCGAGATCCTCACGGTTCCTGCCGCGTTCACCTACCCCAGCGGTGAAGCGCACTGGGAGATCCTCGTGCGCGCGCGGGCGATCGAGACCCAGTGTTTCGCGCTCGCGGCAGCGCAGCACGGTGACCACGGGGGCGGCCGCCGAAGCTGGGGGCACGCGATGATCGTCGATCCTTGGGGCCGCATTCTGGCGCAGGCCCAGCACGGCGATGCGGTGGTGCTCGCCGATCTCTCGCCGGCTTCGCTCGACGAAGCCCGCGCGCGGATCCCCTGCGGGCAGCATCATGTCGACGCGCAGCGACTCCGAGTCGAGGTCATCGACGCGCGATGAGCCCAGCAACTGCTGTGGCGAAGCCTTATCAGCGGCGTCGGGCGATCCGCCGGGCGAGCGCCCGGTACAACGCCGCGGCGCCCGGCCAGTCGATGGGACAGACCTCGTGAGTGGTCCCATCGGCGAGTCCGACGACCAGCATCTCGAACGCGGGCGGAGGTCGGACCTCCAGGTCGACGCGACGAATTTCGCGGACCGGCACGCGGTGTCGACGCCCCCGCTCTCGGAGCCGGAGGGTCCCGCCGAACAACGACGCCGCGCGTGGCAGCCGAGCGATGAGCAGCGGCCGCACCCACGTCACGACCAGGATCATGAACAGCGCCAGCAGCACGCGGACCAGCTCGGGGCTGCCCAGGGCGAAGCGCACCCACGTCACCGGCAACCGCACGAGGGTCACGACCAAGGCGATCAGCAGCACCAGTAGCCACGAGGCAGCGACGACGAGCGAGCCGGTCCAGTCGAGGGGCCGCGCCACACGAATCGGAGGACCGAACAGCAAGCGGCCACCAGTATACCGCCGCTCCCTTGCGCGGGCGCATCTCGGGGCAAGGCCCGATGGTACTGACCCGCCTCCGGCTGCTAGGCTCTGCTGGCGCATGAAACGCTCGGTGGTCGCAACGTTGGGGGTCTTGCTGTTCGCCGGGTGTGTGGACGACGCGTGCTCGGAGATCACGTGTGGCGACCGCAGCGTGGTCACCTTTCCGCCGGGCCTGATCGAGGGCCCCTACGATCTCGTCATCACGGGACCCGCAACGACGCTCCAGGCGCGCTGTCTCCAGCCCGCGGCGCCGGAGGCCGCGGAGAATTCGCCAGAACTGAAGTGTGACGCCTCGTCGTTCGAGGTCACCGTCGAGCCCGGTCTGAGCGTCCGCGAGCTTGGGGTGACCATCATCGATGTCGACAGCGAGGTCACGCTGGTGGCGGCGGTCACGGTCCCCGTCGACGCGGTCGACGAGGAGACCCCCAACGGCCCCGACTGTCCGCCGATCTGCTTCGTCCGCAATGGCGCGCTCATCGTTCCCGACGGCGGATGATCCAGGTCGCGGGCGCTTGCGTCCGCGTCACTCGAAATAGACGGCCACCGAGTAGCTGCCACCTTCGATTCCAACCTGATCCACCGCGAGGTAGTACTCGCTGCCCGGCGCGTCGACGAACCACTCGAGCGAGGTCGTCGAGTTCGCGGCACCCGCAGCGCACGTGAGCTCCGAGAGCCCCGCGCAACTCGTGCGCAGGCTGAGCACCGGCTCGAAGCCGTCGCTGCTGGTCAGCTCGGCATAGACGTAGCCCGCGTAGCTGGTCTGGAACGCGAACATGTTTTCCCGCCCCGGACCGCCGCACAAGCCATCCGCAGTGCCCTGCCCGCGACCGAAATCGTTGGCCCAGACGAACGAGCCGCCCGACTGCTGCACGATGACCTCTTCGTGGATCGTGCATTGATCCAAGGTCGGCCAGCCGAAAACCACGTCGAACGCGAACTTGCCCGAGGCCCCGACTTCGCTGTCGACGATGATGTTGTAGGTGTGTCCAGCCAGCGCGAAAAAATGCCGAGACACCTCCGCGAAGTCGTTGGCGCAGACCACCGTCCGGCCCTCGCCGTCTGAACAACCATCCTCGACGATGCGCAGCGTGAGCCCGACGTCGGCCTGTCGGGTCACGAGCGTGACGTCGGTGTTGTAAGGCACCGTCAGCGAGTAGACCTGTTCAGGTCCGGAGTCTTGACCGCACCAGCCACGCTCGTGGTCGACACCCGACAGCGTCCCCTCGACGGTGACGTTCTCGGCAGGCATCACCACCGGCATGTCGCAGGCCGATGGACCGGGCTCGGGGCCGCTCTCGTCCGAGGCTTCGGAACCAGACTCGTCGATCAGGTTGCCCTCGTACAATGGGTCCGACCGGAGACCGCAACCCAGAAGGCACACTGCACTGCACACGGCCTTGGCGCCCATCCCCAATCGCATGACATCTTTATTAGCATCGTCGGTTTTGTCGCGTCAAACCCACCGGTCGTCGGTTCGGCCGCGCGACGTGGCACGAGGGCCTACGGCGGACGGTTCAAGCGCCCAACACAACGAGATCGCGAGCAGCGCCCGACGCTGGCCAGAAGCGCTCGATCTGCAGCCGCACGCGCGTCTGTCCGCGGTAGACGTCGAGCACCGGCACGCAAACCGCCTCGAGCGCGTCGCCGACCGCCGGCGTCCATAGGCCCGGGCCGATCTGTCCAAACGCGATACCCTCGATCGTGACACCGCCCTCGCCCAGGCGCAGCGCCGCGTGACGCTCCTTGAGGATGCGAACGGACTCCACCCGGGCCTGCACCGCGAAGCGCGGTGGAGCGAAGCCGACGCCGAACGGCGCCAATGCGCCGATCTGGCGGCCGAGCCCGACGTCGATCGCTCCGAGCGGCAATCGACCATCGACCTCGTCGCGCGGCGCCGCGGGCGCCGACGCACCAAGCCGGCACGCGTCGGAGAACGCTTGCGCCACCGCTTCGATGCGGTCCTCACGAACGGTGAGCCCCGCGGCCTCGCGATGGCCACCGAAACGCTCGAGCAGAGGTTCGCAAACCTGCAACGCGGCGCGGACGTCGACACCGCCGTAGCTGCGCACCGAGCCGCGCGCGAGTTGGGTGTCCGACTCGATCGAAAGCACCATCGCTGGTCGCCTGAATCGTTCGGCGAGAGCGCCCGCGACCAGCCCCACCACCCCAGGCGGCCACGCACCGTCGGCGACACAGATCGCAGCGCGCGTCTGGTGTACGGGATCCGCGGCCACGCGCATCGCGGCCTCTTCGACAGCCCGTTGCGAAAGCGTGCGGCGGTGGTTGTTGAGCCCCTCGATCTGCTCGGCGAGCGGTCCGGCTTCGGCCGCCGTGCGGGCACGGAGCAGGCGCAGCGAGGGATCCGCGGCACCCAGGCGTCCGGGCGCG
>CANLQR010000492.1 GCA_947492135.1 Deltaproteobacteria bacterium | reverse complement strand
ATGGGATGCGGCGAACCGGCGGGGCCGGCGGCGACAAGCTTGCTCTCGCCGCGGCGTCAGCCGGGTTCGTCGCCGCGGGCTTGTAGGCTCTCGAGGATCGTCGCGAGCTTCTCGAGACGCTGCGCGAGCGTCCGCACCTCGGCGGCCGTCAGCGAGACGGCTTCACCCTTGGGCGTGACCGCCTTGAGGTGAATCGTCCGCTGCTCTTCGATCCACGCGAATGCGTCCTTGACGCGAACGACCTCGGATGTGCCCTTCATCGGTGCCGCCGAGGGTATCAGGTCCAGCGTGTCGGTGCCCCGTCGGGTCTTGGGTGGCACTGCTCGGTGGACTCGGGCACGATCGCGCGGATGGAAGTCGACGACCGCGCGCGGCTCGAAGAGACGATCCGCGCCCATTGCGACGGCTCGCGTTTCAGCGAGGCGGTGACCGCCGCGGTGCGTGGCTTTGGTCCCGAGATCCTTGGCTACCTGGTGGCGATGAGCAAGAGCGAGACCGACGCCAACGATGCCTTCTCGCTGTTCTGCGAGGACTTGTGGCGGGGTCTACCGCGGTTCCGTTGGGCCTCGAGTTTTCGCACCTGGGCGTACACCTTGGCCCGTCACGCGCTGTTCCGTCTGTCACGCGACCCCGAGCGACGCCATCCCAAGATCGCGTTGTCGCAATCTCCCCAGCTCGCGGAGCTCGCTGTGCAGGTGCGCACCACCACGATGCTCGCGATGCGGACCGAGGCGAAGTCGAAGATCACCGAGCTTCGCGAGCAGCTCGAGCCCGACGATCGCACGCTGTTGATCCTGCGCATCGATCGCAAGCTCTCATGGCAGGATATCGCGCGGGTGATGGCGGAGGAGGAACTCTCGGCGCCCGACGTGACCAAGATCGCTGCGACCCTGCGCAAGCGCTTCGAGCGGGTCAAAGACCGGCTGCGCAAACTGGCGGCCGAAGCCGACGTCTGATTCGCACAGCCGGCCTGGTCTCGCTCACTTGGGTTGCGGAACGATCCGCAGGTATGGCTTGAGCGCCTTCCACCCGCCGGGGAACTTGGTCTTGGCGTCCGCGTCGGAGACGCTGGGCACGATGATCACATCATCGCCGTGTTGCCAGTTCACAGGCGTCGCCACGCTGTGCTTGGCGGTGAGCTGCAGCGAGTCGATCACCCGCAGGATCTCGGCGAAGTTGCGGCCGGTGCTGGCCGGATACGTGATGCTCAGCTTGACCTTCTTGTCGGGTCCGATGACGAACACCGAGCGAACGGTCAGCGTGTCGTTCGCGTTGGGGTGGATCATGTCGTACAGGGTCGAGATCGTGCGATCAGGATCGCCGATCAGCGGAAAGTTCAGCGCGGTCCCCTGGGTCTCCTCGATGTCGCCGATCCAACGGTGGTGATCGCTGACCGGGTCGACCGAGAGGCCGATGACCTTGACGTTGCGCTTGTCGAACTCGCCCTTGAGCTTCGCCACGGCGCCGAGCTCGGTGGTGCACACCGGCGTGAAATCCTTGGGGTGGGAAAACAGCACGCCCCAGCTGGTGCCGAGCCACTCATGGAAGTTGATGGTGCCCGCGGTGGTATCTGCGGTGAAGTCTGGGGCAATGTCGCCGAGTCGAATGGCCATCTTTGATCAGTTCCTTGGTCTGAGAGGCGCGGAGCATACCGCCCGTTGGAGGCCGAGAAAACCACGGTGCGAGCGTCGGAAGTTCTCCCCGCGCGGGGATTCACCGAGGCGACACCGGGGTGGCATCCAGGGCATCGATCCAGGCTTCGATGGCCCGGAGTCGCGACGGTTGGTCGCCGGAGTGCGCGTAGAAGGTGCGCGCGCGCTCGCTTTGAACCCGCGCCGTTTCGCGATCGCCCACGGCCAACAGGATCTGCGCCCGCCGAAACCACCCCTGGGCGTGTTGATGGGGATCGGGATCCTCGGTCTCGTACTGGGTGATCGACCGATCGATCGCAGCGCTCGCCTGGGCCGGTCGTCCGCGTCCGAGCTCGAGCATGGCCAGGCGTCCGCTGGTCTCGGCGACCTCGATGCTGGGGTCGCCCACCACCGCGGCCTGTTCGGCCAGCGCGTGCTCGAGCAGGGGCTTGGCCTCCTCGAGCCGCCCTGCAAGCAACACGATGTAGCCCAGCTGGCTCTCGCAGTTTGCCCGCCGGGCGCGATTGGTGGGTGCGATCCTGGTGGTGACGGCGAGCGCGTCGCGGCTCGCTTGCTCGGCCTGCTCGAGCCGACCCGAGCGCAGGAAGATCTCTGCAAAGAGGTAGAGTCGACTCGCGTTCTGCAGGCTCTCGGTGCCGTGCAGCGGCTCTTCGATCGACTGGGCCTCGCGAAGGTAGCGCTCGGCCTCGTCGAACGACTCGAGGCTCAACATCACGGTGGCCAGGTTGTAAGCCAAGACCGCGACCGTCGGATGACGCGGTCCCAGGGTCCCGGCCAGCAATCGATGGGATTCGTCGTAGAGGCCGAGTGCGGCGCGATAGCTGCCATGCATGTAGTGGGTGGACCCGAGGTTCTGCAGCATCGATCCGTAGTGCGGGTGATGCTCGCCATAGGTATCCAGCAGGATCTGGCGGGCGCGTTCGATGTGCGCGACCGAAAGCTCGTGCTCGCCTCGGCGCGCGTAGACCATGCCGAGCGACGCGAGTGATTGCGCCACCGTGTAGTGATGAGGCCCGCGATGGCGTTCGCGCAGGGCGACGACCTCGCGCAACGTCTCCAGCGCCGCGTCGGTGTGGCCGGCGCGGCGCTGCGCCGTGCCGAGAAAATCGGTGAGTTCGGCCCAAAGGTCGGGCTGGGGCGTGCCCAGACCCTGGAGGGCCGCGAGTCCGGTGCGCGCCCACATCTCGATCAGCGCGGGGTCAGCCATGCGGTTCATCTCGAGGAAGGCGATCTCTCGCGCTGCGTCCGCGACGACCCGGTCGTGGTTGGCTGCCAGGCCCTCGGAAAATGCCGCGTGCATCATGGGTTCGGCGCGATCGAGCAGGCCCGCGGCCACGAGCGACTCGGCGAGCGCGATCTTGGCCTCGGCGATCACCGGCGCGTAGCCGGTCGGCGTGGCGGCCACGAGCGCGGCTTCGGTCGCGATGAGACTCTCTTGATTCTTGGCGAGGATGCGCAGTGCGGTACCCTCGTGGATCAGTGCGCGGGCTCGCCCGACGGCGTCGCGTTCGGCGTCGGGGATCGGCGGCAACGCCTGGCGGCCAGGCTTGGCGTCGGCGCAATCGGCAACGCGGGGTAAACCGAGCGCCGCGTCGACGGCCTGCATCACGCCCTGGGCGTCGGCCTGGGCCAGCGCAGCGGTCAACGCCATGAACTCGTCGCGCTGGCGATCCAGGCAGGTGGTTCGCGCGTCGAGCTCGGCCGCGGGCACTGCACCTTCGACGCCCGCGCGACAGGCCTCGGTCTGCGCGTCGATCCACTCGCGGGCAAAGCCGTCGAGTCCCGCAGTCACCCGCGACGCCACGTCGTCGGCAAAGCTCAGTTCGGTCGCCGCAAAGCGCTCGCTCAGGGCCGTGCGGGCGGCGGCGTCCCAGGTGGGCTCGAGCTTGGCAGCGACGTCATCGCAGTAGGTCGCGGGTGCAGGGGCGCGATCAACCGAGAGGGCGACCAGAGCAAGGCCACCGGCGCACAACCCCAGGCCCGCGAGCTTGGCTCGCCCGAGTCTTCGTGGCCCCGCGAGCGTCGCGAGCAACGCCTGCATGTCGCGGTGGCGGTCCCCCGGTCGGATGGCGAGGCCGCGTACGACCGCACGTCGTAGCCAGCGCGGGACGTCGCGGCCGCGGCCGGGAAACTGGGGTCCGTCATCGAGCGCGGCGACCAGGGCGTCGATCGTGGCGCCGCCAAAAGGTCGCGCGCCGAACAGCGCCTCGAACAAGGTGACCGAGAACGCGAATTGATCCGAGCGTGCGTCTGCGGTCGCGCCGTCGAATTGTTCTGGCGCCATATAAGCAGGCGTGCCCGCCAGCGTGCCGGTGGCCGTCAACGTCGCGGCGAGAGCGTCGGGGTGCGCTCGGCGCGGCACCGGGTGGGTGGCGCTCGATTCGAACGCGGTCAGCGGCATCGATCCGGTGGCGAGATCGTCGGTCCCCAATCCGAGACCCGATCCGAGACCGAGACCCGCCGGACGCGCGAGCCCGAAGTCCGTGACGATCGCGCGTCCGTCTTCGAGCAACAGCACGTTGTCGGGCTTGAAGTCGCGGTGGACCAATCCCGCGGCGTGGGCCGCAGCGAGGCCCTCGCCGGCGCCGCGCAGGACCGCGAGCACCTCGCGCCAGGTTCGCGGCCCCGCCGTCAACCACTGGCGCACCGTGCCGCCGGTGGCGAACTCCATCGCCAGAAACACGCGATCGTTCCACACTCCGACGTCATGCACGTTCACGACGTGAGCGTGGTGCACGCGTGCGAGCGCCTGGGCTTCGCGCAGCAGCCGGCGATCCCGGTGCGATCCCGGGACCGTGAGTTCGTCGTCGCCGGCAAGCAACTTGAGCGCCACGCGGCGATCGAGCTCCGGATCGTAGGCCGCGTACACCACGCCGTTGGCGCCCGCACCGACGCAATGCATCACCACATACCGGCCCACGCGCGAGCCCTCGGCCAACCGCGAGTGGACTCGGGGGTCGCCACCATCGGCGTCGGACGAGGGACTCGCGTGGATCGGCGACATTCGACGTCGAATCCACGTTCGCACGGCGCTCGCGCGACCGCCAGCGCCCTGGAGTCGATCAAGGCGGTGGTTAGGCGCGGGTGACCGACCGCGCCGCGAAATGGGTCATGCTCGGCCTCATGAACCAGCAGATCCTCTTGGCGTCGCGCCCGCGTGGCGTGGCGACGCTCGAGAACTTTCGGCTCGTCGAGACTTCGGTTCCGACGCCGGCGGCGGGGCAGGTGCTCGTGCGCCACCGGTGGTTGTCGATCGACCCGTACATGCGCGGGCGGATGAGCGCAGCCAAGAGCTACGCCGCACCGCAGCCGCTCGACGCCGTGATGATCGGCCAGACCGCGGGCGTCGTGGTCGAGTCTCGCTGTTCGCGGTGGAAGGTCGGGGACGAGGTCGTCGGCATGGGTGGTTGGCAGCAGTACGCCGTGGTCGATGGCGAGGACCGTCAGGGGCTGCGCAAGGTCGACACCTCGAGGGTGCCGCTGTCCGCTTTTCTCGGCGCCGTCGGGATGCCTGGGGTCACGGCGTGGTACGGACTGAACAAGATCATCGAGGTGAAGCCCGGTCAGACCGTGCTCGTGGGCGCTGCCGCGGGAGCGGTGGGCAGTGTGGTCGGCCAGCTCGCGAGAGTCCGCGGCGCACGGGCGGTCGGCATCGCCGGCGGCCCCGAAAAATGCGCATGGGTGACCGAGACCCTCGGCTTCGAGGCTTGCATCGATCATCGCGACCACGCCGACGTTCGATCGCTGGCTGCGGCGCTGAAGCTCGCGTGCCCTGACGGTATCGACGGCAACTTCGAGAACGTCGGTGGCAAGGTGCTCGACGCCGCGTTGACGGTGATGAACCCGTTTGGGCGGGTCGCGTTGTGCGGGATGATCGCCGGCTACGAAGGCGAGGCGATCCCGCTGACGCTGGCGCGCCTGATCCTGCAGTCGCGACTGCGAATCGAGGGGTTCATCGTCACCGAACACCCCGAGGTCTGGCCCGAGGCGCTGCGCGAGCTCGCTGACTTGATTGTCGACGGCAGGTTGCGATACCGCGAGAGCATCGCGGTGGGCTTGGCCCAAGCACCCACGGCGTTGTTGGGCATGCTCACGGGGGCCAACTTCGGCAAGCAATTGGTGTCGCTCGAGTAGACGATCGCGCCCCCGGACCCGCGGTCACGTCACCAGCAACACCACGCCCGCGACCGCCAGCGAGGCCCCGATGACGGCAGCCGCGCCGATGCGTTCTTGCATGAACCGCATCGCCAACGGGATCACCAGGATTGGTTGCAAGGCCATGAGGCTCGCGGCGACGCCGGTGTCGGTGAGCTGGGCAGCGGTGAGCGATAGGCCCACGCCGAGGAACGGGCCGAACGTGCCGCCGAGCGCGACGAGTAGCATCGCTCGCCGGTCGCGTAGGCCGCGGATGACCGCCGGCCAAGCCCC
>CANLQR010000491.1 GCA_947492135.1 Deltaproteobacteria bacterium | reverse complement strand
CTGATGCGGCCCACGCTCATCGCCGCGGTCGCGCTCGCCGTCAGCACGGCTGCGCCGCTGGCTCGTGCTGCACCCTGACTGGGTTGAGCAAACCCCAACCTCCCGGGCGGAGGTACCACCGCAACCCAGAGACCCTACGACGCCGGCCGCGTGCGGCTCGGTTTGAGCATGGTCGTATCGTATCTCTACACCGAGCACGCGGTCTCGCCGGACGCGCCCGAGCCCGGCGCGCCGGCCGACCTGCAGCCCCGCGAGCACACCCTCGCGACAACGCTGCTGGGGTGGGACTTCGAGCTTCAGATCGGCTTCTCACGGCGGTTCGCGTTCGAGGCACTGGTGCCCGTTCGCGTGAGTGTGATCAACGCGGGTTTTCGCGATGCCAGCGGCAACCCCCTGCCCCTGGCCACCAGTATCCATCACCGCGACGAGACCCTGGTCGGCTTTGGCGACGTTGTACTCGGTGGTCGGATCGGCATCGTGCTGCCCGAGCAGGTCCCGACGTGGCACCTCGATCTGCGCCTGGGCTGGACGGTGCCCACCGGCCACACCGAGGCTGACCCGTTCGCCCGCGGTGATCGAGGTTTGTCGCACCAACACAACTTCTTCGGCTCGGGCACCGTCGATCCCATCGTGGGTCTCGAGTCGAACGTCATCCGCCCCAAGCTTGCCGTGACGACCTGGTCCACGGCGCGCGTGCCCGCGTATCGCAACCATTTCGGCTATCGGCATAGCCGCTCGGTCGCCGGCGGAGTGGGCGTGCTGACCCGGTTCGGGCTGCGGCGCTGGACGTTCCTCGCGCAGCCTGAAGTGTTCTTCGAGACCCCGGCGCGGTGGCCCGGACGCGAGGCGCCCAACAGCGGTCGGTTGAGCCTGATCGCGACCGCGGGGGTTTTCGCGCGACCGCACCCGACGGTTCAGCTGCACACGCTGATCAAGGTGCCCTACTACACCAAGGCCCAAGGCGGAGGGGTCCGTTGGCCGATCATCGCGGTCGTCGGGGCCACCGTGGCGTTCGATCTATGACCGCGCGACGCGGCACCGGCATCGACGAGCCGATCCGGCAGCGACCCCATCAGGACCCAGGGGCCGTGGTGACGTCCGTCGTGCGAGCCGGTCGTCGGATAGAGCCGAGCCAACCGATTCAGGGCACAGCCACGGCGGCCGCAGGTGCTGGGGGACCCAGCAGGTCCCAGCGATTGCCGGCAATGTCGACGAACACCACCACGCGACCATAGGGCTCGGTCCGCGGCGTGGTCACGAACTCCACGCCCGCAGCACGCATGCGCTCGACCCTGGTCTCGAAGTCGTCGACGTGTAGGAACCACCCCACACGTCCAGCAAACTGTGCGCCCACGGCCGGGAGTTGCCCGGGCCCGTCGGCCCGCGCAAGCAACAGACCGGTCTGGGCACCGGGCGGTCGCACGACGACCCAGCGCTTCGGCCGGCCGTCGTTCGTGAGCGAGGGCGAGTCCTGCGCGAGCTCAAAGCCAAGGACGTCGACGAAGAACGCGATCGCGGGATCGTAGTCTTCGACGATCATCGTGATGAGCTGCACGAAGTCCACACGCGCATGATGCCTGTTCTTGCGCGGCAGGTGCGATCCATGGACGCGTGGCGCTGCGGCGACGCGCGACGGCTCTCGCAGTCTCGGGTCGCGCTTGGCCCGCCCACGGCGACGCGCTATCCTACTCCCATGGCATACCGTAGGTGGTGGATCGTGGTGTTCTCACTCGCGTGTGGTCCCGTCGTCGGCGACGTCGACGGTCGCGGATCCGCGGACGAATCCGGCGGTGGTTCGACGGGCATCGACAACGGAGATCCGGCGACCGGCCCCGACGACGTCGCCACCGGTACGCCGATCCCGGAGCCACGCTTAGATTTGAGCGGTGCCTACCTGTTCGCGGTCGCGGCCGTGATCGCCCCCGAGACCCCGCTACAGTGGCGGGCCACGGTCGTGCAGGACCTCGACACCGGCGAGCTCACGATCGTGCTGCAGCCGCTGTCGTTGGACCCCCTGAGCACGACCTCCCCGCGCGAGCCGACCGGCGAGCCGCGGGTCGTCACCGCGACCCCCGGCCCCGACAACACGTTCACCCTCGACCTCGGGCAGGTCTACGTGCCCGGCGCAGCGAACCCCATCACCGGCAGCGACATCAACACGACGCTCGCACTCGACGGGGTCGCCTCTGCCAGCGACCTGTGGTGCGGCGAGGTCACGGGCTCCGTCACCACGCCGCTCCAGCTCGACCTGACCGGCTCGACGTTCGCCTTCACGCCGGTCACCGCCACCGGGGAGCTGCCCGACCCCGTGGTCGCGCGGTGCCCCGAGTAGCCCCCGCCTTGTGACGACGACCCCCAACGTGATCGCCCGCATGACAACCGAGCGAGCTGCAACATGGTGAAGAAAACCCCAACAAAGCCCACCGCGTCCCCGTCCAAGAACGTAGCGCCCGCGAGGATGAGCCTTGCCGAGGTGATGGCGGCCCTCGAGGCCGCTGGTTCGGCGCAAACGCGAAAGACCTATGCGCGTCACGGCGCCACCGAGCCGATGTTCGGCGTCAGCTTCGCCACGCTCAAGGTGCTGACCAAGCGCATCAAGATCGATCACGAGTTGGCGCTCGCGCTATGGGACACGGGCAACCTCGACGCGCGCAATCTCGCGGTCAAGATTGTCGAGCCCGCCCGGTTGACGTCAGCCGAGCTCGACCGCTGGGCGCGCGACGGGTCGGCGAGGCACGTTTCCGGGGGCTACGCCGCCATGCTCGCCGCCGAGACCCCGCACGGGATCGCGAAGGCCGACAAGTGGTTGGGCTCCAAGGACACCCGGCTCCGCGTCGCCGGCTGGACGCTGCTCGCTCAGCTGGCCCAGCGCGACGAGGCCACGCCTGACGCGTTCTTCGCGACGCGCCTCGCAGAGATCGAGCGGACGATCCACGCAGCGCCCAGCCCCGAACGCGAGGTCATGAACCTGGCCGTCATTAGCATCGGCTTGCGCAGCGCGGGGCTGCGCAAGACGGCACTGGTCACCGCGAAGCGCATCGGCAAGGTCGACGTCGATCACGGCGACACCGCCTGCCAGACCTCCGACGCCGCGGAGTCCATCCACGAGACCTGGGCGCACTCGACCGCCAAGGGCTTCGACTCCCCCGCGGCACACGAGCGCTCGCGCGAACGACCGCGGCGGCCCTGCTGAGCCCGTTGGACGCGCTTCCCTGGGCCCGCCGCGGCACGCCCGGGACGGACTCTCTCGCCCGCAGCGTCGGCAAGGTGATCGTTCCGCCCGCGCCGCGCACCGAGCCAAGGTGCAGGTACCTACTGCGCCCATGGTTTGCCCTGCGGTGGTCGAGCTACCCGATGGTCGAGTCCGGCTCTCGTTGTCGACGTCCTCGCGGGTCGCGACCCACCCGGCCGTCGTGCTAGGCTCGGTGATGTGGTGCGTCGCGAAGATCGGCGAGAGGGCCGCGCGCGAGTGCCCTGTCCCGCGAGTTGAGGTTTACCAGTGAGCGCGGCGTCCACCGATCTGCTTGCCCCGATCCGCGCCGCGGTCGAGCGCGAGCCGGCGATCGCGCTGGCGGTCGTGTTCGGATCGTGGGCGCGTGGCACGTCGCGGCCCGATAGCGACGTCGACATCGCGATCCTCTGGCGGGGTGAGCCCGCCACGCTGGCCGAGGAGCTCGCCCTGCAGCAGCGGCTCGAGCGCTCGCTTGGCCGCGACGTGGACATCGTCGACCTCGACCGCGCACCACCACCGCTGCGCTGGCGCGTGGTTCGGGACGGCGAGTTATTGTCGGCGATCGACGCCGCCGCGTGGACTCGACTACGCATCGCGATTGCCATCGAGCACGACGAGCTCGCCGAGACCTTCCAGACAGCCCTCGCCCTGCAACAGCGGCGCCTCCTCCAAGGAGTGGCGCCGTGACCGATCCGGAGCTGCTGCTACACAAGCTCGGCGAGCTACGACGTCACGTGGCGCGCGCGCGGCGGCGGCGTGGCAGCGAGTTCGCCGAACTCGCTGCGGACGAGGATCGTCAGGATGCGCTTTTGCTCAGTGTGATGATTGCGTTGCAAGAGGCCGTCGACTGCGCCTTTCATGTGGCGGTTTCTCGCGATCTCGGCGTGCCCACGTCGAATGCCGATGCGTTCACTCGGCTCGCCGCTGCGGGCATCATCGCTGCCGACCTAGCAAAGACGCTCGGTGAGGGCGCGCGCCTGCGCAACCGCATCGCGCACGGCTACGCGAGCGTGGAGCTCGAGCGACTGTGGCACGAGCTGGCCCACGGACTCGATGCACTCGATGCGTTCGCTGCCGCGCTCGCGGCGATCACCGGGGTCGACATGTCCTCGTAGGGCACAAAACTCCAAAGGAGCGACGGCCGTTGGGTTGACGCGATCGTGGGGCCGGGCTAGACGATCATGCGGTGGGTCTGCGTTCGCAACGACTGCCGACGACGGCGACGGCGGCGATTGTCGCATGACCGAGACCTTCCGATTCCGCACCCGCTCGGGACGCGTGATCCTCCTGGTGCCTCAGCACGCCGTGCGGCCGCTCGAGGCCGGCGCGAACACCTGGCGAGAGCGGGCGCTGCGCGAGGAGCCCCGCGGCAGGTTGGCGATGACCAGGGCAATGGACGACGGTTGGTCGACGTCACGCGACCTCGTCGTGGTCGATCTCGGCGTACCGCCGCCGCCCGGGAGGCCGTTGTGGAGCTCAGGCGATGAGGTGGTCGCGTGGGATGACCTACCGATGCTCGCAGAGCTGCGGCCCAAGCACGGTGACATCGATGCGCCTTCCCGGCCTGTGCCGGGGGTCCCGCGCGTCGCCGCGACCGATCCCGCGACGTCGCCCAGCGTCGTGGCGCCGACGGTCGACGCCCTCGTGTTCACCTGCGATCGATTCGGCCTCGACTCGGCAATCCTGCGCGCGGGATTTCCCTCGCTTCCCGAGGGACAACGCGAGTCGACGACCGGCATCGGCGAGCTCTCACAAGTGCTGCGACACCTTCGTGCGCACCCGGACGATCTCGTCGTCGTCGTCGGCCACGCCGACGAGAGCGGCCAGGCCAGCCACAACCATGTGCTCTCACAACAGCGTGCGCTCGGCGTCGCCGCGCTGCTCCACGGCCGTCGCGAGGACTTTCTCGCCCTCTGCGATGCGGCCGCCGAGCTCGTCGACCTCAAGCACGCGCTGGCGTGGGCCGAGCGGCGTTTCGGGTGGCCGTGCGACACCGGGGAGCTCTCGGACATCTATGGTCCGAAGACCAAGCAGGCGCTGCCGGAGTTCCGCAGGGGAGCCGCGGCCATGCTCGGCGCGGAGGTGCCGAGGGACGATGCGCTGCAGGGCGCGCCAAGGCGCGAGGACTGGGGCCGGGTGTTCGATGTGATGCGCGCCGCGATCGCGCAAGACCTCGACTGCAGCGCGGACGAGGCAGCGCAGCTCGGCGCTCAGATCGAAGCCCGGACCCAGCACGTCGGTGCCGCGGGTGAAAAGTGGCCACGGAGCGCGCTCGGGCACCTGGTGTTGCCCGACGTTGCCGAGAGGCGCGTCGAGATCCTGATCTTCCGACCCGATGCCGCCGTGCCGACGCTTGCTCCCAGTGGTCACGCGGACGAGGTCTACGCACCGGACTCGCGGGTGGGCCTGCGCTACGTCACGCCCGAGCGCCGGACCTTTCTCGTGCTGTCGGTGCGCGAACGCGGCGGCGATCCGTGCCCCGAGGCGGCATTCGAGTGGCAAAGCGAATCGGGCGTTGCACGCCGCGGTCGCACGGACAGGCAGGGTCGCGCGCGTCTCGACGATGTTCCCGTGGGGCCGTTCACCGTGATGTGCACGGGCGAGCAGGACGTGATGGCGAAGGTGTGGGCACAGCGGCTCGCACGCGCGATCGATGCCTCCGACCTCGCCGCGGTCGAGCACGTGCTGCGGCAACCGTCGCATCGCGTCCGCGCCGTGCTCGATGCGTACGACGGGCCGATCAAGGGCTGCGGTGCCGGCTCGGCGGTCGCTGCGGTGCGCGCGATGGTCGATGCGTCGGCGGCGGCACGAACGATCGAGCTGCTGCTCGCGCGGGCCGGAGTGCCGTCGCCGATTCGC
>CANLQR010000490.1 GCA_947492135.1 Deltaproteobacteria bacterium | reverse complement strand
TCCGCACGCGAGTCGCCCTCGGCCGCGACGGCAGCGCGGGCGTGCTCGAGCGCCGAGTCGAGTGAACCGAGTTCGTGCTCGATCAGAGCCAGCGCCAGATGGATGAGGCCGGGCCGATCGTGCCGCTCGAGCAAGTCGGTGTAGGCCGTTCGGGCCGCGGACAGATCGCCCAGCGTCAGCAACAGCGCAGCCTCGGTCTCGGCGAGCGGAACGTTGCGCGGATGCCGGGCACGGCCCTCGCGCAGCGTTCCCGCCGCGAGGTCGAGTCGACGCAACTCGACCGCGAGCACGGCGAGGTTTGCATAGGCATCCGCGGTGCCGCCGCTGCGCTCGACGGCTTGCCGCCCGGCATCGAGTGCCGCGTCGGCCTGGCCGAGCCGCACCAGCACGATCGCGAGCCGCTCCAGATCACCGGCGTCGCGCAGTCGCCCGGCCAGCCACACCGCATCGCCCAACGCCCCCTGGCGATCCGAGCGGGCCAGGCGGAGCTGCGCACGAACGAGCACGACGCTCGGCGCTTCGGGCGATCGCTCGGCGGCCTCGACGATCGCATCGTAGGCGGCGTCGACGTTGCCGGCGCGCTGCTGGGCTCGCGCCAGGTCGAGCCAGAGCGCGACATCGTCATCGCTGCGCAGCGCGATCTCGAGGTGACGCACCGCCTGCCGGGTGTCGCCCCGGGCGAGCGCCGCTCGGCCAAGCGTCGCGGAGTCGTGCGCGCAACCACCTGCAAGCCCAGCGACGAACCCAACGATCAGCCACCGCTCGAGCGCCACCACAGCACGACCCCCACCGCGGTAAAACCGATCGCGACGAGCGCGATCCACAACAGCGTGCCGCCGAAACCCTTGCTCTGCTGCACGAGCATGGGGCGCTGGGCGACTGGCATTGCCGGCGAGGCCAGGCGCAGGGCCGCCGCATTGGGGGCATTGCCGAGTTCCACCCGCAAATCGGCGACGTCGATGACCCGGATGCGCTTTTGTGTGAGCGGGTGGATCAGCGAGTCCGTGGCGGTCAACTTGCCTTGGCGCACCATCGTCACCAGGGCAGCAAGGCTGTGCTCGCCGCGGGGGCCCTGGTCGCCCAAGAGCGTGTAGCTCCGAGGAGGCGCTTCCATGTCGTCCTCGTCGAGCGCGACCGCCGGTCGCCGAAGCGTGGAGGGAGGAGCTTCCTGCTCGAGCTCCGTCATCGCGAACGACGAGAAGAATCCGCCGTCAGCCTGGGCCGCGTGGGGCGGCGGCGCGCGGTGTTCATGGCCGTCGTCGCTGGCGTCGAGGGTTTCGAGGCGGTCGGTGGCCTCCTCCATCGAACGCACGTCGAGTCGTAGCGACGATGCGCTGGCGCTCGAGTTGCTGCCCTCGACGAGTTCCGACGCCAACCGCGTCGAACTCTGGGAGACGTCTTCGGTCAGATCCGCGAGCGCGTCGGTCGGCATCGAGTCCGCGATTCGGCGGGTCGCGAGATCGAACTCGCGCATGGCGTCGCTGCCTCGCGATGCTGCAGCCGAAGCCCGCGCGCGAGTGCTGGGCGAGCTGGCCGGGGCCGCAGGTGCGACGGCGGCCGCGGTGGGCGTGCCGATGAGCACCGGCACCATCGTGGGCACGCCTCCGGGCCCCGCCATGGGCACGCCGATCACGCTATAGCCCGCGGGGATGATCATCCCCGCGGGAACGGCACCGGGCATCATCATCGGCATTCCGCTGGGCGCCGTGAGGCCCGGCATCGGCGGCGGGGTGCGTGGTGGCGGTGGTGGCGGTGGTGATGCCCGCGGGGGTTCGAGCCCGCTGTGCATCCGTGGATCCGCGATCGAAATCACCGGCCGTGCCCGAGCCGGCTGGCGCTCGGGCGCCCGGAGATCCAGAGGCGCGTCGCCGCCCAGCGCATCCGCAAGCTCGGCCTTGAAGGTCAGCACATCGGGCGGTCGGGCACCAACGTCGGGTGCAGTGGCACGCTCGAGGCACAACACCAGGTCCTCGGGACCGAACAAGCCCAGCGCCCGCACCGGGATGCCTGCCTCGGGAAGTGCTCGGCCCGTCGCGAGCTCGAGCATCAGCGTCGCGACGCCGAACACGTCGGTTCCGGGGGACATCGGCGGCGGCGCGAGCATCTGCTCCGGCGCGACGTTGGGAAGCCGGCCGGTCGAATGCAGGCGCTCGAAGCGTCGCATGTTTGCGACCAACGCTCCGACCCCAGGATCGCTCAGCAAGACCCGACCAGAGCCCGTGACCCACACGGTGTCGACGGTGACATTCCCGTGCACTGCCACCTGGTGTAGCGCTGACAGTGCGTTGCACACGTGCCCCACGATGGTCTGGGCGGTGTCGCGATCCATCAGCTTTCCGCGCGCTGCACGATCGACGAGCAGCTGCCGAGCCGTCTGACCGTCGGGGTGGGCTTGAACCACGAAACACTTGCGCCCTTGGATGAAGGTGCCGTGCTGCGCAAGAAGATTGCGGTGCTCGACCGTAGCGGCACGCGCGATGTTTCGGAGCAACCATGACCGCATGTCGGCCTGGGCCGCCAGCACCGGGTCGATGAAGGTCACCAAGACCGGCTGCGACTCGAAGTGCCCGCGATACCGATCGCCATGGGGGGCGTCACCAAGGCGCTGGTCGATTCGCAGCACCCCACCGAGGGTTTCGCCGACCCTCAGGCCTTGGGCGTCGATCTCCGTACCGGGCTCGAGTAGCTCCACCCGAGGGCCACGATAGCACTGGATCGACGGTCAAAGCTTCATTGATCGAAGGCTTCTTCGACGCTGGGACGGGTCGAGTCGTTTCGGCCTTCGCGGATGCCCGCCAGCAAGACCTTCGCGCCTTCCTGGATGAACAGCGTCGCGGTGGTGTCGGCGACGCGCTTCTCCAGCCAGGGCTCGACGACCGCTCGGATCTCCGGCGAGGTCGCGCGCATCGAACCCATGCTGGCGAGGATCTTGAGCGCCAGGGTGTCCTCGGGCATCAGAATTTCCTCGAAGTCTTCCTTGCCGTCGGGGCTCATCGGGATGCTCACCCGTGGGCAGCCGAAGGCCAGTTCGGCCTCCGTCGAGTCGTCGTAGGCGCGGACCAGCGCCAGATTGGAGTGCTCGTGGGCGAAGATGCCCAACGAGTGAACCAGAGCGCAGCGGAGCTCGACGTCGGCCGTGACCAGGCGGTCCTCGAGCAGTTTCGCGAAATCCTTGGCCCCGCGCTGGTCGCGGTGCTGGGCGATCGCCCACGCGGCGATGCGCTGGGCGGGGGCATCGCCGCGCGTCAGAACCTCCGCCAGCAGGTCCTTGGAGCTCGTCACCTGGACTGCGCCCAGCGCGTAGAGGAGGCGGATATCGATCCCCGCGTCGCGGTCGAGATCGCGACGCAGCTCTTCTTGCGTCGCGCCCACCATCGAGCGCTGCTGCAGGCGCCCCAAGGCGATCGCTGCCTCTCGACGCACGGCGGGGTCGCCTTCGCGCACGGCGGCCACCAACGGCGCGATCAAGGGCCGCCGATTCTGCTGATCTCGATGCCGCCCGATCGCCCACGCTGCCCACGGCGCAGCCTCGCCGCCAGCGGCCAAGGTTCGGCGCAGCGCCGGCAGAATCTCCGGCGCGCGGCGGATCGACAGCTGGCGGATCCCCTCGATCTGTCGGGGCGCATCACCGCGCGCGACCGCACCCAAGTGCACGCCGAGATTGCGGTAGTAGCCGTCGAGGTCGCGGGTGACCACATTGAGCGCGATGCTGGTCACCAGCCCGGAGGCCAGCAACAAGAACGGGAAACTCCACGTCGAGCGCTGCAGCGAGACCGCGATGTCGTCGACATCCTCGTCGCGCTTGGCAAAACCCGGCACGCGGCCGACGAGATGGGTGCGGCGAAAGGCGCCTCGGAACAGCAGTTCGTCCAACAAGAAACCGTCGAAGATCGCTGCCAGGGCGATTCCGCCGTAGTACGCGGCCCTCAGCCATTGTTCGGTCGAGTCGGTCTCCGGCACCGCACGCAGCAGACGGGCGACCCACACGGCCAGGACCAAGGCCGCGGCGTTGGCCATCACGGCGAACGAAAACAGCCTGGGCCACAGCGGTTGGCGCCGCGTCTCGGTCACCTGCAGGGTGTGCGGGGGATCGGACTGTGACACTCGAAGAGTCATAACGTGATTCCAGGACGCCTGGGCCGGCCGAGAGTTCCGGCGGTCGCGGGGCCAACTTCGTGGGTTTCTTGCGACGACCGGCGGGGCCGGCCTAGGGTCGCGACCGACGATGGTAGAAATCGCGTTGCGGCGGCGCACCGCGGCGGCACCGCTGGAGCCGTCGGCCCCGGTGCGCGCGGAGCAAGGTCCAGCCCCCGACACGCTACGACCCGGTCGTACACCCGCTGACCCGCGGTCACGATGGGGCAGGGGTCTCGCGCGTCTCGAGGGCACCGCCATGCTGGTCGCGCTCGCGCTCGCCGTGGGGGCGGCAGCCAGCGGCTATCGCCGCACCCTCGCCCAGCGACACCCGATCGCGGGGGTAAAGGTCGGCGGGTTCGCGGTCGGTGGACTCGACGCGGGTTCGACCTTCGCGGTCGCGAGCGCAGCGGCGCAGACCACGCTCGATCGACCCACGCGACTGACCGCCGGCGGTGTCGAGTTTTTCAGCTCCCCCCGCGCCTTGGGTGCGGTGGCGGATCCGGAGGTCGCACTTGGCCAGCTCGAAGGGATCGGTCGCACCGGCGACCCGATCGACGACCTCCAGGTGCGCCTGCACGCCCAGCGCTCAGGAATCGACGTCCCGATCGGCTATCGCTTTGATGATGCTCGTGCCCTCGCGGCGCTCATCGAGCTCGCGCCCTCGGTCGATCGGCCGTCGCTGCCCACCCGACTCGACCTCGAGCGTCGCCGCGTCGAGTCAGCGCAGCTCGGCACCGCGTTGCTCCCCCACGACGCACTCTCGGCGGTCGCCATTGGCTTGGCCGCAGGGACGAGCTCCATCGATCTGCCCGTCCAACACAAACCTCCGGTCGACGAAGATCCGCTCGCTGCGTTCGCCGAACTCGACATCGGGACGGTGATCGGTTCCTTCGACACGCCGTACTCGCTCGACGCCAAAGAAGCCGACCGGGTCTTCAACCTCAAGGTTGGAGCCACCAAGCTCGCAGGCTTCGTGCTGTTGCCCGGCGAGACCTTCTCGTTCAACGACGTGGTCGGTCCGCGCTCCGCTGAGAACGGTTTCCGATACGGCGGTGGGATCACCGGTGGCGAGCTCGTCGACGTGCTCGGCGGCGGCATCTGCCAGATCAGCTCGACGTTGTACGGAGCCGCATTCTTCGCGGGCCTCGACATCGTCGAGAACCGACCGCACAGTCGACCCAGCGGCTACGTCGACATGGGACTCGACGCGACGGTGGTGTGGCCGGACGTCGATCTGCGCGTTCGCAACCCGTTCGACTTTCCGATCGTGATGCAGATGGTCGTGCGGCAAGGCAAAGTGCACGCCGAGATTTTGGGTGCTCGTCGGCCCTGGCAGGTCGCGTTCGAGCGAGAACTCGTCGAGGTCGTTCCGCACGGAAAAATCTGGAGGAATGACAGCAGTTTGCTGGCGGGATCGGAAGTGATATCTCAACGCGGAATGAGGGGCTTCAAGGTCAAGCGTACGCGCAAGATCTATCAGGCCGGCGAGTTGTTGCGGGAGGAACAGCGCGAGCTGTCGTATCCGCCGACGAGCGAGATCGTTCGCCACGGGACCAATCCTGCCGGCGTGACGCCTGAACGCAAGACGCCGATACCGCTGCGTGATCCTGCGCCGCATTTGCGGATCGTGCAGTGATCGCCCAACCAAGTTGCGCGCGGCTGTGTCTGGTACGCGTGCGCTG
This sequence comes from Deltaproteobacteria bacterium, assembly GCA_947492135.1. GTDB lineage: Bacteria > Myxococcota_A > Polyangia > Nannocystales > Nannocystaceae > Xiheibacterium. The sequence goes on along the minus strand of CANLQR010000490.1, from coordinate 274 downwards.
GTCGGTCGTGTACGGCTCGCCGTGATCGCGTTGCGGATCGATCGATCGATCTTCGCGTCGCGACTGCTGACCGTCCAACTTCGTCGATTTGTTGCGCCGATCGTCGGGCTTGTTCACCTTGGGCCCAGGCTCCGCCAAAGAGGTCGTCATGCGAGAGATGCACAAGTGGAAAGACAAGGTCGAGCTATCGCTCGACAACCGGCAGATCTTTTTTCTCTTCTTTGGGCTGTCGGTCGTCGGCTGCTTCGTCTTCGCGCTCGGCGTGATGGTGGGG
>CANLQR010000489.1 GCA_947492135.1 Deltaproteobacteria bacterium | reverse complement strand
CACGCGCAAGATCGGCACCACCGGCTATTGCATGGGTGGACCGTTCACCGCGCGCACGGCCGCGGCCGCGCCCGAGCGCATCGGCGTGATCGGCTCGTTCCACGGCGGTGGCCTCGTCACCGAGGAAGCCGACAGCCCGCACAGGCTCCTCGCGCGCACCAAGGTCGCGGCCCTCATCTGCATCGCGGCCAACGATGACGAGCGCGCCCCCGACACCAAGGACACCTTGCGCAAGGCCGCCGAGGCTGCCCACCTGACCGCCGAGATCGAGGTCTATCCGGCGCAGCACGGCTGGTGCGTCACAGACTCGCCGGTGTACGACCAGACCCAGGCCGAGCGCGCACGGGCGCGGCTGCTCGACATGCTCGCGACCAACCTGTAGCACCATCGCAAGTCGCCCCCGACAGCGGGCGCCCACGCGCTGTGAGCGTTTCTTCGACGCCCGACCGCCGCGCGTGGACTGACGCGGCGGCCCGGGCTTACTCGGTGCCGGCCGACCGGCTCAAGCGCACTCGTTGCCGCACATCTGCATGCGGCAGCCGTCGATCGCCTGCAGCGGGAGCGCGACCGCCAAGAAGTCCGCGCCGCAATCCGTCGCGCAGCCCATCGCCTCGGCGAAGCCGGGATCCATGAGTTCGGCGAGGCAGTCGAGCACGCACGCGCAGTCGGGATCGGCGTCGCAGGTCTCGAGCTCCGCGCAGCAGCTCGCCTTGACGCACTCGTTGCACGGGTCGCCCTGCGGGTCCGCATCGCACACGCCAGCGGCACCCGTCTCCGACCCGGTTCCAGTCCCGGTGTCGGGATCGGTGGTGGTGGTCGTCGCGTCGGTGGGATCGGTCGGGTCGGTGGTGGTCGTCGGGTCGGTCGGGTCGGTCGGGTCGGTCGTGTCGGCGGTGGTCGTCATCGTGGCCGAGGCGTCGGTCGTCATCGTGGCCGAGGCGTCGGTCATCGACGTCGTCGGGTTGGTGTCGGCCGTGCCGCCTGACGACGAGCCACTCGCGGCATCGGTGCCGCCGCTGTCGTCAGAGGAGGGACATCCGGCGAGCGCGAGGCCGAGGGCGGAACGAGCGATGAGCGAGTGGATATTGCTAGACATGCGGATTCTCCAAGGAAGCAGGTGATTGGACGGGTCGAGCCAACGACCCGCCCGCATGCAGGGTCACGTTAATCAGCGGCGCCGCCAAGTCGGCCCGTGGACCGACACGTACTCGCGGGAATTCGCTGGCCTACCGGGCCCATGCGGGCCGCGATCGCGAGGTGCGGGCAGCGTACGGCGACCGCCGACGTAGCCGGCGATCTTCTCCAGCTCCTGAGCCCAGCCCACGAAGTCGGCCGATCTCGAGACCGGCAACGCAAGCTCGAGCGTCTGCTCGGCGACGAACTCGAGCGGTGCTGCGATCGCGCGGTGCAATCGACTGCGGACGGCCCGCTCCGCGATGCCCAGCAGGTCCGCGAGCTCAGGCGCGCTGAGTTTTGTGCCAGTGGTAGAGTTCGAGCGGCACCTACGCGCGGCGAGTAACGCCCTGGTCACGCGCGTTACCAACGTGTGACATTCCCTCAGGCGGCGGCTAGGCTCTGGTCATGCATCGTGGCCTTGTCGGTCTTCTCGGAACCCTGGTGATTGCGGGCGCGTGTGGCGGTGACGACGGCGCCGGGGATGGTGGCGGCACCGCGGGCACGTCACCCGACGACACCAGCACCAGCGTCGGCTCGACGGTTGCGGACACGTCGTCCACCGGTGTCGCCGACACCTCGGGCACCAGCAGCAGCACCGGCGAGGTCGACTACCCCGATCCACTGCCTCCGCTGGCCGGTGTCGAGCTGACCACCGACGTGCGTCGCGTGCCCGTGCGCGCGATCGAGCCCGAGCCGCTCAACGACCCCCGCGATCCAGTGCAGCTCGAGCAGATGATCTCCGACGGGTTTGGTGATGAGGACGAGGTTGCGGGCGAGCCGATCGTCGATGTCACACTCGACGGCAGCGAGGCTCCGGCACCCGGGGCCGCGGCGGCTCGCATCACGCGTTTCGTGCACCTGGTCGACACCCAGCTGGCCGACGACGAGTCGCCCACGCGCCTGTTGGGCTTTGATAGCGCCGGGGCGACCTCCGGGGCGTTTCGGCCGCAAGAGGCGTACGCCTGCCACATGGTCAACGCCGCCGCCCGCACGGTCAACGCAGTGAACGCGGATGACCCTGTCGACTTCGTCGTGCTCGGTGGCGACAACGCCGACAGCGCGCAGACCAACGAGGTCCAATGGTTTCTCGACATCCTCGATGGCGCGCCGGTCGTCGAGTGCGACTCGGCGATCGACGATGATCCGGTTCCGGGCGAGGCCAACGATCCGAAGGATCCGTTCGCGCCGGTCGGCCTCGACGTTCCGTGGTTCTGGGTGATGGGCAACCACGATGTGCTTGTCCAAGGCAACTTCGCGATCGCGGGGCGCGAGGACGATGCCTTGGGTGAAGACGTCAGCGGTGCCACGCGCGACTGGTCGCTGCCCGGTGGACCCCAAGCAACGGGCCCAGTGCCGGCCGATCCGAGCCGAGCGCTCCTCGACGGGACCACGCTGCTGGGCATGGTCCTGGGCCACGGTGATGGCCATGGCATCGACCAGGCGACGGTCGACAGCGGCCGGGCGAACTACACCTTCGACGTCGGCCAAACCGATATCCGCTTCATCGTGATCGACACCGCGGGCTCCACCGGGGGATCCGAGGGGCTGATTCGCGACGCTCAGGTCGACATGTTCCTGCGACCGGCGCTCGATGCCGCGATCGACGACGGCGTGCGCGTGCTGCTGGCGTCGCACCACGCATCGACCTCGTTGTCGGACGGTGGAGGCCTGGGCGGGACCGTCCAAGACGACGCGATCACCACCGCCGACTTCCAGGCCCTGCTCGGCGAGTACGACAACGTCATCGCCCATCTGTGTGGGCACTCGCATGTGCATCGTGTGTTCCCGATCGAGCCGACCGGCGGTCACGCCTACTGGGAGGTGACCACTTCGGCGGTCGCGGACCACCCCCACCAGATGCGGATCTTCGAGATCCGCGACGAAGGCAACGGGTTTCTCAGCCTGGCCTCGATCGCGCTCGATATCGCCTTCGACGACGACGAGCTGGCCGCCGAAGGTCGGCTGCGGGGGGTCACGGATCACACCTCGGGCTGGCAGAGCACCGGCGAGGGCCTGCCCGCGGACCGCAACGTGCGGCTGTGGATTCCAAACCCGTAGGCGTGGCCGCGGGGCGCGCGGGCGTGTTATCCCAAGAGGCGTGGGGGCAAGAGAGCCTTGCCCCGCGCCCGACCCGAAACTGACCCGATGGCGACGCGTCCGCCCCACCTGCGATTCGTCGAATCTGCACCCGAACCGGTGCAGGACCCCGGCGACGCGCGCCTGGGCGCCGAGGTGCTCGCCGCCGCACAACGCGGCGATGTCCAGGCGTGGGCGCGTCTCTACGAACACCACTACATGGGTGTCTACCGCCAGCTGCGCTACCTCGCGGGCGATGCGGCCCTCGCCGAGGAGCTCGCGCAGGAGACGTTTGCTCAGGCCATGGCCTGCCACGCGCGCTTCGATCCGACGCGGCCGGTCACTGGCTGGCTGCACGGAATCGCCCTCAACGTGGTGCGCAAGTTCTGGCGGAAGCAGCGCAACGCCGCCCGCGCCCACGAGAGGTTCGAGCAGACCCTGCGCGTAGGTCCTGTCGGTGGGTCTGATCCCCACAGCGCGCATCTGCGGCGGGAGCGTGGTCGTGCGCTCGGGGCTGTGCTCGAAGACCTGCCCGCGCGCTGGCGTGAGGCGTTTGTGATGCGCGAGCTTCAGGGTCTGTCGACGTCGGAGGCCGCGCAACGCCTGGGGATCACCGCCGAGAACCTCGCCGTGCGGGTGAATCGTGCGCGCACGCGGATCCGCGAGGAACTCAGGCGTCGTGGCTGGCTGGCGGGCCCCGAGGGGAGTCCGGCATGAGCACGCGGATGCCTCCACCGTTCGATCCCGTCGAGCACGCTCTCGATGGTGCGCTCGACGAGGAGGACCATCGCGCGGTGGTGGATGCCGCCGCCATGGTTCCGCCCTCGTTCGCGGCGATCGTTGCACGCGCGCACCACATCGATCCTCGCGCGGTTGCCACCGAGGACATCGAGCGCGCGGGCAAGTTGACAGCGGTCGCCCGAGCCGGTGCGCTCGCCTCCGAACCCGATGACCTCGACGAATTCCTCGAGGTACTGCGAGCCGAGGCCGCGCGCGACATCATCCGCCGGGAGCAACTCGGTGCGCCTCCATGTGGCCTCCTGACGAGGCTAGAGAGCCAGCGCAGGGCCGCGCACACCCGCCGATGGATCGCGGGGATCAGCGCCGTCGCGGCGGCAGCGGCCATGGTCGTTGGTCTCGATTGGCTCGAGAGCTGGAACGCGCGGCGCAGCGCCGAGCGAGCCGGATCCACGCAGTCGGTCTCGGCCGTGCGTGATGGTCCGGTCGTCCACGACGCTGCGCACATCGATCCGGCTGTGCCCGCACGCCCGGTCCGCCGTCCGCCCCCGCAGGGTCGCGTGGCGACACCTCCGACGCCCGAGATGCCCGCGACTTTGCCGGCGGTACCGATGGAGACCCAGCCCGCCGAGCTGCAGTCCGAGTCGACGCGCGGCGCACCGGCTGTCCCACGCGCGGGTGTTGCAAAGGTTCCGGCCGATGCCGCCCTGCGGCGCCTGGACACCGAGGCCCAGGCTGCCCATGCGCGCGGCGACCGGATCGCGGCCGACGAACTCTACGGTCGGATCATCGCGCGAGGGCGCCGACATCCGTTGGTCGAGATCGCGTACGCAGAGCGGTTCTCGCTCGCGCGAGGGCAGGGGACGGCGGTGCAACGCGCCTTGTGGGATGGCTACCTCGCCAAGTTCCCCGCGGGGCGCTTCGCTGATGACGCGCACGCTGGCCTTTGTCGGACAGCGGCCGTGGCCGACAAAGCCGCGTGTTGGCGCGGCTACGTGGATCGATTCCCTGCTGGCGCGTATCGTCAGCACGCGGATCGGTGGTTCACGTCGACCGCGACACCATGAGGTTGCCCGTTCCGACCATTCGGCTCGTGGCTTGGGTCGTCGGGCTCGGCGCCTGCGGTACCGAGCAACTGTTCGTGGTGCCGCCGGTCGACGAGCCGCCAGCGTCGGCCAGTGGTCCCAGCGCCAGTGACGACGGCGATCCGTCGGGGTGTTCGGCTCCCTGCAATCCTCCTGACCTGCCGCCGACCGAGGACACCTCCGACGACTGCGCCGGCGATCCGACGTGCTGCGTGCAGCCCGGCGATCCAGGGTGCTGCCTCACTCCCGGTAACCCGTGGTGCTGCGACCCGGTGCTCGATGCGTGGTGCTGTGGCGAGCTCGACGACCCGAGCTGCTGCGTCGCGCCGGGCGATCCGGCGTGCTGCGCCGCTGGGCCTGGACATCCCTGGTGCTGTTCGGAGGGTGGGGAGTGCTGCGGCGATCCCTTCAACGCAGCCTGCTGTCCACCTGGCGTCGTGCCTTGCTGTCGAGACCCCGCGATGTGCTGTGGCGACCCTTGCTGCGGCGACCCGTGCTGCGGCGATCCCTGCTGTGGCGACCCGTGCTGTCTGGAGCCCGAGCAGCCATGTTGCGTGTCGCCCGAGGAGCCGTGCTGCGTCGATCCGAGTTCGGCGTGCTGCGAAGATCCGATGTCGGCGTGCTGCGAAGATCCGAGTTCGGCATGCTGCGAAGATCCGAGTTCGGCATGCTGCGAAGATGCGATGTCGGCGTGCTGCATCGATCCGGAGTCGGCGTGCTGCATCGACCCTGCCGGGGTGTGCTGTCTCGCACCGGCCTCGAGTTGCTGCCTCCTCGAAGCGATGGGCACGCCGTGCTGCACCCCGCACGTCGCCGAGGATCCGTGCTGCTACGAGCCCGACAGTCCTTGCTGTGTGCTGGCCCAGTGCTGTGATCCATTCGCGCCCTCCGACCCTTGCTGCTTCGACGCGATGGCACCGGGCTGTTGAGATTCTCGCGTTCGCTGCGATCGCACCGTTAGGGCCGCGCGACTCGAGACAATCTCTTGCAGCGACGATGATGAGCGCGCGCGGCGAGTGGTTCGCTGGTGGCGCTG